>NZBM01000008.1 GCA_002687905.1 bacterium | reverse complement strand
CTTCACAATTTAGAACTTTTCCCAACGCGCGTCGCTCCGCGACGAATTCAGACAGAACTGGCGCGCCGAAGCGCGCGGATTTGTCTCTTGTTTCGTATCTAAAAGCTATATGAACATCAAACCAAAATATTTTCTTTATGCTCGCAAGAGTACGGAGGATGATGACAAACAAGTCATGAGTATTGAAGCGCAACTCTTTGAGCTTCGTGAATTTGCTCGCAAAGAAAATCTTGAAATTGTTGAGACATTTCAAGAGTCGAAAAGCGCAAAGACTCCGGGGAGAAGTGTGTTTAATAAAATGATGGCGAAGATTGAGGAAATGGAGAATGCGGGTATTCTCGCATGGCATCCAGATAGACTCGCGCGAAATAGTGTAGATGGTGGTCGCATCATTTATCTTGTCGATCAAAAGAAAATTACGTCTTTGCGTTTTCCGACTTTTTGGTTTGAACCTACCCCGCAGGGACTCTTTATGCTTCAAGTGGCGTTCGGTCAATCGAAGTATTACTCCGATAATTTGGTAGAAAATACCAAGCGAGGTATGCGCCAAAAAGTACGGCGAGGTGAGTGGCTCACGAAAGCACCTTTTGGTTATGTGAACAATCCAAAGACTCGCAATATCGAACCGCATCCGACTCATTCTAAAATTATTGCTCGCGCTTTTCGTGAGTATGCAAAAGGAACATATTCATACGAATCTCTCGCCGACTTTTTGGCGCTCCACGGAGTAACTACTTCCAAAGGTGCGCCACTTGGCAAAGCTTCCATCAAACGACTGCTTACAAACAGAGCGTATCTAGGTTTTGTGAAGCATAAGGAGGAATGGTTTGACGGAAGCTTTGCGCCAATTATTTCCCCGAAATTGTTTGAAGCCGTGCAGAAAGTCCTTGCGACGCGAGAGCGCCCGCGCAAAACCAAGACCGCGCACAACTTTCCGTTTGTTGGGCTTTTTCGTTGCGGCGAGTGCGGGAGTATGATCACTGCGCAGTGGGCGACAGGAAAGTGCGGTGGCAGATATCGCTACTATCGATGTACGAAAAAGAAAGGAATATGTTCCCAAGGATATTTGCGTGAAGAGTCTCTTGTCGCAGAGGTAAAGGAACGACTGCAAACAATTTCGCTTTCCGATGATGTGACTGATGAAATGCTCAAACAAGTTGATACATGGGAGAAAGAAGAAAGTCACTCATCGCAAAGTACGCTTCAAAATCTTACAAACAAAATCAAAGCAAGCGAGGAGAAGCTTGACCGTCTTGTCTCGGCTTTTATTGATGGTGATGTTCCTAAAGATATTTACCTCGCCAAGAAAGACAAGCTTATGAGAGAATCGCTTACTTTGCAGGAGAAAAGGAAAGATTTTGAATGTGTGGGAAATAATTGGGTCGAACCCCTGCGGGAATGGATTTTAGATACGAAACAAGCCCAATTTTTGAGCTTCTCGCAAGATTTATACGAAATCAGCTCCTTCATTAAAAAAGTTGGAACGAACCCTACGGTTCGTGACAAATCCGCGCGCTTCGGCGCGCCAGTTCTGTCTGAATTCGTCGCGGAGCGACGCGCGTTGGGAAAAGTTCTAAATTGTGACCCTACGGGGAATCGAACCCCGATTTCCACCGTGAGAGGGTGGTGTCCTAAACCGTTAGACGATAGGGCCGTCTATATTTAAGTGCGGGAATTATATAACGACTTTCGGGAAATGACCATAAAGAGTAACGCCGCGGAGTTTGAAGCCCGCGGCGTTTCGGTTTTTATGAGATAATATTTCTTAATGGAAACGCTTATTTCAGTCTCACTCTTTGCAGTGGGTTTTTATGTTCTTGTAAAAGGAGCGCAAATTTTAGTAAATGGATCTGCCTCAATTGCAAAGCTTCTCGGGGTCTCAACGTGGTTTATAGGGGCTGTGGTAGTGGGAATAGGAACTTCACTTCCAGAATTTGCTATTAACGTAGCTTCGGTATTTAACGGCCATAATATAGGGCTTGCTACTATCATTGGAAGCCATACTTTTAACACTCTTTTCTTGCTCGGCTTTATTTCAGTTATTACACCTCTTGCGCTTAAACAGGGCTGGATAATGCGCGATGTGCCACTAAACCTCGTAGTAGTGCTAACTGCGTCTGCGGCTATTCTTATTCCATTTTTTGGAACTGCAACAAATGGAATATCAAGACCTGAAGGAGCGGTACTAGTCACACTCCTTATCTTCTGGTTTGTGTTTATGCTGAATAGAAGAAATGCTGACGGAGATGAGACAGCTTACAGAGTTTTCACAATATTTAACTCTATAGTTCTGATCATGCTTGGATTTATTGGGGTATTTATTGGAGGGCGTTTTGTAGTTGATGGAGCCATTACTATTGCAGAACTTCTTCGCCTAAGTCCCGCTTTTGTAGGATTTACACTGGTTGCTATTGGAACTTCCGTGCCTGAGTTTACAGTATCAATTGTAGCGGCAATAAAAAAACAGCCAGGACTAGCTATAGGAAATATTATTGGCTCAAATATATTCGGACTTTTTGGGGTGTTAGGAACAACAGCTTTAATAAAACCAATAGTAGTAGCCCCAGAGCTTCGCTTTGATATTTTTGCGTCACTTCTTGCGGCGCTAATATTTACCACGGTAGCGGTCTTGATTGGTAAGAAATACCATATCTCGCGCGCAGAGGGCCTTCTTTTAATGCTCGCTTATGTAGCCTACTTTGTTTTCTTAATAATCCGCGGTTAATAGAAAAGGAAATTCATAATTCAATACTATAATCTTCGTCATGACGAAGTTTATAGTATTGATTCATTTAGCTTTAATTGTGAATCAAGCGGCAAACGTGGCGCTGTTGTTTGATATAATTTGTAGATGCGCCTTTCAGTAAAAGATTTCAAAGGAATCAGTTTTTCACACAATACTAAAGTTCTATATCTTAACCGATTAGCAATGCAGATAGCTTTTGGTATTGTTAGTGTTTTTCTTCCAATCTTTTTCTATGCTCTCTCTTAATGCAAATATGTATGACCATTCTGCTGACAATAGTCACTATATAGATGAATTTACGACGCTTCGCGAAATGGCTCTTGGAGTAGGAAGGGTTTTAATACTCGGACTCGTTGTAATCTTTGTATCTTTTGGCTCGATTAAAATAGCTTTTGTTGCTGCAGCTGTAGCGGCTCTTCTTGTAACTCTTTTAAATAGGCAAATCCATGTCGCTTAATGAGAATATTATTCTCATAGACAAACCCAAAGGGATTACTTCCTTTGATGTAATACGAGAACTTAGAAAAGAACTTGGGATTAAGAAAATCGGCCACGCTGGCACGCTTGACCCTCTTGCTACAGGGCTTTTAATAGTCGGGGTTGGGGAGGGAACTAAAAAGCTAAATGAATACTTAAAACTAGATAAAGTTTACCTAGTAGATATTTTAGTTGGTGAAAAAAGAGACACAGGGGATTTAGAAGGGAAGATAATAGAGGAGAGTGAAGTCAATGAGTTAGATGTGAGTAAAGTTAAAAACATGCTTCAAGAAATGGTAGGGGGGCTAACTTTGCCGGTACCGAGATACTCTGCAATAAAGGAAAGAGGGGAACCACTTTACAAAAAAGCTAGGCGAGGAGAAGAGTTTAAACCATCGGAAAGGAAGATGATTGTCTATAGCGCAAAATCATACGATATATCGTATGATTTGGAAAAAAAGAGAGCGGTAGTTAAAGTAGAATTTAATGTAAGTAGTGGTACCTATATACGATCATTAGCAGAGGAATTTGGAAAACGATTGGGACATCCTGCCACGGTGGCTGAGCTTAGACGCATAAGTATAGGAAACTTTAAAATAGAGGACGCGAGAAGCATATAATTAAAAGCAGAATTTATAATATTTACCATTCTCCAGTTTTGCACCATGGTGCAAAACTGGAGAATTGTTGTTTTAGAAATAAAAAAACGCCTTCCGGCGGTTTTTGTGTGAATTGTGATTATGAGGCTAGCAGGACCCTCCCTTGT
This sequence comes from bacterium, assembly GCA_002687905.1. Lineage (GTDB taxonomy): Bacteria > Patescibacteriota > Minisyncoccia > Phycocordibacterales > JABMNX01 > UBA6534. Next base: position 57,923 of record NZBM01000008.1, on the reverse strand, counting down.
CCTGCTTACCTCATTTTCTTCTCAGCGTGGTCATAAGGGTCGACGGCTATGTCTTCGGAAGCCTCGCTTGTCGCGAAACACTGCAACAGCTTTTCGCTTTATTCGTTGCCACTGCCCTTTGCTAAGGTTGAGACCATCATCGCGCGCTGACCAGTTGACGTTGTCCCAGTTGGGAAGTTCATCGCCTGGAGCTTTGCACACGAACGTTATACTGCCACAGAAGCCATCTGGCTGTATGGTGACTCTGGAAGCATCAGCTTCCAATACCCTATCCATTCAGGTACCTCCGTTTTGCTGGTTAATTTATAGCAAGAAAATGGTATTTTGTCAATGAAAATTTGCGACCCAGCCGGTTGGGTCGCAAATTTTGGCTTATATATTAATGTTTTGGACTTAAAAAAGTGGCTCTACCACTTTTTTTACGTCACCTCCGTCGGCCTTTCCAGAAAGCTCTTTCATCCCATTAGAAAGCCTCGCTTCTAATGGGGCAAGAAGTGGTCATATAAACATTGACTCGATTACTGCTTTCACAGAATTTCCATCCGCCTTGCCTTTTAGTTCAGACATAACTGCACCCATTAGCATTCCCATTTTAGCTTTGTCATCTACTCCAAGCTCTGTTTTTTTGGCTTCAGCTACTTTTCTTATTTCGTCTTCGCCCATCATCTCTGGCATATATCCTTCAAGAACTTTAAGCTCCTCTTCTTCGGTCTCGGCTAAATCCGTTCGCCCTCCTTTATTAAATTGTTCAATAGAATCCTGTCTCTGCTTTGCAGCTCTCTTTATTACCAAGAGAGCTTCGTCGTCAGAAAGCTCTTCGTCGGGCTTTCTTTTTTTGGCTACAAGCTCATTAGTAAAAGCGGCCATAATGCCACGGAGAACTCTTAGCTTAACCTCATGACGCGCTTTCATCGCGTCTCGCATTTCTTCTTTAATTTGGTTTTGTAACATTGTGGGAATTGTAGCAGTCACTGGGGTCAGTGCAACTGCTATACTGTCCAGATGGAATGGGAAAATAATGAGGCAAAAGCAGTAGCCACAAATCTAAATACCGATATAAAAAGAGGTCTGGCTGAGGAAATTGCCAAAGAAAGGCTCATTTTCCATGGGAAAAATGAATTAGTTTCAAAAGAAAGACTTGGAGTATTTAAAAATTTCTTAAAGCAATTTAAAAGCCCACTTGTGTTAATACTTCTTGTGGCTGGTATTGCCACAATTTTTCTTCGTGAGTACTTGGATGCGACAGTTATATTCATAGCTATATTAATAAATGTATCAATAGGCACTTTTCAAGAAGGTCGCGCTTCAAAGGCATTTGAAGCACTAAGCGGCTCGCAAGAAAAACACGCAACCGTAATACGAGATGGAAAAAGAAGAGTAATTCTTTCTAAAGAACTTGTGCCGGGCGATATTGTAGAGCTAACCGGGGGAGCTTATGTCCCAGCTGATGTACGACTAGTTAAGGAGAAAAATCTATCAGTAAACGAAGCGGCTTTTACTGGAGAGTGGGTTGCAGTTAGTAAGGATATAGATGCCATAGAAAAAACAGGTACACCTCTTGCAGAAAGAATGAATATGGCGTGGATGGGAACTTTAGTAGTGAATGGTTTTGGGCGAGGGGTTGTAGTTGAGACAGGAATGAAAACAGAAGTTGGCAAAATCGCACGCCATCTTCACCAGCACGTTGAAAGAAATACCCCGCTTCAGCAAAATGTTCGCTCAATTGCCAGATTCTTACTTTATTTAATCGGAGTGGCTGTAATCGGCATTGTACTCATCGGGCTTCTTCGTGGTGAGGCAATGGGGGAAATGATATTGGTTGCGATTGCAATAGCTGTTGCATCAACGCCTGAAGGTCTTCCTGCTGCGGTAACTATCGTGCTAGCTCTTGGGATGGAGGCAATACTAAAAAAAGGTGGCTTAGTGAGAAATCTTTTAGCGGCGGAGACTTTGGGTTCTACTACCACAATTCTTACAGATAAAACCGGCACTCTGACTGAAGCTAAAATGAAGCTTCATGGTCTGCATACTCTTTGGGGAATGGGAAGAAAAGTAAATGAAGCAAGAAACGATAATGCAGAGCTTCTTCGTATGGCTGTACGCTCATCTGACGCATTTGTTGGGGGGGCGAGAGATGATACGGGGAAAATTAATATCCACGGAAGGCCGATCGAGAAAGCGATAATTACAGCAGGGATCGAGGCTGGACTTACTGAGCACGGTATAGATGAAAGCTGCTCCAGGATGGATCTTCTTCAATTTGAATCAAAAAGACGCTTTGCAGTATCTCTTAACAATTGCAAAGGAGAATCAGAGAACACACTTTATTTTAGCGGTGCTCCCGAAGCACTTTTAAGGAAGTCTCAATATGTCTACGTTGACGGCCATTCAAAAGCTATTACAGAGAGTGAACGTAAAAAATTTCTTGATACACAAAATAAGCTAAGCGCAGATGGACTTCGCTTTATTGCAGTTGCTACAAAAAAAATAAAAGACGATTCTCTCCCTGAATCTTTTGACGAGCATAAAACCGTAACAGAGAGGCTTACATTTGTTGGTCTCATCTCTTTTATAGACCCAGTGCGCGCCGATGTGCCCAAATCAATTGAAATAGCGAAAAGTGCCGGCGCGCACGTGATTATGGTTACGGGAGATAACCCTCAAACCGCCAAAAATATTGCAATTTCAGTTGGGATCGCTGATGAGAATGCGGAAGTCTTACGAGGTGTTGATATAGATGAATTGTCTAATGAAGAGCTTCTTGAAGAACTTGATAGGGTAAGTATTTTCTCTCGTGTGCTTCCGGAACAAAAGCTTCGCATAGTTCAGACTCTTCGAGGCGCGGGAGAGGTGGTCGCCATGACAGGGGACGGAGTAAACGACGCGCCGGCTTTAAGAAGTGCGGACATCGGAGTTGCTGTGGGAAGCGCTACAGAGGTTGCAAAAGAAGCTTCTGATCTAGTCCTTCTTGATAACAGCTTTTCTATTATCACAGAGGCAATAGCGGAGGGGCGTCGCATTATTGATAATCTGAAAAAAATAATAGCCTACCTTCTTTCAACTAGTTTTAGTGAGGTATTGGTGATTGGAGGAGCGCTTGCGGCTTCTGCTCCTCTTCCTCTTTTACCGACACAAATTCTTTGGGCAAACATAGTAGAGGAAGGCTTTATGAGCTTTGCTTTTGCATTTGAGCCGAGGGCAGGCGATGTGATGGAAAGGGATCCACGAAGTAACAGAACAAAAGAAATTCTTACAAGCGAGATTAAGAAGATAATTTTTATTATAAGTATTATCACAAGTATAATCTTGCTTGCACTTTATTTCTTGCTTCTACAACTCGATCTGCCGATTGAAGAGGTACGAACACTTATGTTTGCCGCACTTTCTCTTGACTCTATTTTCTTTGCACTTTCATTTAAAAACCTTCGCAAACCTATATGGAAAATAGATCTTTTTTCAAACCGCTACCTACTACTATCGCTTGGGCTTAGCTCGCTTTTCCTTCTTGCAGCGCTTACCTTACCACCGCTTCAAGCACTCCTTTCTATCACAACACTTACTTTTGGAGAGATTCTTTTCCTTGCGATTATAGGAATTTTAAATCTGCTTGCCATTGAGATCGTTAAATATTTCATATTTGGGAGGCACTCCAGCAAATGATAAAATGACTAAATGTCAGATATTCTCATAGTTTTGGTGGCTATAGCCTTTTTGGTTAATGCCGTAGCGCTTTTTGCTTTATTTAAAAGAGGTTCTAAAAGCGATGGAACTGAAGGAGTCTTAATGCTTCAAAAAGAATTACAAGAGCTTCGCGGAACGATGAACCAAAAGATAGGGGAGAGTACGAAGCAGATTCATGATTCTGTAAAAGCGCAACTTGGCTCGTCGGACAAAATAGTTCGCGATGTTACAGAGCGCTTGGCTCGCCTCGACGAGACAAATAAACAAGTTGTATCTTTTGCAGACCAGCTACAGCATCTCCAAGACATACTTCAGAATCCAAAGCAACGTGGCGTACTCGGCGAGTATTACCTCGAGACAGTGCTAAAGAATGTTCTTCCTCCGGGACGCTTTGCTATGCAATATAAATTTGAGGATGGAGAAATAGTGGATGCTGTTGTTTTCCTTGAGAGCGATAAGATTTTGCCAGTTGACTCTAAGTTTTCGTTAGAGAATTACAATCGTATTTTGGAGTCTCGTGACAAGGAAGAAAGAAAGCGGCTTGAGAAAGTATTTAAACAAGATCTTAAAAACAGAATTGATGAGACCGCTAAATATATTCGCCCAAATGAAAACACAATGGAATTTGCCTTTATGTTTATTCCTTCAGAGGGAGTCTATTATGACCTTTTGGTAAATAAAGTGGGCGCTGTACAGACTTCAGCTCGCGATTTAATTGAGTATGCGTTTCAGCAAAAGAAAGTGATTATAGTATCGCCAACGTCATTTATGGCATATCTTCAAACCGTGCTTCAGGGTCTTAAGTCGCTTGAAATAGAGAAGCAGGCACAGGAGATAATGAAAAGAGTGGGTGAGCTTGGCAGACATGTAAATAACTACGAAGAATATTATAAAAAACTTGGAAACTCATTAGCTACGACTGTGAACCACTATAACACAGGGTATAAAGAGCTCGGCAAAATGGACAAAGACGTTTTGCGAATTACCGGCGAGTCAGCAAATCTTGATCCGCTGGTTTTAGATAAACCTGATAGGGGGGAATAAAAAATACCGCCTCGCCGAAGCGAGGCCTAGTGATCGCGCAGAATCCGCGAGCCATCGTCGGCCACCAAGACTCATAAACTTTATCACCAAATAGGCGACTGCTTAGCGAATACAAGTAGCTTGGGTTCCTTACGGTACCTCAACGGTTGCGGCCTTTTACGACCTTGCTAGCAGGTCGTGAGAGGTATCTTTTATGGGAAGTAGTGCGGAGGGTTTTGTGATGTCACTCTTAAAACTGTCTACATAATATCATAAATATAATCAAAGTCAAATAATTTTGCGATCCAACCGGTTGGGTCGCAAATTTTGGCTCTATAGAGCCACGCTCTGACTTGCATATTTTTGCTTTATAGGTAAGATATGGAGGTTATGCCCGAAGCAAAAACAGTTAAGAGTGCCGCCAAAAAATCGCCTGTAAAGGCTAAGAAGGCTGCAGTAAAGAAAGCTGCTCCAAAAAAGGAGTCTGGGGAATTTGCTGTTATAGAGACAGGCGGGAAGCAGTACGTGGCTTCGGTTGGAGATATCCTAACAATAGAGAAACTTACAGGAGATATGAAAGAGGGTGCTAAAGTTACCTTCGATAAGGTCCTTCTTGTTGATGATGGAAAGAATTCCACCACCGTTGGCGACCCATATATAAAAGGAGCAAAGGTTAAGGGCTCACTTTTAGAGGAGGGGAAAGCAAAAAAAATTGATGTAATTAAATTTAAATCAAAAAGTCGTTATTTCAAGAAACGCGGACACAGGCAGCCTTTTATGAAGGTAAAGATTGAAGCACTAAAGTAATTAGCCTCTATTAGCTAAGGCATTCCGTATAGTATCTGAATCTACGTACTCAAGCTCAGATCCCGTAGAAAGACCTCGGCCAAGAGCCGAGATTTTTAATTTATTCTCTTCTGAAGTCAAAAGGTTTTTTACAAATTTCTCCGTATTATCACCATCTGGGTTTGCAGGGAGGGCAAGTATTATTTCGGTTAGACCCATCTTTTTTCTACCATCAACAGTTTTAATTAGATCCTTTTCTCTAACGTAGCGAGGAGTTTCGCTTGAAAGTATTGGCACAGTTCCACCAAGAACAAAATAATATCCTTTATAAAGTCCACTTCGCTCTACATTTTCAAAATCAACGTCTTTGGCGACTATCATAAGTTGCGAACTATCACGGCTCTCATTAGAGCAGGTATTACATATATCCGTATTTCTATCTATAGCGCTATGAAAGCGAAAACATAGGGAACATCTTCTTGTATCACTCCTTAGGCCTGTAATTGCATCTGCCAACTCACGTCTAAATCCCTCAGGTGTGGCTAAAAGGTAAAATACAAAACGTCGAGCTTGACGCGGACCGATGCCAGGGAGTTTTCCGAAAAGCTCTGTAAGTCTATCAAGGGAGCTCATTATCCTTCCTCTACGCTAGCTTCTGTGACATTCTCGAAATCTTTTACATCGCTTTTATCAACGGAAAGGAAGGTGGCTTTTTGGTCATCAAAATAAAGTTCAATCTTTCCAGTTGGGCCATTTCTATGCTTTTCAATTAAAATCTCTGCAATATTTGGCCTGTCTGAAAGCTCATTCATTTTGTCGTCACGATGTATAAACATAACAACGTCCGCATCTTGCTCAATTGAACCAGAGTCACGCAGGTCAGAGAGTCGTGGACGACCACGACGTTGTTCAACCGCACGTGATAGCTGTGAGAGAGCCAGAACAGGTACATCAAGTTCACGCGCCATTGCTTTAAGTGAGCGGGAGATTTCTGTTACTTGCTGAACAAGAGATTCATTACTTTTAGCTGTGGTTGGTGCCATTAACTGAAGATAATCAACTATTATTAGTCCAAGACCTTTTTCGCTCTTAAGGCGCCTTGCAACCGAGCGCATCTGCAGGACATTATTTGCCGGCTTGTCATCAATATATATTGGAGCATGTGATAGGGAATCAAGGGCGTGACGAATGCGTTCAAACTCTTCATCTGCTGAAAGCTTTCCAGTACGGAGTTTCCATGCGTTTACGTGCGATTGTGCGGCAAGCATCCTATCAACTAGTTGTTGTGCGCTCATTTCAAGTGAAAATATTCCAACAGGAGTGCCATGCTCTACCGCGGTTTGCCTTGCGATATCAAGAGCAAGCGCGGTCTTTCCCATAGAAGGACGCGCCGCAAGAATTACCAAGTCTGATTTCTGAAGCCCTGCAAGTAGGTTGTCTAAATCTCGGTAGCCAGTGGATACTCCTCGCATACCTTCTTTTGAGTTATGAAGATTGTCTAATCTTTCCCAAGCCTCACCAAGGGCGTCTTTGAGTGCCACAAATTTCTGGAGAGTAGGGGAGTTTGTGATCTTAAATACGTGGCTTTGTGCTGAATCTAAAAGCTGTTCTATATCTTGGTCTTCTTGATATCCTAAGTCAGATATTAAATCTGAAACTCCTATAAGGCTTCGCATCATATGCTTCTTCTGAACAATTTCTGCGTAGTGTTTAATGTTTGCGGCAGAGGGCACGGTATTCACAAGGTCGTTAAGATATCCAGAGCCTCCAATTTGCTCAACTTGTTTTTTCTCTTTAAGTTTTGTGGAGAGTGAGAGAACATCAATTGGCTCGCCCTTATCAAACAGATCAATCATTGAGGAAAATATAATACGATGTTTTTCTGCATAAAATGAATCGCTTGAGATGATGTCTATAACGTCATTCAGTGCTTGAGGTTTTAGCATAATAGAACCAAGAAGAGCTTTTTCAGCATCAATACTTTGAGGAGGTACGCGTAAATTATTAGCCATTAAAGAAATATTATCACAGCACTCGCTTGACTATATAAGCTCTCTTATTGTGTATAGGTGGACTTTGTGGGGATATAAACAAGAAGGCCCCGAATGATTAACTCATTTTTGGGGCCTCTACTACTCGGCTTCAGTTGTGAACGTGTGTGCACGGTTGATCATATCCGTTCTGGTTACCACAAAGGTCTTTCGGAATACTCGCCCGACAACATGATTGTTGCTTGCTACCAGAAAAGTTCTCGGATGCTCGGCTCCGTCGCCCAGTCTGCAACCTAGTTTAGATACAACCGAAGAGTCACTCTCCAGATCTGGAATCTTAAAACGTTTACGCGTGGAAATACCTCCTAACTTTTGTTCGGATCAAACTGTACCACTATGAGATATTAGGTCAACTCTTCTCAATCTCAGGTCCACTCTCTGTATCACTCACTTTATAGCCCTCTTTATATATTTCCTCGCGTAATCTGTCAGCTTCTTTCCAGTCTTTTTTGTTTCGCGCCTCCTCACGTTCATTTATAAGCTCTTGGATGTTCTTTGGAGCTTCTTTTACCTCTATCTTCTTTATCTCGTTATTAAAAATCTCCTTCATTTGCTTGTAAGATTCATAAAGTCCAATACCAAGCACTCGGTTAAAATCAAGAAGGGTAACTCTTTTGTCTTTATCGATAAGACTTTCATCATCCATTAGCTCCCACATAAGGGCTATCGCTTTTGGAGTGTTTAAATCATCATTTACAAACTTACTAAACCTTTTTCTATAGTTCTCATCAATTCGCCCATTTACTTTGCCTAGGTCAAGAAAAGCTTTGTGTAGTTTAGTTAGGGCGGTCTGCGCGCCGTCTAAGGCTTCCCAGGTGAAATTCATTGAAGAGCGATAGTGTCCTGTCAAAAACCAATATCTTAAAGCTAGTGGAGAATATCCTTTGTCCTCCAAATTCCTAATGAAAATAGTGTTTCCAGTAGATTTGGATATTTTTTGTTTATCAATTGTTATAAATTCATTGTGTAGCCAGTAATTAACAAACTTTGAGCCGGTAGCAGCCTCGCTTTGTGCGATTTCGTTGTTATGGTGAATCGCAATATGATCTACTCCGCCTGTGTGTATGTCAAAATGTCGTCCGAGGTATTTGCTAGACATAGCAGAACATTCTATATGCCAACCGGGGATACCTTTTCCCCAAGGACTATCCCAACCGATTTCCTCATTAAATTTCCAAAGCGCAAAATCTTGAGGTTGCTTTTTGCCAGCAACCCTTTTTACTCTGGCTTTTTGCTTTGACTCATCTTTTGTAGTGCCACCAAGTTGTCCGTAATCGTGAGGCAGGGAAGTATCAAAATATATTCCGTCTTTCAGTTTGTATATATAGTCCTTTTCCTCAAGAGTTTTTATAAACGCGACTTGCTCATTTATATGCTCGCTTGCTCGTGGATACTCAAGAGCTTCACGGGCATTTAGCTTTTTGAGCTCTTCTTTAAACTTTTTGGTGTATCTGTCGGAAAGCGCTTTCATTCCCTTAAGATTTATTGTTAAGCCCTCTCGTTTAAGGCCTACCATCATCTTATCTTCGCCTGTGTCAGCGTCAGAAGTGAGATGCCCTACGTCTGTGATATTAATAATCTGCTTAACGGAATAGCTGTTGTATTCAAAGACCCTTCTTAAGGTGTCAGAAAATATATATGACCTGTAGTTTCCAATTGTTACGTAGTTATAAACCGTTGGACCACAAGTGTAAATTTTTACATTTCCGGGAAGTATCTCTATAAACCTCTCTTTTTCTTTTGTTAAAGAGTTAAAAAGGTAAATCGGGAGTATATCCTCCCGTTTCTTTGCTCCAAATAACTTGTTTAAAAAATCCATCTTATAACCAATGCTTTCGCTTAAAGAATATAAAGAATGCGAAGGTTAATGCAAGCATAGCACCAGTTATAAGCCAAAAGTCATTCTCTCGCCCCACTATTGGCAAATATTGTGTATTCATACCAAACACACTTGAAATAAGGGTGAGAGGAAAGGTAATAAAAGCCATTATAGTAAGAGTTTTTATTATTTCGTTCTGCCTAGTTGATAGCAAAGAATCATTAGTCTGCCTCAACTCATTTAAGGTATTGCTATGGGCTCGAATGCTATTTTGTATGCGGTAATATTCTCCAAATATTGATTTTGCATGATTGTGATACTCGTCTCCAAAAAATCTAGCTGACGCATCATCAAAAGAATCTAGAACATCTCTGTGTGGCCAGAGTGCCTGCTTTAGGTTTAATATATCGCGACCAATACTTGAGAGTGCGCGCACCATTTCTTTGGACTTTCCTTCATCAAATATCTCAGTCTCAATTAACTCAAGGGCGTCATTGATATATTCTATTTCGTGCTCAAGAGATTTGTAAAGCTTTCGTATCATATAGAAAAAAAGAAAACCTGCATGTTCTCCAATATCTCCCTTGTCCAAAACTGAATTTACTTCAAATACTTTTGAGAATTTATGAAGCGGATCCACAGTGTCATAACGAACAGTGATAATAAAGTTTTTGCCAATCAGAAAATCTACTTCTTGAGAGATTGAAGCTTGGTGTGAGTGTCTGAAGGCAGGGAAGTGAAGTATTAAATAAATAAGATTTCCGTGCTCCTCAACTCTTGGTTTTAACGTAGGCAGAAGAAGTTCGTCTGCAACAAGCGGGTCAATACTATATTCCTCCATCAAGTTGCGCACCTCTTCTTGAGTCGGGGATTCAACATCCACCCACGTAATGTTCTTGTGCTTATATTTTGCAACCATGAATATATTATATAACAACTTAACCCCCACACCTTTCATTGTAATGCTCTGCGAGCGCTGGTTTTTAAGAGACCAGCTTTGCAATGAAAGGTGTGGGGGTAAAATTGACCCGTATTATTTAACTGTGCAATAATTACGCAACATGCTCACTCAAAAAGGTGATAAGAAGGCACAGCTAGTTACAACTGCCGTAGCGGTGGTGCTTTTGGTTGCGATTGCTTTTTTTGCGGGACTTTTCGCGGGAAACGGAGGGGCGGGTGTGAATGCAAAGGTTGATATAACCCAGCCTCAAAATATTGATTTTACTCCTGTGTGGAAGGTGTGGAATCTACTTGATGATAAATACGTTGCAGCTACTACTACTTCAGTCGTAGATAGCGAGGACAGGGTGTGGGGGATGATACAGGGCCTCACTAACTCACTTGAAGATCCTTATACGGTATTTTTGCCACCGGAGGACGCTGAACTCTTTGAAGCAGATATAAGTGGAAATTTTGAAGGAGTTGGAATGGAGATTGGGATTCGTGACAACATACTGACTGTTATAGCTCCTCTTAAAGGAACTCCCGCTTATAATGCCGGAATAAAAAGTGGTGACAAAATTTTAAGAATTGATGAGGCAGAAACTTCAAGTCTTACAGTTGATAAAGCCGTAAAGATTATAAGAGGAGAAAGAGGAACTGAAGTTGTGTTTACTATATTTAGAGAAGGAGTGGATGAGCCCCTAACCATCTCTGTAATCCGTGACGTCATAGAAATTCCAACAATAAATATTGAACCCGAAGACGGGGCAGGACTTAGAGATGACGGTGTTTATGTTATAGAGCTTTATAACTTCTCTGCCATATCTCAAAACTTGTTCAGACAGGCTCTTAGACCATTTATAATATCTGACTCAGACAAACTGATTATTGACCTTCGCGGAAACCCCGGCGGATTTCTCGGAGCATCAGTAGATATGGCGAGTTGGTTTTTACCAACCGGGAAGGTAATTGTGTCGGAGAGTTTTGGGGAAGGAGTAAAAGCAAACGTTCATAGATCGCGCGGTTATGATATATTCAACGAGAATCTTAAGTTAGCAATTCTTATAAACGGCGGTTCGGCTTCAGCGTCTGAAATATTGGCAGGAGCACTTCGTGAGCACGGAATAGCTACTTTAGTTGGAAATAACACTTTTGGAAAAGGTTCGATACAGGAGTTGGTTTCAGTCACAGACGAAACCTCGCTTAAGGTCACAATTGCGCGCTGGCTTACGCCAAACGGAAATTCAATCTCAGATGGGGGATTGGCTCCAGATATTGAGATTGATTTTGACGAAGAATCCTTTGAGAATGGAGTAGACACACAACTTGAAGCCGCTGCAGATTATCTTAAATCTTTATAAAGTATGAAAGTAATATTAGTAAATGATGTAACAGGGGTTGGAGTAAAATATGATGTAAAAAATGTTGCAGATGGATACGCAATGAATTTTTTAATTCCAAATGGACTGGCCGAAGTAGCTACAGATAAAAAAGTGAAGGGAATTGAGTTAATGAAGAAGGAGCAACTTGCCGAAGAAAAAGAAAAATCAGATGTCCTTACGAAAGCTCTTGCTGATTTAAAGAAGACTAAAGTAGAAATTACACAAGAGGCAAATGAGAAAGGTCGCTTATTTAAAGGAATTACTGCGCTCGCTATTGTAAAAACTCTTAAAGAGCAAAAAGAAATTGAGCTTTCAAAAGAGTCTATTCAATTAAAAAGCTCCATAAAAGAGGTTGGTGAATTCGATATTGAACTTGAGGCGGGAGGTAAGAAAGGCGTCCTTAAACTTGTCGTAAAAGCGAGCTAGAGAACGTCCACTACCTTTTTTCTGACCACCTTTCCGTCAAAACGAGTTTTTCTTTTGTCTCTAAACTGAACCGTGCCCTCCTTTGTCGCAAAAAGGGTGTGGTCATTTCCCAGTCCAACATTTTTACCGGGTTCAATTTTGGTTCCGCGCTGACGCACAATAATAGAGCCGATTTTGGCCTTAGCGCCTTGATAGAGCTTTGTGCCGAGGTATTTCGGGTTTGAGTCTCTTAGGTTTTTAGCTGATCCACCAGCTTTTTTATGTGCCATATTGACTTTATACTTGAAAGATGAGTATACGAGAGATTTGGGCTAAAATCAAGCAATCTGAGGATATTCTGGACTCGAAAACTGCCCTTATTTTAATCATTATTTTAGTAGGAACGGGCTCTTTTGGTCTGGGTAGATTGTCCGCTCTTGAGACCAAAAAAGAGCCCGTGGAGATAATTAGCGCTGAATTAGGCACTGATTTGACCTCAACAGCCTCCTTAGGAGGAGGGGCGGTTGTGGCATCAAGAAATGGCAGCAAATATCACTACCCTTGGTGCTCTGGAGCAAAGCGCATAGCTCCTCAAAATAAGGTAGAATTTAGCACAATTGAAGAAGCTAGAAGGGCAGGGTACACACCAGCAGCAAATTGTAAGGGACTTAAATAAATATTTAAAATGATAGTAGTAGATGTAGAAGCATCCGGAACCGAATATCACAAGCATTCAATTGTATCAATTGGAGCTCTTGATTTAGCCAATCCAGAGAATCGTTTTTATGGCGAGTGTAGGATTTGGGATGGGGCTCATATAATGGACGAAGCGCTTGAAGTAAACGGACTGACAAAAGAAGAAATCACTGACCCGAATAAAAAAACCGAAGGAGAATTAATTACAGAGTTTCTAGAATGGGCAAAGAGTGTGGGCGACCATATGCTTGCAGGGCAGAATGTATCCTTTGATAGAGATTTCTTAAAAACGGCAGCCGAGCGTGTTCATTTAAATTGGGAGCTGGCGTACAGAACAATTGATACACATACGTTGGCTTGGATGCATATTGTTAAAAGAGGGAATAAGCCACCAATGGAAAAGCAAAGGTCAGCTCTTAATCTAGACGCCGTTCTAAATTACTGTGGAATACCAAATGAACCTGCTCCGCATAATGCTCTTACAGGGGCGCTTTCACACGCAGAAGTGCTTTCAAGACTTCTTTATGATAAAAAACTTCTACCAGAGTTTGATGAATTCCCAATTCCTTGGCAAAAAGAAAAATAGTAGTGTTACAATAGTTTTTAATGCGAGAACTTGACCCTGAAGGAGATAATTTAGACAAAAAAGCGCCTGCAAATACCTGTCGGATAGACGAGGAGCTTTTTAGCGAAAGCGAGAGTTCCTGGCGAGTTTTTAGAATAATGGGGGAACTAGTGGAAGGCTTTGAGCTTCTACGCAAATACTCACTTGCCGTAACATTTTATGGTTCGGCTAGATGTGGCCTGGGAGATAGAATATATGATGAAGCAGAAGTGCTGGCTGGCAAGCTCGCTAGAGCCGGTTTTGCCGTTATTACAGGTGGGGGACCAGGTGTGATGGAAGCTGCAAACAAAGGTGCCTTTGAAGCAGGAGGAAAGTCTGTCGGATTAAATATAGAACTGCCAAATGAGCAGGGGCTCAATGAATTTACAAATGATTCAGAAGATTTTCATTACTTCTTCACAAGAAGGGTAATGCTTGCTTCTGCTTCAGAAGTTTATGTTTATTTCCCGGGGGGCTTTGGGACGATGGATGAGTTTTTTGAGATTCTTACATTAGTGCAGACAAAAAAAATACGAAAAATTCCCATAATTTTATACGGAAAAGCATATTGGGAACCCCTTATTAAATGCTTTAAGACACAACTTTTAGAAAAACATCACACAATCTCGCCGGAGGATATGACCCTTTTTCATATTGTTGATTCAACAGAGGAGGCATACGAGACAATAATAAAGAATGTGCCAAAGTGTAGTGCACTTAGAAACTAAAAAAGCGACTCAACCAAGTGAGTCGCAAATTTAGGCCTAAAATATAGACTACTTTTCGATAGACATTTTTCCGGGACCGAAGCGTGCCATATAGAGAAGACCACCCGCGATGGCAAGATTCTTCATAAATGCAGTCTGTTGTGCTTGGTCAGCAAAGTCAGCGTGAAAGAGAACTGCGGTAGCTACCACAAAAAGAGCAAGCGCAAGTGCGCCCCACTGAATCTTGTAACCAAGAAGTACAGAAAGACCACCAAGTAGCTCAACTACTATTGCAATCATAATAGCCAAAGCCGGCGCAGGGAGACCTGCGGAAGCTGCGAAAGCAACAATACCAGCAAAGCCTGTAATTTTTGCTACTCCAGACATTATGAAAAATCCGCCAACAACAATACGAGCGACAAGCGGACCCCATGGAAGTAATTTATTCATAAATACTTACTTTATTATTAATACGAAAATTATATAACGAAACAGGGAATAGTTTCTCAAAGTTTTATACGTAGAATTTAGCTCCTCGTATTTATATAAAAGATGTGAATCAAATGATCTGAAAAAAGAATTTAAATTCAAACAAGGTAAATAGAATTTATTTGTATTAATGTAAACAGAAGAGTGAGTAATACATAGCAGAGGGGAGGGAGATAACACAGTCTAAAAATTATAAGGTTGCTTTAGCTAATATATGTAGGGAATAGGGCTTATTTGCTACATTCCTTAATTATATATGTGTCGCACAATATATCTTTTCCGACTCTTAATACTTATCCACTGTTAAGAAAAATTTTTTGAATTTAGAATTAACCTATCGCTGGTGTATGGCACAAAACGCCCCCGCGCCTACCGGCGACACCTTGGCCCGCTGGAGCATTTGCGAAACTCGCAAACCAGCGGGTCCTTTTTAACTTGCTAAATTGCTCCCCCTCCCCTATTCTATTGGAGCGCGAGTGGCTTACGCAGAAGCCCTCAAGCGACTAGACGTGACTTGGCCGCCCCTGGAGCCGGGCGGTCATTTTATTTTTCTTGCTTTTATATTTATTTCAATTAGGATGTCTCTTATGGTTAGGTTGTATGGGCTAACCTAGCATCGCTCCTCTCCGCTGGGTCACACGCCCCCACGGGGACCTCCAAAAGCGATGCGAAGCGCCGGCTGGAAGGACCTCCCACAGCCGGCGCATTTCCTTTTAAATCAAAAAAGCCGCGTGAGCGGCTCTTCTGAATTAAGCTGAGAAAATTAGTTGCCTCCGCCCATTGATCCGCCACCACCATGGCGACCCTTCATCATGAACTTTGAAACAAGTAGCCATAGACCTGCAAGACCTACTACTACGTAAACAACTCTTGCTGTGGTTCCATCCATTCCTCCTAGATATGATCCTAGTTCTGATCCTGCTAGCCCGAACCATAACCAGTTTAGTGCTCCAACTACTACAAAAACCCAAGCAACTTTATGTAACATGTGCATATGTTTTGTAAATAAAATGTAATTTAATACGACCTATATTTATTTTTCCACGCTAGAAAGTAAGCGCAAGTGCATTATTCACACCTATAAATAAGATAGTGGATTTAAGTAAGCTTCTAAAGGAGCAATAGGTATTTTTACATTACTGCAATTAGTAACCCTCTTCACATCTCCGAGTCTAACAATTTGAATTCCTTGAGTAGCAAATACAGCAAAATGAAGGTGCGGCCCTGTTGAGTATCCCGTATTTCCGCTATATCCAATCAAATCTCCACTTACAAGAACCTCTCCTGAAGATACGCTTATATGAGAGAGATGCGCATATAAGGTTGATAGACCATTGTTGTGCTTTATAAGAACCCACTTTCCATAAGAGAAGCACCCTCGCTGTAAATCAGTATTACCAGAGCCTGTTACAATGCCTCCAAGAGAGACTCTTAGCTTAGTTCCGGTTGGCGCTCTGAAGTCAACACCGTTGTGCCCCTTCCCTCCATAAACTTGGGGGTTCTTTGTAGCAAACTTGGTATTTCCGAAATATTGAGTCACACAAAATATATTTCCAAGAGATGTCTTGTAGGACTGGCACTTTTGCATATAGGAAGTATCAAAAGGCCACCTCAATACTCCTGATCCAGCTGGGGGAATACTTGTAGGGTCAATTGCAATTTGAAGCTGTGACTGAAGCTCAAAGAGTTCTTGCTCAAAACGCTCTCTCGCTTCCTTCTTTTCATTAAGAAGAGTCTGGTACTCGGCTTCTTCATTTTTTGTTTCCTTAAGTAAAGTATTCTTCTCTTCCCTAGTATCATCAAGAACTCTCTTCTGTCCGCCCAGTTCATTTCTAAAACCTGTAAGGTCCCTTTTCTTAATTTCAGATTTATCTTTAGTATTTTCCAAATCCTCTTTAAGAACCTCCAATTCTTTTAGCTCATCTCTTACTACAATTTGAAATCTTTGCAGTGTCTCAAGTTCGTCCCAAAATTCATTTAAATCATCGTGAACTAAAACCGCCTCTACTAAGGTTTGGGATTCAATCTCGTTTATTTTCCTTATAGCTTGCGCAACCGCTTTATTATTTTGAGCAATAAGGCGCTCCTTGCCCCCTATCTCCCCTCCAAGTTCCTCAATCTGAAGACTTGTAGAGGTAATTCTATTTTCAGTGACTTTTATATCGGTTGAAAGCTTTCTTCTTGATATGTCGAGAGTATTCACTGCGCTTTCAAGCGTTTGTCTCTCCTCCCCTATTTCAACTAATTCCTCTTCATATTCGGCTATTTCAGCTTCAAGCTCTACTATCTTTTTATTTCTCTCATTAATTTGTCCCTTTAGGTCATCTAAATTGGCCGCACTTACATCAAATACAAAAAGCGCCAGCATCAAAAAAGACGACACTAAAATGTGCTTTAAGCACGAATTCATTCCCCTATTGTAACCTTAAACGCGAAAGAGTTTCTTCCTTGCCAAGTACCGCAGCAACACTAAAAGGACTTGGAGATTTTTCTTTACCAGTAAGAGCGTAGCGCATAGGCCAGAGTACCGATCCAGTACCTTCACGCGACGCATAAGACCAAATTGCCTCTTTTATATTTTCTTCCGTAAAGTCAGACTCAGGTACTTTCTCAAGGAGCTCCATAACATTCTCTAAATGCATCAAAGTATCTTTAAAAGAATCCTTTTTCCAACTTACCTTTGTCTCGTCCACTGCTGGTCTCTCACTAAAATATGAAAATTCATCTTCCCTTATTGCATTTCTTACTTCTAGAGTTGTGCTGAATCTCTCTTCTACTACTGGAATCATCTTTATTGCAGTTTCTTTATCAAATCCTGAAAGAGATTTAGAAAAATAAGATAATTTATCCTCTTCGCTTAGATTAGATATATGTTCTCGGTTAAACCATTTCAACTTCTCTTCATCAAAGATTGCACCTCCTTTCTGTATGCCATTTAAATCAAATTCTCTTATAAGTTCGTCCATTGTAAATAGCTCTTTGTCAGTTCCTGGATTCCATCCGAGGAGTGCCAGGTAATTTAGAAACGCCCCGGCTAAATAGCCATTTTTCCTAAATTCATCAATTGACGTACTTCCAGTGCGTTTTGATAATTTGGAGCGATCTGGGGCTAAAATAAGCGGAATATGTGCATATTTTGGGCGTTTAAAGCCTAGTGCCTGTTGTATCAAAATCTGACGCGGTGTATTTGATATGTGGTCTTCTCCCCTAATAACATGAGTTACGTCCATATCGGCATCATCCACAACAACAGCTAAATGATAAAGGGGTGAGGTTCTAGACCTGGCTATTATGAAATCTCCTAACTCGCCTACATCAAATTTTATCTCTCCTCGTACCAAGTCATTAAAGACTACCTCTCCCCCATTATTTCTTAATCTTATGACTTTGTTTCCATCTTCGAGAGATTCATATGCCTTATCTTCTAAAAGCAATTTTTCTATACACTCTGTATGTCTTTCTACTAAATCAGACTGCTTTACTACTTCATCGGATTCAAGTCCGAGCCAGTTTAGACCATCAAGGATATTTTTCTCGTACTCCCTTTCACTACGGCTCTCGTCAGTATCCTCTATTCGGATAATAAATTTGCCCTTGTTTTTTCTGGCAAATAAGTAATTAAAAAGCGCCGAACGTGCTGTTCCAACGTGAAGGTTCCCGGTAGGGCTTGCTGCAATTCTTGTTACAACTTTTTCCTTTTTCCCAAATATTGAATTGAGTAGGTTACGAGGACTCATGTTCTAGAGCAGTCTCCATAATAGCTTCAGCGAGCACCTTTGCTGCATCTGGTTTTGAAAATGTCTTTGCCGCTTCTCCCATTTTTGCTCGCTCACCTTCATCGTTCATTAATCTATTTATTTCAGACACAAGCAGATGTGCTGTGAGGTTTTTCTGATGGACCACTACACACGCCCCGGCCTTTGCAAAAGAGAATGCATTTTTCTGCTGATCGTGCGATACGTCCTCTGGAATAGGGATAATTATACTTGGAACTCCCCACGCCGCTATCTCAAATAGGGCTCCTGAGCCGGCTCTAGAGACTATTAAACTAGCCGCTCCCGCTGACATCCTAAGAGCCAAGGTGTCTAGCGTTCCAAATGGATGGTACCTCGTTATATTTTGGTTGCCATCTAGAACCACCTTAGCTACCCCTTCAATCTCTTTTATGTTTTTCTCCCCTACTTGATGAATTATCTGATAGTCCTTAACAAGCTCTGGTAGCGCGTCTAAAACTTTATCGTTAATAGCTTGTGAACCTTGAGAACCACCCATAATTAGAATTACCGGCACTGTTGTCTCAAGGTTTAGATACTCGCGAGCTCCCTCGCGTTGCAAATTAAACAAATCCTTTCTTATCGGGTTTCCAGTGTAGGCAACCTTCTCCTCCGGGAAATCTTCTGCAGTCTCCGGGTATGACACAGCAACTTTATTTGCAAATTTCCCGGCCCATTTATTTACCCTACCTGCCGCCGCATCTGATTCATGAATAATAAGAGGAATACGAAATAGCTTTGTAGCAAGGACTGTTGGAAAACTTGCATATCCCCCTTTGCTAAAGACTACATCTGGATAAATTGAATATATTTGGAATACTGCTTTTATAACCCCCCAGGTTGTTTTTATTGAGTCAAAAATATTTTTGATTGAGAAATAGCGACGAATCTTTCCCGCCGCGCTTTTTCTAAACTCTATGTCATTTTCAAAAAGAGCTCTTTCGTCGAAAGGTTTGGGGCCTATGTAGTAAAGCTCCGGCTTGAGTAATTTTTTCTCGGCTATAACATCGCGTACTGACTGCGCTACCGCAATAATCGGATAAAAATGTCCTCCAGAACCCCCTCCAGTAAAAACTATCTTCATGATTTTCTATATTTTGAAACATTCAGCACTATTCCAATACTTGCCAGAGCAAATAAAAGCGCTGTGCCACCGTGACTGATAAAGACTAGTGGTAGCCCCGTAAGCGGAAGAACTGCTAACATTGAGGCTATATTTATAAACGACTGTGACACAATTAGTATAACAATCCCCACGACAAGCAGTCCACCAAAGTAATCTGGCGCTTGAGAGGCTATTTTTAAGCCCCTAAAGGCAAAAGCCAGGAAAAGAGCAATTAATAGACTTGCGCCTATAAAACCGAATTCCTCTGAAAATACCGCAAAAATAGAATCTCCTATCGGCTCTGGCAGAAAGTTGAATTTCTGTACGCTCTGACCAAAACCTCGCCCAGACCATTGACCGGAACCAATAGATATTAGTGATTGCTGTATCTGATAGCTTGAGCCTAAAGGATCAGTAGCAGGATTGAAAAAAGTAAGAAGTCTTTCACGAACATATGGTCTTATAGCCGCAAGGATTGTTATTCCAATAACTGGTACAGCAGCTATCGTTAGAACATCTCTTGCTCTCGCTCCGGCCGCGATAAACATAGCAGTCCCAGCTGAAAGTATTACAAGTAGAGTTCCTGTATCAGGCTGAAGAATAAGAGGAATTGCAGCGGCCGCAGTAATACCAAGGAAAGGAAGTAGTCCGTGCGTGATTCTCGTAGTCTGAGAGCGATTTCCTGTTAGGTACGCTGCTAAGTAAATTACGTACGCAATCTTTAAAAACTCGGCAGGTTGAAATGACACTGGACCAAAAAGAATCCACCTTTTAGCACCACCTGCCTCAAGTCCTAAACCGGGAACGAATACAAGTAGTGCTGTGGCTATTGAAGTTATGAAAAGCACAAATGCATATTTTCTCCATTTTCTATAGCGAATACGTGAAGTCAAAAAAAGAATGGCCGACCCCAATAACATACCTAGAAATATCTGATTAAATGCCACCGAAGAAAACCTAGCTCCTTCCCTTGCAAGAAGCCCTAATGAGGCGGAGGTAAATATAAAAAAACCTGCTACAACCAGGGTTATCGTAATTATTAAGAGTGTCCTATCTATTTTCATCCCGTTAGAGGTAAGAAGCTGCTCAGCCACTCCCGTTTGTTACTCCAGTAAAATTTACTTTCTTAATGTGCATTACCATATATACGTTATGTCATTAACCACCCTTTACAACCTCCAACGGGATTCATCCCGCTAGGGCAATAATACCCCCTAGGAGCGCAAATACGATGCTTAGAATCCAGTATCGCATCGTCACTTTATATCCAGGCCACCCTATTGCTTCAAAATGATGATGGAGCGGTGCCACCTTAAATACCTTCTTTCCTCTAAATTTCTTTGAGAGAGTTTGAATTATCACAGAAGCAACTGTTGCAACAAGAAGAAATGCAATTATTGGAAGCACGGCTATTCCGTAGCCTCCTCCTAGGCTATCTGTCATGAAAGCTATTACGACAATTGTGAGTGTAAGACTCATTGTGCCGGTCTCAGTCATCCAAAATCTAGCCGGCGGGATATTAAACCAAAGAAATGCAAGAATTGCACCTGCAACAGTAGCAGAAAATGCCGCTAGGTTTATCTGTTGTTGATAAAAGGCGATTCCAGCGTACGCTAGAAAAATCGTTACAAAGACGCCTCCAGAAAGTCCGTCTATGCCATCTATCACTCCGCTTGCATAAAGTGCCAGAACTGTGAGAACAAAAAATGGAATTATAAGAAGTCCTATATCAATTGCCCCATCAAAAGGAATCCCAACGGCGGTAATCTCAAGCTTCTCAAAAAACCACCAACCAATAAATGTCGCCATTGCGGTAATTGCCAATAGTCTTTTTGATAGAGCTAACCCATTTGTCTTGCCACGTATATCAAGAACGTCATTAACAAAACCGACCACCCCGCCAAATACAAGAGTGAAAAGCGGGATCCAAGTCTGGTCCCTACTTAAAAAATCTAATTTAGTAGTAGTCTCTGTTGGAAAAAATTTAGAAACCCCCCAAACGGCTAGTGTCGTTATTACTACGCTTCCCCAAATCACAATCCCTCCCATTCTGGGAGTGTGTCCCTCTCTTTCTTTGTGAATCTTATTAAATTCAACAGCTTCCTTTCCGTCTAGGGCTACTTTTCCGGGCGTGCTCTTCCAAGCTTTATATTTATATAAATAATGCGTAAGAAGCGGTGTAATGGCTATACCAATGAAAAATGCCGAAGCAGCCGGCACTATAACTTTTACTATATCTATAACCATATTTTCTATCGTCCAACCGCTTTAATACTTGCTGAAACTAGCTTATTCACATCACTAAACCTACCGTCGATGCTTGAGCCTAGAACAGTAATTATTATTGGATGATTTAGCCCTGAATCAAAAGCAATCACCAAGTTGCCGCCTGCAAGATCTGTAAATCCGGTCTTTGAGGCAATTAATCCCGGGATGCTGTTGACTGCCTCATTTGTATTCTCGGCAACAAGCATTTCCTCTCCTCCATTACTATACTCAACTTCACTATATGCCGTATCTTCAAGCAATTCCGGCGCAATTGAAATAGCCCGCCTGAAGAGCTCTACAGTATCTCTTGCAGAACCATACCCACCACTTATTGATAAGTTTGGATCAAGTCCGGTTTCATTTATGAAATAAGTTTGAACAAGACCAAGCTCGCTCGCTCTTGAGTTCATTCTGTCTATAAAAGAGGTTTCCTCCTCGGCCTCATCCTCAAAGTCACTTGGAATAGACTCTACCGCACTTGCTACGGCGTGCGCCCCGTCATTTGAAGAGACCAAAAGTGTGAAGCCAAGCAAATCAGACAAGAGCCAATTATCGCCCTCACTAAGTCCGCTATCCCCCTCTATATCAATTGATTCTTTTTCAATCGCAATTACAGAATCAACTGGAGCACTCTCGTAAGCAACAAGTGCTGTCATTATTTTTGTTAGTGACGCCAATGGAAGTTGTGTCTCGGAATTTTTGCTAAATAGCGCTTCTTCCTTGTTTACGTCAAATACGTAGGCCGCGCTTGCCTCAAGCTCAATTTCAGCAAAAGGACTTGGAGTTGCTACTGGTTCTTTTATTACAACCTCAACCCTACTGCCACCATATTTATCAAGAGTCAAACCTAAAAGCCCTATTACTCCTACTAATAGCATTATGCTCAACACTGTTGAGTCTCTTTCGCTAAGCTGTGTGGGTGTGTTCTCCATTTTCTGTTTCTTCGTCTAATCTATCCTCAAAATTCTCTATTTCTAGCTTAATATCTGCATAATTTGGCAACTCTTCAATTCTACTTATACCAAGAAAAGTGAGTAGGTCAAAAGTCGGTTTGTAGAGAAAACTGCGGGCATCCTTTGGATTGCTAACTCTTTCAACGAGTCCCCGTATCATAAGGGTGCGCAGTATGAAAGTAGAATTAACTCCTCTGATGTAGTCAATTTCTGCTCTCGTTGACGGACCCTTGTAAAGAAGTACCGATATGGTCTCAAGACCCGCTTTTCCAATTTCCCTTGTTAGCTCTTCTTCTTTTATCTTAGCAATAATTTCAGAAACTTCGCTTGAAGTTCTTAGCGCATATGCTTTTTCTTTCTCCACCAATACAAGCCCTCGTCCCTTTAAAGACTCTCTTAATTTGTTTGCGGCTTCCCTTATATTTACGTCAGACACTTCTAAAATCTCAGAAAGCTCATCTACTTTCATAGGTTCGCCTTTAAAAAATAACACTGCTTCAAGTTTCTGTTCTAATTCCATATTAGTACTTAGGCACGGAAACTTCGTCTGACTCCATTGTTATGTCATAAAATCGACCGGATTGTCTTACATTAATAGCTCCTTGCTTTACAAGCTCAAGCATTGCTAGAAAACTAACTACAATGTCAGACTTATCACCTTTCTCTAGACCTGCAAATTCTTTAAAACTTGTAGATATCGCCCTTGTAACTCTGTCTGCCAATTTTTCTATCATCTCCTCAAGACTTACTACTTTCTTCACTACTGTCTCTGGAATGAAAGTTTTCTTAGGTAACAACGAGATAACCTCCTCAATGGATTCTCTCAGTGACTTTATTGAGATATCATTTCCCGGCGCAAAAGAAACTTCTTGGACTCTTTTCTCTCCACCAGAGTGGAGAATATTTTTGCCAAAACGATCACCCAAGTTTCTTGATAATTCTCTAAAATGTTTATAGAGCTTTAGCCTTCTTTCAAGATCTTCGATACTCTGCTCCTCTTCCTCGGTTAACTCAAGTACTGGAAGAAGCGACTTGGACTTTATTAAAAGAAGAGTAGATGCTACTAAAACAAAATTAGCGGTTTGCCCTACTGATTTCTTTTGTGACTCTACGTAAGAGAGGTAATCGTCTGTAACTGTAGCCAGAGACACATCATTAATAAAAAGCTTTCGCTTCTCTATCAACTGAAGGAGTAAGTCTAAAGGCCCTTCAAAGACGTCTGTTTTTACAACGTATGCGTTCATTTTCTAATCTTGATAGCTTTGTTGTGGTCCTTATCCTCATTGAACTCTATTCTCATATTATTCAGATAGTAGCGTGTCTATTCTATTAATCTCCCTCGGGAAAAGCGTAGCTTCCTTTACATTATCTAATCCTAAGAAACGTGCTGTTAGTCTTTCAAGACCCATTCCAAATCCCCCATGCGGAGGCATTCCGTACTTAAATGCTTGCAAATAGAAGGAGAATTTCTCCGGGACTAACCCTTTTTTCTTCATGCTTTCAACTAGCTGATCATAGTCGTGAATTCGCTGGCTTCCGGTAAGAATCTCAAGTCCTCTAAAAAGTAAGTCAAACCCTTTTGTATAAGTTGGATCTTCCTCGTCAGGATACGTATACATCGGCCTTTTTGATGTTGGAAAATGAGTTACGAATACAAAATCAGAATCAAATTGGTTTTTTGCATACTCTGAAATCATCCTTTCATGCTGTGGTTCAAGGTCAGGCGCTCCAACTCCGTCTTCACCAAACTCTGCCTTTATTAGCTCCTGAGCTTCACGTAATTTCATGTATGGTATTTCCTCAGGAATACTCGGAAACTCTGCGCCAAGAAGCTCAAACTCCTCTTTGCACGTCTCCTTGAGATGCTCATTTATAACGCGCATAAGGCCACTGGTAAATTTCATCACATCAGTGTGGTCTTCAATGTAGCCCATCTCTATATCAAGGCTTGTGTATTCGTTTAAATGTCTTGTTGTCTTATGCTTCTCCGCCCGAAATACAGAGCCAACAGAAAAAACTTTCTCAAAGACACCCACCATAATCTGTTTGTAGAATTGCGGACTCTGCGCGAGATTTGCCTTGTTATCAAAATATTCAACCTCAAAAACAGAGGCCCCGCCTTCTGCGTCTTCTCCAATTATTTTCGGCGCCTGAAATTCAGTAAATCCGCACTTTTTTAATGAGTCTCTAAAAGCATATGCGATTTCTGACTGCACCTTAAAAATTGCTCGGCTTTTTTTAGTTCTAAGTGTTAGCGGTAAATAATCAAGATGAGTGTCAATATTTAATTCTGCATCAGTATCAAAAGGAAGCTCTTGAGCGCGCCCAAGCACTTCTATCTCCTTTACCTCAAGTTCTATGTCGCCAAGCGGAATCTCGCTATTTACCATATTGTCCGGTCTTTTGTTTACTACTCCCCCTACTCGCACCGCCCATTCAGGCCTCATTTCACTTGCGACTTTGTGAGCATCTACTTTTGGCGTTACTACAGCTTGCACTGTGCCACTCTGGTCACGAAGATCAAAGAAAATAAGTTTGCCATGATCACGACGCACAGAAACAGAGCCAGCGACTCTAACTTCGCTTCCAACTTTTTCATTTAGCTCGCCTATTGCGGTTCTATCCATATTAATCAGTATTAATTAAGAGAAACTCCAACCTTCTTTCGTACGTCCATCATTTTCTCGCTTGCTAGTTCTTTCACTTTCTCAGAGCCCGCGACGAGAGTTTTTTCAAGCTCCGCTTTGTCTGAAAGTAATGCATTGTATTTTTCTCTCATTGGTGAAAGCACCTTTTCCGCGTCCGCTATTAACGCTTCTTTAAGGGCTTTGTAATTGCTCTTATTTTCTCCGTAGAGTGGTTTTAACTCATCTTCTCCTCTAAAGAGTTTGTGAATTTCATATACATACTCTGGAAACTCTCCGTCAGAATCCGTCACAATTCCCATCACCGCATTTGCCACCTCGTCCTTTGAACCAAAAAGTGGAATGGTATTTTTGTAGCTCTTGCTCATCTTCTGGCCATCTACTCCAGGCACAGTAGCAACTTCTTCGCGAATGAGCGCTTCTGGGAGCTTGAAAGTTTGCCCATAGCGACTATTGAACTTCTCTGCAGTATCCCGCGCAATTTCTATGTGCTGTTGTTGGTCTTTCCCTACCGGCACCACATCGGCTCCGTAGATTAAAATGTCAGCGGCCATGAGCATTGGATAGTCAAATGTTCCGACTGAAATTTCTTTATTCTTTGCCTCTGCGTCCTTAAATGCGTGTGCACGCATTAAAAACGGCATTGTTGTAATACAGTTGAAGACCCATGCAAGCTCTGAGTGCTCGGAGATATCGGACTGCTTATAGAGCGTTACTTTTTTAGGATCAATACCAATTGCAATATACCCTGCCGCTACCCTGTAAATGCTTTCTCGGAGTTTCTCTGGCTCATACGCTGTAGTGAGCGCGTGATAATCGGCTATGAATAAATGACTTTCATACTCCTCCTGATAATCAAGAAACTGGCGCATGGCGCCAAAATAGTTCCCCAGATGTAGATCGCCCGTCGGTTTTATGCCTGAAACAAGGCGTTTTTTACTTGCCATATGGGCAAAATAATACCAGAAATATGCTGTTGCTTAAAGACTATAGCTTTGTTATAGTCGCCCCTGAAAGAACATTGATTAATCTTGGATTGGGAGCGGTGAAATGCGCATTACAATAACACAAGCTACTCCGTGTTCGCCTTCGGCTGGCATCTCAGGCACGGCTGTGGCGAGGACGTTCAGATTCCTGCAGGAGAGACAGACGAAGTGCTGGGACCCTATCTCGGCAAGTTGGACGGCGGCGACGCATATGTTGCCATCCCTGGCGAGATCACCTGCCATGAGGGCCCGGATGATGCTCCAAATATCTGTGATTCTCGAATGTCTTTGTCTTCAAAGACTTTCTCAGTGTCATCATTTGTAAAATCCAGGACTGTATGTGCCACACTCCAAAGCAGATCGGGGGTAAATTTTTGTTCGTAATGCAAGCCTACATTCGGAGTTTTCTTTAAATCTTTACTTTGGAAGTACTCGCGAAAATTCATTTTAGTATATCCGGCTATATCCCCTCCTCGCGGAGTTCTTCTACTTTCTTTTTAGCAGAGCGCGATAGCTTCTTTGGAAGTGGAACTTTGATCTTTATTAAGAGATCTCCTCGCACACCGGCTCGGTTCGGAATACCCTTACCACGTACGCGAAGAATCTCCCCCACTGAAACTCCTGCTGGCACTTTAACGGTAATTGCGCCTTCTAGTGTCTCAAGCGAGTAATCGCTTCCAAGGAGTGCATCAGAGAGCTTTACTGAAAGCTCGGTTACGAGATTGTTTCCCTCTTTTCTAAACCGCTCATGTGGCTCAACGTGAATCTTAATATAGAGGTCGCCCGATACCGCTCCTTTAAGCGCCTCTCCTGCGCCAGTAAGGCGGATCATCTCGCCGTCGTTTATTCCAGCTGGAATTGCAACAGCAATCTCCTGCTCTTTCCTTAGCACGCCGTGGCCCTTGCAGCTCTTGCACTTTACTTTAGGCACTTTGCCCGCACCACCACAGGTGGTGCAGGTTCGGACACTTGTAAATGTGCCAAGAAGCGAGCTTCGTGTCTCATGAATTTGCCCTTTGCCATTACATGC
The DNA here is from genome assembly GCA_002687905.1 of bacterium. Classification (GTDB taxonomy): domain Bacteria; phylum Patescibacteriota; class Minisyncoccia; order Phycocordibacterales; family JABMNX01; genus UBA6534. The sequence goes on along the minus strand of NZBM01000008.1, from coordinate 30,578 downwards.
ATTACAACTTTCCATTTCGGAGCCCGACTCTGCTCCTGAGCCTTCGCAAACCTCACAATTTGAGGTCTTGGTTACTAAAATCTTTCGTTCAATACCAAAAACTGAATCCTTAAATGAAATCGTTAAATCAATTGAAATATCGCGGCCGCGTCTTTGTCTTTCTCTTCCGCCGCCAAAAATGTCTCCAAAAATGTCCCCTATATCAAAGTCCTCAAAGCCTCCCTGCTGAAAGCCGGAGAAATCAAAACCATCAAAACCGGCTCCGCCTTGTGCACCGCCAGCTCCAGAAAAGACGCGGCCGTATGCGTCGTACTCTGCTCTTTTCTTATCGTCAGAGAGTACTGAATAGGCATCACTAGCCTCTTTAAAGCGAGCTTCATTCCCATCTTTTTTATCTGGATGATATTGGTGCGCAAGCTTTCTAAACGCTTTCTTTATATCTTCTTTGCTTGCCTTTTTATCCACCCCGAGTATTTCGTAGTAGTCCTTATGTGGCATGGCACTATTTTACGCCTAACTTCGATAAAATCAATTTTTGTCCTCTTCCCCTTTATCCTCCTTTTTCTCTTCGGTAAAATCAGCATCTCGTACTTCACCTTCTCCTTCTCCGCCGGCTTGTGGATTTTGCTCGCCACCCTGCGCCTCTTGCGATTTTGCCATTGTCTCTCCTATTTTCTGCATTGAAGCAGATAGTGCTTCAATCGCGCTTTTAATTGCCTCTAGGTCATCCTTATCTTTTGCCTCTCGCAGTGCTTTTACTTTATCCTCCACATCACTCTTTATATCAGCAGGCACTTTATCTCCTGCGTCTTTAAGCGCTTTCTCTGCAGTGTATGCAAGCTGCTCTGCAAGATTTTTCGCCTCAATGAGCTCAGTCTTTTTCTTGTCCTCATCAGCATGAGTCTCTGCATCTTTTTTCATCTTTTCAATGTCTTCATCCGTAAGGCCTGAGCTTGCCTCAATTTTAATTGACTGCTCCTTACCAGAGGACTTGTCTTTAGCCTTTACATTTAGAATTCCATTTGCATCTATATCAAATGATACTTCCACTTGTGGCATACCACGCGGTGCAGGCGGAATACCGTCTAGAATAAATCGCCCTAAACTCTTATTGTCCGCTGACATTGAACGCTCCCCCTGTACGACGTGTACCTCAACTGATGTCTGATTGTCTGCTGCAGTTGAGAAGACCTGTGATTTAGAAGTCGGAATAGTGGTATTCCTTTCAATGAGCTTTGTTGCTACACCACCGAGTGTCTCAAGACCAAGCGATAGTGGAATAACATCAAGAAGAAGTACGTCTTTTACGTCTCCCTGAAGGATTCCTGCCTGAATTGCAGCTCCAAGCGCCACCACTTCATCCGGGTTAATTGATTTGTTTGGTTCCATTCCGAATAGCTCTTTTGCTTTCTCTGTTATAAGCGGCATACGGGTCTGTCCACCAACAAGAATCACCTCATCTATGTCAGAGACTGAAAATGGAGATGCCTCTATAGCTCTTTTTGTGATCTCAACAGACTTGTCTATAAACTCACCTGCAAGCTCCTCAAGAGTCGCTCGTGTGAGCTTTAGGAGAAGATGCTTTGGCCCACTTGCGTCAGACGTTATAAATGGAATGTTAATCTCGCTCTCCGCTGCGGTTGATAGCTCTATTTTTGCCTTCTCTGCCGCCTCATCAAGGCGCTGAAGTGCAAGAGGGTCGCCGGTAATATCAATACCGCTTTCTTTCTTAAATTCCTCTGCAATCCACTTAATGATTTTTTGGTCAATATCGCGGCCTCCCATGTGAGAATCGCCGTCAGTTGATTTCACTTCGATAACGTCATCCCCCACCTCAAGGACAGAGACGTCAAAAGTTCCACCTCCAAAGTCATAAACCACAATCTGTTCGTTCTTTTTCTTATCAAAACCGTAGGCAAGCGCTGCAGCTGTTGGCTCGTTTATAATTCTCTTTACCTCAAGCCCTGCAATCTGCCCCGCATCCTTAGTAGCTTTTCTCTGCGCGTCGTCAAAGTAAGCCGGCACAGTGATAACAGCTTCCTTTATCTCTTCGCCAAGCTTTGCTTCAGCATCTTTCTTCATCTTCTGAAGAACCATTGCTGAGATCTCTTCTGGGCGATGATCTTTATCGCTTAAATTAACAAGTACTCCTCCATCGCTTCCTTTCTTTATTTCAAAAGGCACGGTGTCTTTGTCTTTAGTTACCTCACTATCATCAAATCGATGGCCAACAAAACGCTTAATCCCGTAAATTGTGTTCTTAGGATTTGTAACTGCTTGGCGCTTCGCTAAGACTCCTACGAGACGCTCATTGGTCTTTGAGACAGTAACTACAGAAGGAGTCGTACGATTACCTTCTGCATTTTCCACGATTGTTGACTCACCACTAACGACTGCCGCCATTGCGGAGTTTGTAGTACCTAAATCTATTCCTAAAATTTTGCTCATATTTTTATTTATTAACTACTACTTTTGCAGGTCGGACAATATTATTCCCTCTTTTATATCCTCTTTGCAATACTTCAACTATTGAACCTTTGGAAGAGTTGTCTTCTACTTCTTTAACGCTCATTGATTCGTGAAGGTTGGGATCAAATTCCTCTCCAATTTCTCCATAAACTTCAATTCCATATTCCTCTAAAGTGTTTATAAACTTGCTTTGAATATGAGTGACTCCAACTTTCCAGTTTTCATCAACGCTCTCCCAAGCCTCTCCCTTCATTGCGACTTCAAAGCTATCTAAAATCGGTATCAGAGACATCAGAACTTCATCTTGAGTATCCTCACGTACGCTTTTTATAAGCTCGGAGCCTGCTTTTTTTGAATTTAGGACGTCTGCTTTAGCTCTTTGCCATCCATCAAGGTACTCTTGTTTTTCAGCTTGACATTCTTTTAGCTTCTTTCGAAGCTTGGCTATAGCATCCTTAGAACTCTCGTCCTCAGGTTCAAAAACAACATCATTATGCCCCGCGTCTTGTACGTTGTCAATATTTTCTAGGTCTGCTTTTTTCTTAGGCATAGAAATCTAAATCTATATTTAACTCATAACCTTACGATATATCGTAAGGTTTTTAGTGTACTACCGCTTGCTCCACTGAGGTGCACGCCTTGCTCCTTTTAGTCCAAACTTCTTGCGCTCTTTCATACGAGGATCGCGTTTTAGATATCCGGCTTGCTTGAGCTCTTTTCGTAGCTCCTCGTTGTTCTTAACTAGCGCACGCGCTATTCCGTGTCGTATCGCTTCAGATTGAGCGGTAGTACCACCCCCAATTACTTTAGCTGACACAGAAAAAGTGTCTTTTGACGGCCCAAAAGCCTCTTCAACGGCTCTTTGGTTTTTGGGGACAGGAAAATACTCTTTTAAACTCTTTTCATTTATTACAATATCGTTTTTAGAGTTCTTAGTAAGCCGCACTCTTGCTACAGCTGTTTTTCGTCGTCCCACGGCCTCAATGTATTTATTTGCGGTTGCCATATTATTCAGTGATATTTAAATTCTTTAGACGAGTTTTTCTCAACCTATTTGAAGGAAGCATTCCGTAGACTGCCTTTCTTATTAATTCTGAATGTCCTTTCTTTGCTACGATGTCGCCTGCTGTTTCAATCTTTAGTCCACCTGGGTAGCCGGAGTATCTTGTGTATTCCTTTTGCTCCATCTTCTTCTCTCCAACGTCCATTTTTGAAGCGTTTGTAACATCAACTTTTACATCCGCAGCAATATGCTTTTCAAAATCAACACTTCCCTTACCAAGAAGAATATGCGCCGCCTCTGTCGCGATTCTTCCTAACTTCTTTCCTGTTGCGTCAATTTCGTGCTTCATATTAAACAAATTCTATAACTGCATTCTTTCTGGCGTCGTGCCCGCTCACGCCTGTCTTAGTTATTCTGGTATATCCTCCTTCTCTGTCTTTGTATTTTGGCGCAATTTCATCAACTAGCTTTTTAGAAGCTAGATTTTCCTCACCCAGTCTTGAGCTAATCATTCGCCTTGAAGCTAAGGTCTTTTTGTTTCCCATAGTAACTAGCTTTTCAATAAAAGGCCTTAGCTCTTTTGCTTTTGCCTCTGTGGTCTCAATCTTTCCGTGAAGAATAAGAGAGCGAGCAAGAGAACGAAGCAAAGCCGTCCTCTGCCTTGCTACTCGTCCAAATTTTCTTTCTCTCTTATGGTGCTTCATAATATCTCCTTACCTAAGAGTCACTCCAAAGTTAGAGAGTGCTCTTTTTACTTCCTGAAGGCCTTTTTGCCCCAATCCTTCAATCGCTAATATATCCTCTTCTCTTTTTCTTACAAGTCCTCCTGCGGTTCTTATATTTGCCTTAGTAAGAGCATTTATCGTTCTTGGTGTTAGATCAAGTGAGTCAATTCGAGTCTTCATGAACTCCTTATCAATCTCTTGCCTTTTCTCCTCTTTAACTTCCGGAGCTGGCTCATCACTTTCAACTACTGGCTCTGGGAGCTCAAGCTCTTCTTTCTTAAATCCAACTACAGCTCGCAGCTGATTTATCATTACCTCAATTGAACGCTCGAGGGCTTCTTTAGGAGTAATTGTGCCGTCTGTTTCAATAAAAATACGTAAGCGGTTAAAGTCAGTTCTGTCACCAACACGCATATTTTCTACTTCGTAATTAACTCGACGAATTGGAGTAAATATCGCATCTAGAGATATTGTCCCAATTTCTACTCGGTCTTTCTGCAAAACTTCCTTTGGAACATACCCTAGTCCTTTTTCTACCCTAAATTCAATGTCTATAGACTTATTTTTGTCGGTTATTTCAAGAATGTTTTGTTCTGGATTTAAAACATTCACCTGCCCTGGAGCTGTTATGTCTCCAGCAGTTACGGACTTAACTCCTTTTACCGAAAGAGTAAGAGTTTGTGGTTCTTCTGTAAGCATTTGAAGGCGCACTTTCTTTAGATTAAGAAGAATAGTTATCACGTCTTCTTTTACACCATCTATTGTTGAGAATTCGTGCTGTACTCCATCAATTTTTACTGAAGTGATTGCAGCACCTGGAAGAGACGAAAGAATTATTCGCCTTAGGGAATTACCCAAGGTGTGACCATATCCCGGGTGAAGTCCATCTATCTCATATGTGCCATCAAAATCTTCCTCTGAAACGATTCGCGGTTTTGATGGCAATGCTACGTTATAGTCTGACATATTAAAACTATTAACTAATAATTAACGGCTGTAGTACTCAAGTACTTGAGCCAAATCAAAATGATTATCTACTGTGGTGTAAACCGGCAGCTGAGTTACCTCCCCGCTTAACTTTTTTGCGTCAAATTTAACCCATTTTGGTGGGTTGTATTCTTTTATACGATCAGCTTGAAGCGTGAAAAGAGACTTTTCTCTACTTCCTTCCTTTACCGCTACTTTTTCACCTACACGCACATGATGAGATGGTATTGTCATTTTCTTGTCACCAACTGTAATGTGCCCATGTGAGACCATCTGCCTTGCTTGGCGGCGTGTCGGGGCAAGTCCAAGGCGAAACACAACGTTATCTACTCTCATCTCAAGTTTTCTGAAAAGCTCCGATAGAGGGTCTTGGCTGTGACTCTTTGTAACTTCCTTAACATATCGAGAGAACTGCTTTTCTAATATCCCGTATGTATAGCGAACTTTTTGCTTCTCTAAGAGCTGTCTTCCGAAATCAGACAAACTTCTAGGTCTCCTGCCCATTTTTTGCTTTCGCCTCGCCGCTGTAGCAGCAAATTTCTGTGTTTGAGTTTTTTCAAACACTTCTGCGCCTAGGCGTTTTGCTACTTTGTATTTTGACTTAACAATCATATTTATACACGTCTGACCTTAGGTGGTCTTGGGCCATTAAAAGGAACTGGGGTTACATCCCTTATTCTTGAGACATTAATTCCCTTTCCCGCAAAAGAACGAAGTGCCGATTCTCTGCCAGAACCTACTCCTTTGATAACTACATCTACTTCCTTCACTCCCATAGTATTTGCTTTCTCACCTATAAGATCTCCAACTTTGGCTGCTGCAAAAGGAGTGCCGCGTCTTGAGCCGGCAAAACCAAGAGCGCCGCTTGATGACCATATAACTGTGTTTCCGCTCTTGTCTGCTAGAAGCATCTTGGTGTTGTTGTATGTTGCATGAATGTGAAGAGTTCCAGTGTCTAGTTTTTTCTTTGGAACTTTTGAAAGAGAACGAGCTTTGAGCCCTGAACTCATTCCGCTACCGCTCTTTTTTATAATCCTTTTCTTTCCCATATTATTTCTTATCTACCTTTCTTCTACCTGAAGTCGCAGTTTTTCTTACATTTCCTCTAACAGAGCGAGAGTTAGTCTTTGTCCTCTGGCCCCTTACTGGTAGGTTTCTTGCATGCCTGTCTCCTCTGTATGCCTTTATGTCTTTGAGACGTTTCACATTGCCGGCAACTTCACGACGAAGTTCTCCTTCAATCCGAAACTCCTCAACTTTTTGACGCAGTGTGTTCTCTTCAGATGTGCTTAAATCTTTCGGCTTTTTCCCGGCGTCAACTTTAGCACTATCAAGAATATCTTTTGCTCTAGCACGCCCAACGCCATGGACTTCGGTAAGTCCTATTTCAAGTCTTTTATTATCTGGGATTGTAATTCCTGAAATACGCATATTAACCTTGTCTTTGCTTGTGTCTTGGATTTACACAAATTACATAAAGGCGCCCTTTCCTTCGAACGCTTTTGCAATCTTTACACAACTTTTTTACTGACGTTTTGACTTTCATCCCGTTAGAGATAGGAAGCAACATGTCGCTTCCGTTCATTACTCTTATAACTGACCACCTACATACTCCTACTTACTTTTGAGATATATCCCGTCGATCGCAATTTGCAATCTCTAACGGAATTCATATAAAAAAAGCGCTGTTTATGAGTGCGGCTCAATAACTCAATCAATAATCTGCACTATAAGCGCCTCACAATTCTGCCCTTGCCACCATATGGCTCAACTTCTACGAGCACTTTATCGCCAACAAGGACCTTAATTCGATGCATTCGCATCTTACCTGAAAGATAAGCAATCTGCTGCTCACCTCCTTCAAGCTTTACCCTAAAAAGAGTATTTGGCAGAGCCTCATCCACTACGGCAGGCGTGGCCTCGTTTTTATCCTTATCTTGATTCTCCTCCATTTAGGTTTCGCTATACTACCAGTATTTTAGGGCTATCGTCAAGGAGCTGTGATGATTCTCTCTAGTTTTATCTTGTCCTCCTCCTCAGGGAAGGATCTCTTCCAAAACGGCCTCACTACAACGTTTGTGCTTGTTATACTTGGATATCCTGAAAGCACTGTCTCAATTGCACTTTTAGATTTTCCTGCCAGATCCTCCTTAAGCCCGTCTTCTGAATAAGTCCATATTAAGTAAGCATTTCCACTAAGTTCAAAGCTAAAGCTCTCCTCGCTCCAAGGGAATGGATTTCCAGGCACATTAAGTGTCAGGTTCTCTGGAGTCAGCAGCTCTACGGTATCACCTTTCTCAAGGGCGCCCACTGTATTTTCCGCCAAGAACTTTGCAAATTCCTCCCTTTCAAATATGACTCCATAAAGGGTTCCTTTTTCCACCACTTCGGCATTTGATCCGCTTGATTTGGTTTGTCCCGCTTCAAACTCTACAAAAGTAGCACTATCAAAGAGATAAAAGTTTTCAGGTTTTTGTGCTCGTGCATCGCTTTTTAATTGCTCACGTAAATCTGCCTGAAGTGCAATTCTTGCTTTTGCTTCGTCCTCCTCATCTACTATCTTTTTAACTCCTTCAAAGCCTCCGGTCATTGATGATTTAGAGCGCGCATAAAATGTCTCGAATCTCGGGCCGCCTTTAAATCCAGGTATTGTGAAATCGGTTAAGCCGATATTGTATTTCTCTCCGGGTTCATCAGCATAGACCGTCACCTCTACGCTTCCGGGTACTGTTTTTCCGTCTTCTTTTTTCTGTCCTGGCACCACCACAGACTTATTTATCCTATAAACAAGCCCTTCTGGTGTTTCAAATCTAGTGTTTGTAATAAGGCGCTGGTTTGCAGAGCTATGGTCGTTGTAAACTAGCAGCTTCCCTGAAGCTTTCTCTAATACATCCTCTTCTCCTGTCGCAGTTACTGCTTTTGAAAGCTCTCTTTCAACTGTCATTATCTCGTATGCAAGTTCACCAAAACCTGCGTTTTTGTATGATTCAAATTCTCCGTCAACAATTACAGTTCTTTGTTTGGGAGTGACTTCTACTTTTGCTCCTGAAAATATATATGAAAAAGCAAGCGCTAATACAACTACTGAACCAATAGCTATTGTCCAAACCCCAAAACGAGATGATTTCTTTTCACCATCAGCTGAACTTTCGCTTGCGTGCACTTTGCTTCTTCTGTGAGGGCGCGAATTAGATACAGACACCTTTCTTATTGAGCGCCTATCTGGCGGAACTATGTCTTTAAATTCCCCTGCCATAAGTGTTTGCACTATATCACAGCCTATCCCGCGGGAAAATGAGGCTCATCAGGAGGACAGTAATCTCCTATTGTAGTAAAGGGCAGCCACTCCTAGCCCAGTGTCATAGCCAATATTTGGGCCCTCAAAATTGCATAGCCTCCCTGGGATATCCTCTGAAATGTACTGACTTACCAAATCGCTCTTTCCTTTAGTAATCGGAGCAAGGCGAGATCCTGAAATTTGGCTTACGAACCAGTCGGCAGTGTCGGAGTCCGCGTGGACTAGAACAGTGTTTGGGAGTGGTTCTAGAGCGGCAAGGTTGGCGCACGCTTCGTTAAATGCTCTTCCCCACTCGCGCGCACTTTGGAGAAGATAAACTGCATCCATTGATGAGAGTCTGTTGTCCGAACCATTTACTCTAAGTCTTATATTTGAAATTGAATCAACTGGGTGCACCCCGGATTTCATTGCTGCATTTCTTGCAGTTGAGTGTTTGCCAATTGGGAAAGATGCAACTCCCGCTATCATTCCATCTTTCACCAAAGCTAAGTCAGTTACCTCTCCAGATATATCTACAAGAATAAAATCGAGTAAGCCGTCGTAAACATCCCTTGTTGCAAGAAACAGAGGAAGAATCGATGTCTGAACGACTATTGGAGTAGCACCGAAAATTCTCTCTAGAGTATCTTCGGCTTGTTTATGAAATCTGTCTGATACAAAACCTTGAAGCATTGAAATATCTACTCTGTTTGCTCTTTGAGACTCAAGATCCCAAAGCTCTCTCCCGTCAGCAAGAGTTCTCACTACAGTTTCCTCTACTAAATTCATTCCTGAACGGTCATCGCTCGCATTTCTTCTTATATCCTCCCTTCCTTGTTCAAGTATTCGCTCTAAATAATCCTCCGTAATATTCCTCTCAACTCCTTCTGCTGAAACTGTAGCAGGCTCAACAGTACTCCACGGAGAAGAAACGGTGCACAGGACCCCAAAAACCTCGCCTCCCTCTAGCCCTTTTCTTATAAGCTCATTCCCCACTTCGTTAAGCGCAGAGATGGTGTGATATGAGAGCTTGTCTGGGTTTAGCTCCTTGTGAAGAGGAAGAGATTTTCTTGTTGAATACGTGATAGTAGGTCTATCGTCTCCTGAAAACCTGGCTATAGCTCCGCCCACGCTCCCACTCCCAATATCAAAAAGTGCAATTGTTGGATAAATTTTTTCACTACCAAAAAACTTGCGCATATTTAGCATATTATAGCTTTCGTAAAGCGTGTTTGCTAGAAAAGTTTGTATAAAACCTAAGGAAATTTTTATTCAAGCAGAGCTTTCACTCTCCTCACTCCTGCCGATGATGATTCCTCTTTGGTGATTTTGAAAGTACCTTTTATTTCAGATGTGTTTTTAACGTGGGGGCCACCACAGAGCTCGCGGCTCCATACTGTGCCGTCTTTGCTCTTTAGCGTATAAACCTGGACTGTGTCTGGATATTTTTCCCAGAAGCTGCCTTCTACGCCAGAGGCTTTTGCCTCTTTTTTAGGCATCTCAACTAATTCCATCACGGCGTTAGCCGCGATGGCATCGTTAACATATTTTTCCACCTTATCTAGCGTTTCTCTGTCTACTTTTTCCGGGTGTGTAAAATCAAAGCGCGTACGCTCTGTTGTGATGTTTGAGCCTGCTTGATGGACATTGTCTCCTAGATACTTCCGAAGACCTGCAAGCATTAAGTGCGTCGCAGTGTGCAGCTGTGTCGTCGTCTCCCCGCCATCAGCAAGTCCCCCTTTAAACTTCTGCTCAGCTCCCGCGCGCGATAGCTCTTGGTGACTCGCCATCTCCACCTTAAAGCCCTCAACATCCACTTCTATATTTAATTCAGGAGCTAGCTCTAGAGTTAACTCTAGAGGGAATCCATATGTTGAAAAAAGTGTAAATTCCTCTTTACCCGAGAGCTTGCCTCCTTTTGCTTTCTCTAACTGTTTCAAGCCTTTACCTAGAGTTGCGCGGAATCTCTCTTCCTCAAGCGCAGTCTCGCGCTCAATGTCCGCTTTTTTGTTTGTTAGCTCTGGATATACTCCCTCATACACCTCTACCACCGGCGCCACAACTCCGTGAAGCGTCTCTTTGTCCACCCCTAATTTATCCATATGCCGTACTGCGCGTCTTATAAGCCTGCGAGTGAAGTATCCCGCATCTGTATTTGTTGGTACCACTCCATCAACAATCATAAATATTGCCGCTCGCATATGGTCTGCTATTACCCTAAATGACTCTTTATTCTCCTCATCTAAATATGACTTTCCGGAAACTTTTGAAAGATGTTCTATAACCACATTTAAACTATCCACATTAAATACATCTGGGTCTTGATTTGCCGCAGCGGTAATACGCTCAAGCCCTCCTCCAAAATCAACATTTTTCTGCGGAAGTGGCTCAAAACTTCCATCTTCCTTTTTTATGTACTCCATAAAAACGGAGTTACCTATCTCAACAAAGCGACCACAATCACAATTAGGATGACACTCCGCGCCAAAGGCGCTGTCGTGCTCGGTGCCAAAGTCATAAAACACTTCTGAATCTGGCCCACCCGGCTCGCCTGCTGGCATCTTATCCGGCGTGCCGGAACGACTCCACCAATTTTTCTTAGCGTCGTAGTAGCATATGCGCTCCTCGGGAATTCCCAAACCCTTCCAAATTTCTGCTGACTCAGTGTCTTTAGGAATACCCAAACTCTCGTCTCCCGCAAAACAAGTGACCCATAGCCTGTCTTTTGAAAGACCGACTTCATTAGTTAAAAATTCAAAGAACCATGGTAATTGCTCTTTTTTGAAATACTCACCCAAAGACCAGTTTCCAAGCATTTCAAAAAATGTCGTGTGGCGATTGTCCCCTACTTCTTCTATGTCCTCGGCTCTAAAAGCCTTTTGAGAATTTACCAAACGAGTGCCTTTTGGATGCTTCTCTCCTAATAGATATGGCAAAAGAGGCTGCATACCAGAACCGGTAAAAAGTGTCGTGGGATCATTCTCCGGCCTTAAAGAAGCAGAAGGGATATGCGCGTGTCCGCGCTCTTCAAAAAATTTTATGTATTTATCTCGTATTTCGGCGGTTTTCATAGTGCTCTATCTCTAGAGCGCTATATATTCGTAAAACGAAAGCTCTAGCAGATACCCAACCACAATAAACAAAATACCTAGAATAGCCAAGTTGCGCTCTCTCCTAATCTCGCGCAACACTACTTTACCTATCTTATGCTCCTTTACAATCTTCCAGTGCACAGAGAGCACGGTAAAACCCAATAGAACCTTTCCTAAGACTCCAAGCGTAAGTCCCCAAAAAAGTAAATCCATTAGCGTGGTTATATCACGTTAATTTCACACTTATCATCACGACTTTACAAAAAACCCATTCTCCACTTCTACTCCATGGAGTAGAAGTGGAGAATGGCTGTTATTTTGCTTTCTTGAAATTATTATGATTTAGCTTACTATTTGCATTTATGAAGCTACATAAAAGAACACTTAAAAATGGCTTAAGAATTCAGGCGGTTGAGATGCCCGGTACAAACGTAGTAACTACGCTTGTCCTTGCTGGCGCCGGCTCAAGACATGAAGAGATGGAGATATCAGGAATTGCACATTTCCTTGAGCATATGTTCTTTAAAGGTGCTAAGAAATTCCCTACCCCAAAGTCAGTAAGTGAGTCAGTGGACGCTGTGGGCGGAAAATTTAATGCGTTTACGGGAAAAGAGCAGGTCGGCTATTATGTAAAAACGGGAAAGGTAAACTTGGATATATCACTTGATGTATTAAGTGATATGCTCCTTCACGCAAAGTTTCCTCCAGAGGAAATTGAAAAGGAGCGAGGTGTAATACTTGAGGAAATGGCAATGTATCAAGATACACCAACGTATCAGATAATGTGGGACATTGAGTCCCTCATCTTTGGAGACCAACCACTTGGGCGAGATCAAATTGGAACAAAAGAATTCATAAAATCAGTAAGACAGCAGGATTTTAGAAATTATATGAACGACCTGTACGTGCCAAAAAATATTGTGATCACGATAGCGGGAGCTGTTGATGAAAAAGATATAGATAAGGCAGAAAAATACTTCCAGTTTGAAGACGGAGATAAAAATCGAGAGCACGTATCTTTTGACCCTGATTTGGCAAAGAAAAAATATTCCATTCGAGAAAAAAACACCGAACAGTACCATATAAACTTCGGTGTTAGAGCTATGTCTGAGCAAAGTGAGGAATATCCTACTCTGCGCGTTTTAGCTGCCATATTAGGTGGAAACATGTCTGCAAGGATGTTCCAAAATGTAAGAGAGGAAAAAGGACTAAGTTATTCAATACACACCGAAACAGACGGATTTACAGATACCGGCTATCTCACTACTCGCGCAGGAGTAAAACTCGGAGATGTATTAAAGGCAATTGAGGCAATTAGATATGAATATGATGACGTAGTTAAGAATGGAATTAGTGAAAAGGAATTGGAGAAAGCAAAAGGATATCTTGTGGGTCAGATTGACTTAGAGACTGAAGATACAGAGAAGGTGGCAAACCACTTTGCCTACAACGAGCTTTTCTATAGAAAAACAGACGACTTTGAAGAGGAGAAGCGAAAAATTGAGTCCGTAACAAAAGAGCAAGTTGAAGAACTTGCAAAGAAGCTACTCAGGCCAGAAAATTTCAGACTTGCTGGAATTGGGCCGGAGATTAAGGAGAGAGAGCTCTTACCTCTTATTTCTTAATTAACGAAGTGTAATTAAAAGCGCACCTCCAACCATTAGAAGTGCTCCTACCACCGCCTGCCAGCCAAGCGTCTCTCCCAAGAAAAGCGCTGCTAGAAATACAACAAAGACTATACTTAGCCGATCTATCGCTACTACGCCTGTTGCAATACCCGCCTTTAGAGCAAAGAAATAAAAGAGCCATGACAGAGCTCCTGCTATACCTGCAGCAAATATTAAAAGCCACTCCTTTGAGCCAAGACTAGTCAAGGAAAAGCCGTCAAATTTTTTCAAAAACACGCTTACAAGGACCAAAAAACCAGCCATAATGATGGCACGAATTGTGGTCGCAAGAGTTGAATCTAAGTCCTCAAGACCAAGCTTTGCAAAGATAGCAACCGCCGCTGCCGCTATTGCTGAAAGAAATGCGTAGAAAAGCCACATACTACTTTAAAGCTAATTCTTTGAATTTTATCACCTCTTCCTCAAACTTATCTACCAACTTGTTATCTATTCGCTTTTTTAGAACTTCAAGTACTGATTCATTAAACCATATTTGTTCTTCTGGACCAGTCGATAGTTTTTCCAAAAATTTATTCCCCACCTTCTCACATTCATTAATGATCGAATGAAGATTATGGAGCTTATCTGCGGTCGAAACCAGAAGTGCGTCCTCTGATGCTACCTTTAAGTGTTTTATATATCTTTCTTTTCTATCTTTCCAAGGCCTCACTTTTCCATCCCTTATATTGTCCTCACTAACATCAAGAACAATTTCTGTAACCTTTTTTCCAAAGTCTTTTTCTAACTCTTTTTTCGTATACTCTGTATCCTCTATCGCGTCATGTAGAAACCCAGCAACAATTACGTCCTCATCGTCCGTATGTTCTGAAAGTATTGTTGCTACAGAAAATAGGTGCGATACGTAAGGTAATTCCTTATCACTCTTCCTTTTTTGATTCCTATGAAGAGTTGATGCGGTTTGTATTGCTTTTTCTATCCTCTCTGTATATTTCATCTAAATTGTTTAAGTATTTTAAAATCCTCAAGCAGTGTATCTTTAAGAGCTCTTGTATAAATTGCTGCAGCTGGGTGATACATTGGCGAGATTGTCATCTCACCAAAAAGTGAACCGGTTTTGTACAATTTCCCATGAGCCACACTTATTGGTTCTAGTTCTGCTCCCAAATCGAACTTTTCCATTATATAACCCATAGCGTAACGTCCAAGCGGAGCTATTACTTTAGGCTCAATTATTTCAATCTGCCTATCAAGAAACGGGCCATATATTTCAATCTCAGATGGCGACGGGTCTCTGTTTTCAGGCGGTCTGTCTTTCACTATATTTGTAATATAAACAGATTCTCTAGCCACTCCTATAGACTCTAACAGTTCGTCTAATATTTTTCCGGCGGCTCCGCAAAAAGGTCTGCCTGTCTTTGCTTCATTTCGTCCTGGTGCTTCTCCTACAAATAAAATATTTGCGTCGTGATTCCCCTCGCCTATCACAGGTAAATTGCCACTTTCTTTACGATAAACATAGAGCGGTGAAGCAGTGAGTCCGACAACCTCGTCGCGAACTTTCTTCATCTCGTCAGTTTTACTCATTTTATCGCTCCCTCCTCGCGAAGTTTTCTCTTTTTTGCGTCCTTTCCGCGATTATATCCGCCAGTTGTGCCGTCTGACTTTACAACTCTGTGACACAGCACGTCTTTGTCCAGATTTCCTTTCATTATATTTCCCACCGCACGCGATGCGTTTGGGGAACCTGCAAGTGCTGCGACCTCTTTATAAGTAAGAGTTTTCCCTTTTGGTATATCTCTTACTATTTTTATAACTCTATCTTTAAACATATTAGAAAAGCTTGGGATCCTCTTTACTCTCAAGATATAACCTTTGTAATTTTTTCCCGGACACTTCTCTATACGGACAATACTCGCAAAACTCACCTTTCTCTGGGATTGAATTGCTATCAAGACATTTTTTAATATCTAAAAGTGTCTTTTCAATCCAGTCACCATTTCCAGTATACGGAAGAACTTTAACATCAAATTCAAGCTTCCCGTCAAACGCTTCCTTATCAGTATCTCCATTTACATATACAAAATATCCTGTGTCTGAAACTTCAAATCCGTTTTGTCTAAAAAGCCACTGGTAGACCTCCATTTGTCTTTTATATCCATCTTGCCATGGGGCATCTAAATTTACCTCACCTTCTTTGCTTGTTGCTTTATAGTCAACAATTATTAATTCTCCATTTGGTTTAACCCAAACATCATCCACGGCACCAGAGACCGTAAAGCCCGTCGACTCGTGCTTGTACTCAATGCCTTTAAAATTGTCTCGCCATAAATCAATATCTTTGTGCTCAAAAGGAACTGCGTCTATTCCATACTGCTCCATTAAAGGATGCGAGCTTTTAGCTTTTCGATGTATATCAAATTCCTTCTTTAAAAGAGTGTCTACCGCCACATTTAGCGTTAGCGGATACCCAGGAGGACGCTTTGTTCCAAGTTTGTTATCTAAATAAAAGCATCGAGGACACTCAATGAAAAAGTCTATTTTTGAGCGAGAGAGCCGCCATTTTGCACCTCCATAGTTCCACGTACTCCCGCGATCTGGGTTATATACTGCCATCGGCTGAGTATAGCACAACCACTATTCCTCCTCTTTCTTTCCAATATGAGGAAACTTTTCGGTCCATTCCTTTAAATGGTCTTCTATAAACCAAATGGCTGTGAACACCAAAAGTGTCAAAAGTGTCGTAAATATCGCAATTATGTATAGTCCAAAACCTACCGCAACTCCAATAGCTGCCGAAACCCAAAGCCCGGCCGCAGTGGTGAGTCCTTTTAGCATATCGTCGCGGAAAATTATTACTCCAGCGCCAAGAAAGCCTACTCCAGTGATAATGCCCGCAGATAGCCGCATTGGGTCAAAGTTTGCTATTCCGATATAGCTAGTAGTTACAATTACTGAAACTATAGTGAAGAGGCACGACCCCATTGAAACAAGCGCAAAAGTTCTAGTCCCGGCACGCTTTCCAGCAAGAACTGAACGCTCTGTACCAAGGAGCATTCCAAGGAGCATAGCCAATAGCAATTGACCAAATACTATTAGTGTTGAACTTGGTACGAATACTTCCATCTAATTTATTACAAACATTGTCATTACAGGGCCCCCACTCGAATCAATTACTGGGAAATCTTTATCCAGACCAAAAGCCCTGTCCCCACTGTCTCTATAAAGTACAGCTCTGTAAATGTTTCCTGCCTCCGTTGCGCGAAGAAGTTCAACTGTTGTCTGGTGCTCCCCCGCATCAAGCCTTGTAGCGCCAAGTGCATTTCCAATACTGCTTTCCGTTCCTTCGTGGATTACTACCCAACCGTCTTCTTCAAGAACTACTTTTTCAATAATTACGCTATCGCCAGATGATTGATTACTTACGTGAATTGCTGGGTTTTTACTTAACTCTGTGCTTGGCGTTGTATCAACTAACCCAACTATTGGTTCATTTATTACCTCTACTACTGCTGCTGTCTGTTCCTCTGGAGCTTCCACTTTTTTAGCAAAAAGTGCCCAAACCCCGCTACCCCCGACTACTAGACCTATAATAAAAGCTGTTGTGACTCTAAAAGTCTGTGTGTGTATAAATTCCATATGGGCGCATTTTACACCCCAGTGCCAGGTTGGCACAAGACCGAAGCCTCTTTTATAATATTCTGGGCTCTATCGGGCGATATTCCGTGCTTAAGGAGCACTTTGTGATTTCCTTTAATGGACCTACAAAGCACTAGTTTATTATCAAGAAGTTTCTTTTTCTCCTCATTTGAAAGAGACGTAAGACATGTAATTGGATGTAGGGACGTCTCCTCTATTAAATCTTGAAGTCCTCCTTTTTCTGGGTAATTCCACCCGGTTAAAGAAAGTCCTACGCATTTTGCATATTTTTCAGCGTTTTTGGTGAATTTTGTATTTGTAATAAGGAATCCATCATCAATTTTGTAATCCTCTTCGTGATTATCTCTATTGTTCCTAAGGTCATCGAATCTTGCAAACACATAAAGCGCCACTCTTAAACCAGTCTTAAAACCAAGTTTATTATGAAATTTTATCTCTCCTGCAAATGTATGATCTTTTGAGTGGGCCAGAATATCTACTTCGTGACTAGCACACTTACCATCCACCATTGTTCCAGTCATAACTTTGTAGCCTTTTTCTCTATAAATCTCTGAAACAAAATCCTCAAAAGAGAAACCACTTGGTCCTAGATCAAGCACCGCCCTTTTAAGAGAATACCTGGCTGCCGCAGGATCTTGCTCTTCTTTTTTTAGTAAATCAAAAGCGTGGCTATAGATTTGTTCTGTAGACATTCCATCCTTTAGCTCAGAGACAACATGCTCGGTAATATAGTCAGCAACTCTCTTCTCTGCTCCAGAACGCTTAAGTGATTGTTTTAATTTATTATCGTCAAACTCTTCCTGCTCTCCATTAGCTTTTGTAATTAGCATGTTTTTGCATTTTCATTAGAAAGTCTCCAAGTCTCTGTCTGACTCAACTTCAACAAGCTCAAGTGGTACGTTTTCTCCATTCAGTTTTGTTGAAATGCTCGCTCGCCCGTCTGCCGCAAACGAAGCTATAAAAGTCTGCTCAGTTATTACTTGCGCGCACATTTCAGAGTTTGACATTGGAGTAAGTAGAATCGTAACTTGTTCGGGAAAACTTTCTGCCACGGCTATCTTCGTTTCTAAATAATGACAAGGAGTTGGTAAATCAACTGTCCCAACAACTTTATGAACCTTTCCATCATAGAAATGCTTTGCAACAATGCCTTCTCCATTTCCTTTTGTTAGACTTTCAATAGGAATTCTATCTATTGAGACATAAACAAATACCGCAACAAGGACAAGGACAGCAACTGATATTAAAGTCTTTTGATCTTCGAGCAATTTCTTCATTTGAAATATATTACCACGCTTCTATTCTATTACCCCTCCACCAATACACAACTCATTGACATAAAGAACCAACGACTGACCAGCGGCTAGAGAATCCACTTTTGATAGAAACTTTACTTTATTACTATCTATAATGTTACAGGGTATTAAACTCCCTTGATGACGAATCCTAGCAAAATATGTGTAATCTTCTTTGGGGTTACCACTTATCCAGTTTATGTCTTCAAGTTTATAAGAATCTTTTATGTCTAAAGTGGGCGGCTTTGTTGAAACCGTAATAGTATTTTTGGACATATCACGAGAAATAACATAATGGGGAGATCCTTTCTCACTCTTAACCCTAAATCCATGCCTTTGTCCTACTGTATAAATTATCGCTCCGTCGTGAGCACCGATTTTGTTACCATCCTCATCAAGAACATCTCCGGATTTTAACTCCATAAATTCACCTAAAAACTCCTTCAAATCAATCTCACCCAAAAAGCAAAGTCCTTGGCTCTCTTTTTTACTTGCAGTTGGAAGTCCAAATTTCTCTGCCAATTTTCTTGTTTCTGATTTTTTATAATCCCCTATCGGAAACCATACATTTTCAAGTTCGTCTTTTCCTAACGTCCATAAGAAATATGACTGATCTTTATTTTCATCCTTTCCTTTTTTTAATATAAATTCACCACCTCTCTTTTCCACTCTTGCATAGTGACCTGTTGCAACATATTCCGCTCCTTCTCTTTTTGCATAATCAAGAAATTTTCCAAACTTAATGTGTTTATTACACATTACATCAGGATTTGGGGTTCTGCCCCTCTTATACTCTGAAACCATATAATCAACTACTTCACTCTTGTACTCACCGCTTAGATCTAGATCACGAAAAGGGATTTCAAGATGAGCGCAAACCCGCATAGCGTCCAACCTGTCGTCACTCCACGAGCACTTCAAAAAAGGCGGTCGCCACACCTTGATAAAAACTCCCTCAACCTTATAACCGGCATCTTTAAGGAGTCCTGCCGCTACCGAGGAATCAACTCCCCCACTTAATCCAACAAAAACAGTTTTAGCATCTTTAGCCATGCCTTTAGATAACTTATTAAGTCTATTATTACAAGCTAGTTTAGATAAAGTCTTTTCTTTCTCTTATGCTCTTCAAAAGTCGCGCTGTAGTGAGTAATTCCATCTCTGTCTGCTAAATAAAACAAATAATTACTCTCGATTGGAGTTACCGCTGCAAGTATAGAGTTAAGGCCAGGATTTGCTATCGGAGTTGGTGGAAGTCCTTTATGTACATACGTATTGTATGGAGACTCATTTCTCAAGTCCTCTAATGTAAGTTCAAATGTATTTTTACCTATTATGTAAGGAAATACAGCATCAACTTGAAGTGGCATACCTATAGATATTCTTTTCCATAAGATTCCGGATATCTTCTTTTTTGTCTGAAGTCTTCGCGCTTCCTTCTCTAAGATAGAGGCCATTATAATTATATCTTCCACCGATTTGCCAAATGCCTCTATTTCTTCAGATATACTTTCAATTCGCTTCTTAAAAGTCTCACGCATTACATCTACTACCTGAACGTCAGTTGTATTTGGCAAAAAGAAATACGTATCAGGGAATAGATAACCTTCCTCATCTTCTGCTATTGACAGGAATCTTCTTTCATCAAACTCAGGTAGTCGGCGAGAGAATATTATTGACATATCGCTTATTGTTGCTCCCTCGGGAACACTTATCGCGATAGGATCAAACGCAAAGGCACCTGACGTAACTCTCCTTGCAATCGCCATTACATTTTGTTTTACCCCCATATAGTAATCGCCTGCCATTACGTTTCTATCTCCACCAAGAATTACAACAAATGCCTTCATTAGAAATGGAGAGCGAATCAACTTATCTTCCTTAAACTGATCAACTATTTGTCCCAATGTTGTTCCTTCTTCAATCTTTATAGTGCTCTGTATTGGAAAACCGGTCGGTGCACTAAGAAAGAGGACATGGAAAAAAGAGACCACACCAAGCACAACAAAACCTATCGTTAGGTAGCGATTTCTATCATTACTTAACCAGTCTTTCGCTCTATTTTGAGCAAGACCGACATTAGTTTTAATCAGCTGATCCATATTACGTTGGCAAATTCGCCGGAGCTTCTCCGCGCCTTGAAGTTATTCTAGGAAGTGAAGGCGCCTCTGACACTGCTCCCGGGAAATGAAATATTGTTGCTAATTCTTCAGCACTCATAATAAATGATTTTGTTTTATACGGTGAATGAAACCAGGCTCTCCTTCTGTAAGCATCTGCCAGCCTTCTTCTCATACGTTCTTCTCTGAGACCACGAAAATCCTGCCAAGGATAATCAAACATTATATGCCACCTTACAGGCCCAATTGAGTTATGATTTGGAGCACTTAATTGTCTGAATGACAACAGTAGAGATGGAATATTTGCACCATTGAAATTATCTTTTTTCGCAAGATAAATTACACGCATACCCGTATCAAAGGGAATTTTCCCAAGCGTTCTATCTATTGCCTTCAGTTTTTCAACTTGCCCGGGCGTTGGATTTGGAAATCCTCTCGTAACTTTTGTTGGATCATTAAAATCTGGCACTTCCGGTGTTGCTTCTTTTCTTATTTTTTCTATTTCACTTTTGGCTTCATCTTTCCATGTTGTAGTAGTGCCAAATGGAAATCCGGGTTTAAATATTTTATCTTCAGGGCGATCCCCTTTATTAACTCTAATAATCATCTGAAGCCAAATCTGCTCCCCTGGTCCCATCTTACTTAAAAACTCAAAAAACCCTGACATTGGATCAACTTTTAGTTCCTCTTTAGGATCATCTGAAAGACCATAGTCAACATATGTCTTTATTGGATATGCATCTAAATCTGTTAATTGAAGATCACACCCGAAGAGACTGTATTTCTCTTTATCATATGAGAATTCAGAAGCATAGTCGTTTACTTCCTTTACTTCCATATCAGGATATTGGCCATATATCTGAGCCTCGATAAAATTTTTAAGGAATTTTCGTGTCCAAATATAAAAATGTATTTCTCCTTCTATAGAAACTATTTCAAGAGAAAACCAGGCACGGGTTTTTCCTGTAACATACCGGTCTATAAAACTCGTCTCTCCAAAACCCGCATGCAAATTAGTTATTATCGTCTCCATTGCAAGGGGTGACTTTACAACTTCCCGAGGTATACGAACCTCAAGCAAAATCTTTTCCTGACCATAAAACTCCAAATATGAACGAATATAAGGAACCCATATTTTCCAGAAAACTATTACAAATACAACTGGAAGCCATATCGGAGATAAGACAAAAATTGATCTAAAAGTAGCCTCTACAAATTCTGGAACTATCCTGTAGGAAGCATACAGAAGTGCCAACAAAATTGGTGTGAGTACTACCGGTGGAGCTATGGCAAAACCTTCTAAGGTTTTTATTAAAGTCTTCATTGTGAATATATGATACATCAAAACAAGCCGCCCTTAAGCAGGCTCAAAAAGATTCGTGAATAAGATTACGCTAGAGTGTATTTACCTTGTTTATCTCTTTTGAAAACTGAAGTGTCCTGTAGATTAACCAAAACAGTATTGACCTTAACGTACCTTTCTTTTCTAACTTTATCTATAATGTCTTCTCTTGAAAGGGGTCCGCTCTCGCCAAGGATTTCTTTTATTACTTCCTTTACTACTCCGCTTGTGTAACCCCATTCTGTAAGAGCGTAAAGACCCCTGCCCACCAACACAAACCTCTTGTCTTTAATTAACTCATTGTGACAAGTCGCAACGTGAGCTTTCCTGTTAAATAATTCGGCAATAGCCTTCGCCACTTCAGTAAAGTGCATTGGAGAACCGTGTCGCTTTATAGCTAGATATGCATAATCTCTCATTCCTTTAGCTTTAACATTTGAAGATTGAGCCACACCCCACTCACCAAGTGGATTTTTCCCAAGTCCTTTTGAAAGAGATAGCCATCGTCTAAGAATCTCTTCATTTTTGTACTTTTGATTTAGGTTTTTAACCTCCTCAAGAAATGCATTTAACATCTCAGACTCTGGAATTAAATCGTCATCAGAAAGACCCGTATAAAGACTTCGCAGTGCTTTGTGGACTTCGTCGGCTAATCCCTCGTCAACATACCAGCGATGCCCGAATTCTGAATCCTCTTTCTTTTTAATGAAAGTATTTCCAAGCACAAGAAGAAAATGGATATGGTTTTGTGTACTTGAATCTTTTGAAATTTCATTTAAAAGCTCCTCTTCCGAAACAAGTCCCCCAAGAGAATCTATAACTCTCTCTATTTCATCAAAATACTCCTTTGCCTCATCAAATTCATCAGACTTCCTTATATTGGTAAGTGCATAATTCTCAATCTGACGCACACGCTCACGTGTAATGCCATACTTCTTTCCGATCGCCTCTAGTGTCATTTTTTCAGACTTTATACCAAGTCCGTAACGACTAGTTAAAACATCTTGAGCGCGATCGGGCAGCACAGAGAGAAGCTGTTTTGTGACATTCTTTGGTTTAAAAGTAAGTGTTGCCATTTAGGTTTTTTGTCCCGTTGTTTGTATCACTACCCTGCCAGTTAGTCAAGGGTCTGTCAAGTGACGAAGTTTATGAGCCTATTTTTAACATAGATCTGTTTTTTAACCTTACTGTCCCCTAACCACTTGCTAACCACATTGTCCTTTTTTGCCACCTTTATAGTCTCTTCTTCAGATGAATCTGTTGGTATAGATATCGTTGCCCGCACTTTGCCGTTTACCTGAACAGCTATTTTTACCTCCTCACTTTGTAGATACTTCTCCTCATAAATCGGCCAATCATCTAGGTGTAATGATTTCTTATTGCCAATGCCTTCCCATATCTCTTCAGTTAAATGTGGCGCAAACGGAGCAAGTACTCTTAGGAATTTCATAAAATCACCTTTTGATATCGGGCCCTCTTTTTCAATTTTGTTTACAAGAATCATCATCTGGCTTATTGCGGTGTTAAATTTAAATTCGTCTATATCCTCTTCCACCTTTTTTATAGTCTTATTAAGCTCTCTTCTAACGTTCTCACTTGTCTCAGTGCCTTCTACTTTCTCCGAAACACCCCACACCCTCTCAAGAAAACGTCTGATACCCGCAATTCCTCCCATATCCCACGGATATGTTCCAACCTCTCCATAGGGTCCAACAAATGCGAGGTACATTTTCACACAATCTGCACCGACATTTTTAACTTGATCGTCAGGGTCAATGACATTACCTTTGCTTTTACTCATCTTTGCACCATCTGTTCCAAGAATTATTCCTCTATTCATTCTTACTTTGTAAGGCTCCTTATCGGTTACAAGCTTCAGGTCAAAGAGTGCCTTGTAGAAAAACCTAGAATAAAGGACGTGCATAGTCGTGTGCTCCGCGCCACCAGAGTACATATCAACCGGCATCCATTTCTTTTGTTTCTTTATGTCTGAGAAGTCACTTTCATTTTTTGGGTCAAGATATCTTAAGAAATACCAGGAAGAATCAACAAAAGTGTCGAAAGTATCCATCTCTGGGGTCCACCCCTGCCCAAAGATACTCTCTGTTCGTTCTACAAATTCCTTGGAAGTGCTAAGTGGCGATTTTCCTTTTACATCAAAGCTGATGTCCTGCGGTAAAAGCCACGGCAGGTGCTCCTCTGGAATAGGATGAGGATTTCCATTTGGATCATAAACAACCGGAATTGGCGCACCCCAGTAGCGCTGGCGAGAGACTAGCCAGTCGCGAAGCTTGTAATTGTTTGTAAGCGCTCCCCCAACACGCTCGGTTATTTTTATCTTTGCATCTTCATTATCCATTCCATTAAACTCGCCTGAGTTTTTAAGAATTCCCTCTCCGGTGTATGGAATGTTTCCTCCTTCAACTACTTCTACTTCTTCAATACCAAATTTCACTGCAAATTCATGATCACGCTCATCGTGTGCGGGAACTGCCATAATCGCCCCAGTACCATAGTGGGCAAGGACATAATCAGCGATGTAAACCGGTATCTCACTTTCGTTTGCTGGATTAATTGCTGATACCCCTTCAAGTAGCACTCCTGTTTTTTCTTTATCGAGTGCTGTTCTATCAATATCAGATTTAAGTTCTGCCTCTTTTATATACTTAGTAACCTTTGACCAGTTTGAAATACTATTTTTTAGCTTCTCTGCTAGCTCATGCTCGGGAGCAAGAACCATGTATGTTGCACCAAAGAGAGTATCGGGTCTTGTTGTGAAAACTTTTATCTTCTCTGAAGTCCCGGTGACTTTAAAATCAATCTCTGCTCCGCTTTTTCTCCCTATCCAGTTCCTTTGCGACTCCTTTATTTGCTCCGGCCACTCCAAAACCTCTAAATCATCAACGAGACGATCTGCGTAATCTGTAATGCGGATAAACCACTGTTCTAAATACCTTCTTTCAACTTTTGCGCCTGAGCGCTCGCCCGTTCCGTCTGGAAGAACTTGTTCATTTGCAAGCACGGTCTGGTCTACTGGGTCCCAATTAACTGCCGCCTTCCCGCGATACGCGAGACCCGCGTCAAGAAACTTAAGAAAGAGCCACTGTGTCCATTTGTAATAATCTGGATCTGACGCAGCCAGTCTTCGCGACCAATCAAAAGAGTTTCCCATACTCTTTAACTGCTTCGTCATTGTCTTTATATTCTCCTCTGTCCACTCTCTCGGATCTACTTTATTCTTTATTGCAGCGTTTTCTGCAGGAAGACCAAAGGAGTCAAAGCCCATTGGAAAGAGAACATTCTCTCCCTGCATTCTCTTTGCGCGGGCGTATATGTCAGGCACAGAAAATGCATACCAGTGTCCAATATGAAGATTCCCAGAGGGGTATGGATATTCAACCAAAACGTAGCGGTTCTTGCGTCCCGCTACTTCATCTTTAACTTCATATAGTTTTTCTTTCTCCCACTTCTCTTGCCATTTAGCCTCTATTTTCCTGTGGTCATACGAACGCATTTTTTATTTATATGTTTCTTTAATCTTTTGGCTTGCCCCGTTACAAGCTTTGCTTTGTAATGGGGTGATCATACGAGCGCATGGTTTACCTAAGTAACTTCAGTGGTGGAAATTTATCTGGGTCTATTGTTCTCTCAAAACAAACCTCTCCAACACCGTGTGCCCAATTTGAATCTACCACTTTACCAAATGGTGTACGTATTGCCCTTGTCTCTTTCTCTGAACTTTCTTTGTTAAATTCAGCGCAAAGCTCAAATGTTAGAGTTCCCTTCACCGAGTAACCATAATTCTCATCAGTCTGTGGATCAGTTGGCAAGATGAATCCCACAAGTGGGTCAGAAAGCTCGTCTAAATCTCTCGGCAAGCGCTCCTTTTGCTGATAGAAGCTTGTGATTTGGTGTTGAATTGAGGAAAGGTCATTTACTTTCTCTTGATCAATACGCAAGAGTCGCTGTGTCTGTGGAGATCCAATTATAAAGAACCCTCCAACAATCGAGAGAAGTACGACAGCTGATACAAGCCAGCCAATATTTTTTGACATCTGTGGTTCACGCTCCCATTTACCTTTAAGATCCTTTAGGTAGTAGAAAAATATGCCACCGATCACTACAAGTACTGAAAGGACTTTTAGGAGAAATGCAGTAGTTAATTCTTGCCCGCCAAGAAAGGTATTTATGAGAACAATAAGATCGATCACTATTGTGATCCCGGCAATAAATAAAGTAAGAAAAAGAAGCCACTTTCGTATTCCAATATCCTTTTTTTCGGGATTTACTCTAATATCCTGATTTAGCTTTCGAGTGAGATAAATATAGAGCGGGAAAATAATGATAAGAGAAGCCATCGCGAATCTAATTGGACCAGAGAATTGGTAACTCCTTAGAGGATCAGCAAAAACAACATCTATATACTCAAAAAGAAGTGCTAGAAGACTAACAGCACTTACATAAAGTGCAACAGTTGCAGCAACCCAGAGGAAAAAGTCTTTCGGTGTCATTTTTGCTTTATGTTCCATAAATACACGCTAATCGTACAACACTATTATGTAAGTGTAAATCAAATCCTGAACTCTATAACGTCACCATCTTTAACAATATAATCTTTCCCAACGGTTTTTAGCTCTCCATTTTCTTTTGCCTTTACGTATGATCCTGCTGATAGAAGTCGCCCCCACTCTATTACATCAGCACGAATAAATTTATCTCTGAAATCAGAGTGAATTGCAGCCCCTGCCTCAGGCGCAATCCAATCTTTTTTAATAGTCCACGCACGTGTCTCTTTCTCTCCTGTTGTGAAAAAAGTGATGAGGCCCAAAAGTTCATACCCAACTCGTATTAAATTATCCACTCCATCCTCAACTACACCAAACTCTCTCCTAAACGTCTCTTTATCTTCACCACTTACATCACGAAGTTCGTGCTCTACACCAACATCAACTATTACATACTTTGCTCCAATACTTTGAAGTAACTCAACTAGTTTATTAAATCTCTCATCATTCTCATCATCAAAATTAAACGCCCCATTCTTTTTATTGAGTACATAGAGAACTGGCTTCATTGTAAGAAGATGGAGTCCTTTTACCACCTCTAATTCTTCTTTACTAAGCTCAAGTTGATTTGCTAATTTTCCTCCTTCAAGTCCTTGTGAGAGTTTTGTTAAAACAGCGTCTTTAAAGATTGCATCCTTATCATTTCGCTTAACGTCTTTTGCTACACTTCCCTGTCTTTTGCTTACCGTCTGAAGATCCGCCATCATGAGCTCAAGATTTATCACTTCAATATCTCGCACTGGATCCACCTCGCCATGCACATGCGTAATGTCTGTGTCGTCAAAAATTCTTACCACTTCAGCTATTGCATCCACTTCGCGGATATTTGAGAGAAACTGGTTCCCTAGTCCTTCACCTTCTGCAGCTCCTTTTACAAGCCCTGCAATATCTACAAACTCAATTACTGCAGAGATTGTTTTCTCAGAATTTGATAATCGACTCAATCGAGTGAGTCGATTATCTGGAACTGCTACCACACCAACGGAAGGGTCAATTGTACAAAACGGAAAATTCTCGGCTGGAACCGATTTTTTAGTTAACGCATTAAAAAGCGTAGATTTGCCTACATTAGGTAGGCCTACTATTCCTATTGATAGTGACATCCTAGATTCCTTTTCTACCGAGACTGTACATCTTCTTTTTCCATCCCTCCTTCTTTTTAGGAGGAGTATCTCCGCAAGGCCCAAAGACGCTTACCCTAACTGGTGAGACTCCGGCAAAACCGAGAATACCCCTAGATAATTCATTTGTATAGTCACCAAAGAAAATACGTATGAGAAGTGGGTGTGAACCAGTTGTTACAACTATACGAGCACTTTTTCCAGATAGCAGCTTGTCCCAAAAGATAGTATTTCCACCTTTTTTGTTCTTCCTGTAATTAAAAGCAAAGCCTGGCAAAAACATACGATCAAACATTCCTTTTAGTACTGCTGGCATTGTGCACCACCAGTTTGGGTAAAGGAATACATAATGGTCTGCCCATTTCATCTCTTCTTGAACCCTTTTCAAATCTGGCTCTAATTCTTGGATCTCCTTGTAACCTTTGTGAAGAATTGGATCAAAATTTAAATCACTAATATTTATTCTATGAACTTCGTGATCTGCTTCTTTCGCCCCTCTTTCGTATTCATCTGCAAATGAGCCTACGGAGGTTTCAGTATCTGGATGACCGAGTAAGATAAAAATTTTTTTCTTTTTCATTATTTAGTGAGCAACTATAAATACTTCGTAATAATAGAACCCGATAATAGCAAGAGCTCCGATAAGCGCAACAAATGAAAGTAAGTATATTAACCCTATTACAATTTTAATACTCCTACTTCCAAATACTTGAAGTAGGAGTCCAAGAATGTAAAAACCGACGAAAGTTAGTATTCCCTTGCCAACCCAGTGATGAGTAAAGGTTTCAGCTAGCCAATTCTTAAGCGGTTTATAAAGCTCTCCCCCTATTGTGAGGACTACAACTGCAATCACAGAAAGCGCGGAACTTACAAGAAACGCACTAACTAATTTATTTTTTCGTGAAGTCTTCATATTATCCGGCTGAATCTGAAACTATTATTCCTGAAAGTGTAACGAAAAGCGCTAACAAGAATATTATAAATACCAGAAATGCTAGTGCTCTCTTTAAATCTTTATTAGCCAATACATCGTGGCCATGTGTCCACAAAATAAAAAGTGTTGTGAAAATAAGGACTGGGATAAATAGAAAAATGTGCTCTTTAGACTCCATAAATATTCCGTGAGCCCAAGGATAATCCCCCGCTTTTATGACTGGTTTCACTTCTGCTCCATAACGAAGAACATAGTAGTAGCCACCGGATCCCCAAGACACTAAGTAAGAAAGGAATGCTATTAAAGCAGAAAGCTTCATAAACCAGAGAGATGGCTTTTTCTTGAGGATTGCCATTAAAAGCGCGTAGGAGGCAGAGACTCCTATTATTCCTACTACTACATGAGTTATTAGCATTGTGGTAAATATACTGCTCATGATTTTCGTAAGAATCTACTCCTAATAAGGTGAAGGATATACGCCACAACAAAGACTGCTATTACGTAGGCAATTATGGTCTCCATAAATGAGTATGGGTATGGCCGCCAAGAACCCAATATTAGTGCGGCATACCAAGAAGTAAGGGAAAGTGACGAGCCAAGCCAGAAAGGAATTTTATGCATCGTAAGCAGTACTGCGTTAAATGCAAGAATTATCACGATACTCATCTTTGCCCAGAGCTTTGGGTCAAGTAGGCGCTCTTCAGCTCCTGTAAAGCGGAATAAAAGCAGGAAACCAAACCCCGATATTACAGCAAGAAAAAGTCCTATCCGGATTATCCGATACGTCGTATCGAGGATTATCTTTTCCTCCGCATCTACTACCCCGTCTTTAAGTGCGCGTAGATATAAAAACTCCGCAAAGGTGGCACCACCAACTCCAAGTACGATCCCTACGATATGAGAAATGGTTAAAAAGGGATAAATCTCCATAAAAAATATTCAACAACTTAATTCTAGCATTGCTAAATAAAAAGTTTTTCGATATCCCCTAAAAGTGGAAAACGCCACCGGAGTGACGTTTTCCATATATCCGCCAATGCAAGCATCAACGGATATGTTGTCAGAATACATCAACTCGCCCGCTCGTCTAGCCCGAATTAGCCACAATTGTGGATAACTAGTTAAGGTAATAATTCCCTTTTGACAGAGCCATTTTGTGGCTGTATTGTTGTCTTGCGATATATGTTTTCAAAAATTAGTGAGATATTAAGGACTGCCAGAGAACGCAAAGCACGCGGTTCTTCCTACGGTCGCCGTGGTGGTGATTTTCGTAATAATTCTACTCATTGGCATTGGAAAAGAGGCCGAAAAAGATTATTAATGCCCCACCGATTCGTGAAAGCCACAATTGTATATCATATGCCGCCCCTGAAAGAAAAGAGTTTAAAAGCACTCCTAGTGCTGAAAAAACAAGTGAAAACCCGAGAACAAAGAAAACCGAATTGATGAAAATTTCAATCCGGCGTTCTTTAGCCTCAGCTACGGTACTACCACCCAGAAATGCTAGGAAGCCCGGGATAAGAAGTAGCACACACGGGCTTAAAAAAGAAACAAGCCCTGCGACAAACGCAAACGTTAGCGAGAGCTCATCTATATATCAGATGCCCGATATTAAGAAGATTACTCTTCGTCTGCGTCCTCGCTTCCGTTATCCATAGCGTCACCATCGTCATGGCTCTCACTGTCATCTTCCATGACAGCGTCAGCTGCGGCTGCGATTTCGTCCGCTACTTCGTCAGTGACTGCCCCGCCACCTGCGTAGAAGTAGTAGTACGCTCCTGCAAGGACAACAAGCACAACAACAACGATAACCATTGTCTTGGTGCTCATCATTCCGCGATTAAATATTGAACTACTCATATATATCCAATTATTGATAATGCATATACTCTAACCCAAAATGTCGATATGTAAAACCACCTTTACACACCCCAAAATTCTGGTCTATTTTTTCAAATCCCCTTCTACAATATGGTCTTTTGCTGGAGCTGGGTCACCGTCATCTGGCTCAAGAGTAAGTACATATCTTGCATAGTCTGTCTGGTCTGTATCGCCCACAAAGATATTTTTATAATGTCCGTCTGCTTCAACTAATTTGCCCGTACTGATTACGTCAAAATTAATCTCCACCTGTCGCGCCTCAGCCGAGGTAACGGACGCAGAGGCTGCCTTCCCGGTCGCGGTTGTGTACGAAATGCCATCCATACCACTGCTCATTGAATACTCTCCGAGCTGTATCGAATCCGGCATCTAAAATGCCAGCATATCGCACCAAGTATTTTCATTTTTTGAGTTCGCATACCACACGCTGTTTCAAGCCGTAGCCGGAAACACTCTGGCGTATATGGAAACTGGATCCGGTAGCG
>NZBM01000007.1 GCA_002687905.1 bacterium | reverse complement strand
CATGTTAATGGGGATAAGTACAATATTTCACTGATTTATGTGTCCTAATATCATGCACTTTTAGGACGCCCAGGTTCTCTTAATGTACTACCCATGCAATATTTCTCCACCATGCGTTTCGTCCATTTACTAGAACCAAGAGGTGTGCCTTTGTTTACTGAGTTTCTAAGCGTTTCTAGAACTTCTTTATTTAAAATTTGATTAACACTTTCAATGTAGTTATTAGGTAGTGCTGTTGGTAATTTAGAAAGAAGTTTTTGTTGTGTTGATGTACCTTTCTCTCTTCTCCATAAACTAGAGAACTGCCAATTCTCTGCTCTTTTAACTAGTTTAGCTCTAAGTGGGTTTTGTTCAACGTAACGTATTAGGTCAATGAGATGCTTATCAGATTCAACAGGGAATGACTTGTATGTACCTTGATAGAGATGACCATACCCAATACTTTCTGTTTGAGAATGTCTTTGGCGTACATGCGTTGTTGTTACCCAGCGCATAAACTCTCCCATATCTGTATTTTTTTTAGGGTAAAGCACTAGATGCCAATGATTTGGCATAATGCAGTACGAAAGAATTCTCATACCAACTAATTGTTTTCCCTCTCCTAATAGACTCTCAAAGTGTTGGTAGTCTTTCTTTGACTTAAAGATAGTGGCTCTGCCGTTTGCGCGGTTAATGACGTGATACACAGTATCACCTACCGCTACTCTATTCATTCGTGGCATGAAAATACTATGCCACGTATCTTAGTGATTAATTGTACTTATCCCCATTAACACCACGTATCTTAGTGATTAATTGTACTTATCCCCATTAACCTCTATTCATTCGTGGCATGAAAATACTATGCCACGTATCTTAGTGATTAATTGTACTTATCCCCATTAACCCATTAACATTAACTTCCCATTAACTTAGTGATTAATTGTACTTATCCCCATTAACTCTTATCCCCATTAACTTCCATTAACCCCTTATCCCCATTAACCCATTAATTCCCATTAACTATCCCCATTAACTATACTTGACGACAATGCTGATATAGTAATGGAGTCTTTCGTAATTGAGAATTAGTCTCTTTGCCATAACAGACAAGTGTAAATCAGTGCCCGTGGTCTTCTCCTTCGCTACCGTCATGAGTGTGATCTTCTAAGAGCTCTTCGGCTTCATCTGGATTGTCCAAACAACACGGCTCATATCCATTGTAAAAGAAGCCCAGGATCATACCTCCCATAGCGTGGTGTATGTTATGACAATGGAATAGCCACGTTCCAGGGTTGTTGGCTCTCATTAAAATATCTCTCCTCTCACCCGGATTTACTGTTATAACGTCCATTATTTGCCGAGCAGCAAAAGGAACGAGATTCCCGTCAATGGCAATTAACTCAAACTGATGTCCATGGGTATGCATTGGATGAATTGCCTCGCTACCATTGTTTATTAAGCGAATTAAAACTTTATCGCCTTCATCAACTTTGATGGTGTCCTCTCCAGTTAAATTATCTGGAAATATTCTCCCATTTATCGTAAAAACGTTTGCGGTCTGGTGTACGTGCTCTCCGTCCTCACCCATAAGATGGAGTGCGTGGTTTACTCCGCTGTCTCCAACTGCCCACTCGTCAAGCATGTAAACCCATTCTTTGTCATAATTTGAAGAATGCCTCTCGTCAAATCTATTTCGAGGTTCAATAATAAAAGCGCCTGAAAGACCCATATCGTCTTGCATTGCCACGTCTTTATGATTTGAGCCGTGGGTATGATAGAAATGAGTCCCCGCATTATTAGCTGTATATTCATAAGTAAATGTCTCGCCAGGTTTTATAGGATATTGATCAAGCCCCGGAACGCCGTCAAATTTACTTCCATTTAGTAATAACCCGTGGTGATGGACCGTAGTCCCTGGCATATACGAAAGATTGTTTTTTACAACAACACGAACCTTATCCCCTTCTGTGACACGGATTTCAGGTCCTGGAATCTGGCCATTAAATGCCCAAACGTGAACATACTTACCGTCGGCATATTCCCACTGAACTTCATCTATGGAAAGATTGAACTCCTTAACTCCATCCTTCATCACATATTCTAATTTCTCCACCCTGTCTTCTGGTCCGCGCTTTGGAAAGCTTAATATGTCTCTCTCTACAATTCTTCCATTGCCAAGCTTAATTCTTCCATCAGGAAGCACTTCTGCATCCTTAAATATTTCGCCAGCACCATTCATGACCGTGCCATTTGGCATAATATGTAAACCCGTTATATCTACTTCATCTGATTGGTGTATAAAGTAATAAGCACCAATAACCAACACAACAAGGACCGTTGTTGCAACAACTTTTTTTGAACTGTTCATAGAGAGCAAATTAAAATAACTACAGTTTCATTCTATACCCACACAAAACACCTGTAAACAAAAGCCAGCAACAAGAGCGACTCTTTAACTACAAGTTAGACCGTACCTAACCTCATCTTCGTGCGAGATAAGCATAAAGTGAAGCAAATAAACATCTCCTCCTTCCCCCTGAAGGCTTTGTGAGGAATTATGTTCATGGTTATGCCCATCATCTTGGTGTTCGCCCCCGGTGTGTGAGTTTGCTATACCAATGTGCATATGGTCATAAACAATATTCTTATCTTCCGCTAATTCCTCAATAATCAAATCAAATCCTCCTTCACCTTCTTTCCCTATTGGGCGCTCTCCTATGCTGTCTATTGGAATCTCATACTCAATTGAAACTATGGTGTGTCCTAAGCGCCCATATATTGGCCCCCCATTTTCTATTGCCTCAGGCGTAGCATAATGAAGCATAGCTACACCCCCTTCTTCCTCAGCAATCCTTTCGTCCTCCTCATGCCTTAAAAAGACTACATCCTCTGGTACTTTCTCAAAGGAAAAACCTCCTACTTCTTCTTTATTAAAAGTCACAGCATGCCAAACAACAAAAATTGATACCGAGAGCACAATAAACGCCAAAGCTTGTTGGTTTTTCTTTTTTGTAAAAACCATTGTGTAAGTATAAGCGAAGTAAAATGGAAAAGCTAAATGATATATAGCGTTTTTTAAATATTTGGGTATAATCGCGTGATTATGGCAAAAAGAAGTACAGGAATAGAAAAAAGAAGAACGCCACGCTCAAAGAAGACAAAAAAACGTCTCGCTATAAAGCGCACCATGCTTGCCGAAAGAGCTAGCAAGAAAGGAAAGAAATAAGAAATCTAATTTTTGAACCTCTTGACATTTGACTGGCAGCGTAATATAATGCACAAATCAAATAACTACTGAGGAGAACTAGTCGGGTTTAATCTTTAGAGTGTATTTGAAGCGTGCGGGTAAAACCGCACAAAGATTTACTCGTTTAGTTTCATTCTAAATGGAAAAAGGTACTATTGTGCGCATCATGGATAAGGGCTACGGCTTTATCAAGTATGAAGGCGCAGAGAAGGACTTGTTCTTTCATTCAAACGAACTTAAGAATGCTGAGTTTGACTCTCTTAAAGAGGGTGACGACGTAGAGTTCGAAGTGACTGAAGGTGATAAAGGTCCTCAAGCAGTGAATGTAAGCAAAGTTTAACAAACGAAGCTAAAACGAAAAAATCCCCACTATTTTTAGTCGGGGATTTTTTCGTTTCTGCCTGTTGACAATTTTATTGCACTTCTTTTATATAAAAGATTAAAATAAACGTATGGAAATAACACTTGAGTTAATAGTTTTCTTTGTGCTTCTTATAGACAGCATTGGTGCTAACCTAGTCTCTTGGTGTGGCGGCGATAAGTGGTATTCAAAACACTTTCGCCTTTTCTCACGCTACTTCCCTGCTACAAAGGGATGGACCACAGCATATTTAATTCTGGTTCTCTGGGTTGGGAATTTGCTCTATAGATTGGGCGTCTTAGCTTTCTAAGTGGACAACGTAATTGCCTGGGGCCACAAAGGGAATAGAATTAAACTATTAGCATTAATAATCTAAATATGGATTTATCTCTATTTTTGGCGCAAGCTTGGGGACTTTATCTCCTAATAGTCGGTGCTGTTTTTTTGATAAACAAGAAATCAATCAGAAGACTAATGGACTTGGTGGATGACGATAATTTTGTTTTTACAATAGCTTTTGTATCTCTGATCATAGGAATCTTGCACGTTCTGGTACACAACATCTGGGAGGCTAGCTGGGTTGGTCTTGTAACATTCTTTGGTTGGGCGGCACTTGCTAAAGGAATAGTCTATATGGCATACCCAGAATTCGCGCATTCTTGGAAAAAGAGATTTAAGGACAACTACACTCTTTTGAGAGGACTTCTTCTTCTCTCTCTTGCGGTGGGAGCATATCTGTCATACGTCGGTTTCTACGCCTAAGGAAACTCAACAAAACGCCTCTTTTGAAGGAGGTGTTTTGTATTTGAAACCTGATGTGGAATATGTCGTTTTTAAAGATAGTCATGATATAATTTCATTCGCTGCTCGGTCTATTTAGCCGAGATTAATATTTAAACAGAGTAAATAAATGGATATTTTAGTTGAGGTAGTGCACTCCCTTGCAATAGCATTTCTCGCGGCGGTTGTGCTTTTAATGATAGTTATTACATATAGTATTTGGACGACGGTGAAAGGCGCAAAACATTTTGACGAGAAACTCCCTATATTTACATTAATAGTGGGAATAAACGTCGTTACGCTTGTGGCTATACAGGGTCTATTTTCTCTAACCACATAGATTAATTGAGCTTAGTTAAGGCCGCCTTCGGCACGAACACTACGTTCGTGCCGGCTTTTAACATTTTATATTGACACTATTAATTACCCATGCTACCATTCTCTGGTCTGCGCAGAGGGTGCAGATCCCGCCAAATTGGCGGGTTGTTCTATAAAATGGGAGGTTGGTACATTGAACCAGCTGATCGACAAACTACCCGAATACCACGTTGTCCTGCCGGGTGCGATCATGAACATCCTCGGCTATTCGTCGGAGACCTCCAACATCTACCGCCAGGGCGTCTTGCAGGGTCATCTGGACCTAGTCAGCGAGTGTCGCATCCTGGGCAACTTCGCCGCCATCGCCGTTTCCGGCGCGGCGGTTGCAGTAGTCGTGGGTCGCTACGAGAAGTTCGAGAACCACATCGCGCGCCTTCGCGACCTGGCCACCGCCAACGGCACCGGCGAGCTCGAGGCCCAGTTCCTGAAGATCATCGAGGACGATGACGCCACGGTCATCACGCTGGCCGGTTGCGCCGAGGTCCTGGCCATGTGGTCCGAGGAGTTCGAGCGTGAGGCGCTTTCGGACATGTACGGCAGCATCGTCGGCAGACTTCAGGCCTTCGGCAAGATCGACAGCGCGGGTTACGGCGGCTTCCACCGTGACGACCTGCTCCGCGCGATGCTCAAGCTCGGCGGCGTCATCGGCGTGGAGCACGCCTTCGAGATCGGCGAGAGCGGTCATGTCTTGGTGCCCGAGGTCGCCGGCGCCGACGTGGACGACCGGCCGGACCCCGGTGACAGCGGTTTCCCCGCGAAACTTGTGGGAGGCCCAGAGAACGAGCCGCTCGAACATCAGGCCGAGATAGTGCCAGCCTGACGGCGACCACAACAAGTACGGTACTGCAGCGGAAGGGACTTTCCCTTCCGCTGCGGACCGGCTTTTTTATTTTGCTATACCTCTTTGAATATTTTTAAACATTTTTTGAATACAATTTTTTAACCCTCCTTAATATCTCAGCCATGGCTGAGATATTAAGGAGGGTTTTTTGAGTTGTCAGTAAATTTTTCGATCTATAGATCTAATATTCGGGCTGCAGAGCTCAAATAGATGCTATTGTGGCTGTCTGAAAAACGCAGAGACTGTCATTTTTTTAATATCTTGTCTGAGCCGTTGCAGTTCCCGCACTTGCAACACCCTTTTAGATATTCAGCAAAATATTCTTTGCCGTAATCATATCCAAGTTCCTCACCTTCCTTTATATTTCTAAGCGCATAAATATAGATATGACTTCCATCTATTTCAGGCTCGCAATTTGGCTTGCAAGAGTGGTTTATATAACGAGCTAGATTGTAGCGAGGCGAACCATCTACAACTCTTCTAGTACTTATATCAAAAAGATACCTGGTTCCCCTCTCGTCAGCTTCTTTTGTAGGGATGATCTCCCCTACATACTCAATTATGAACTCTCCCTTCTTTATTGGTTCTGTAACAAAAAGCCCAAAACCAGCACCCGGCTTTGATTTTTTAACAACAAGACCATTTTTTCTCGCTTTCTTCTTAGACATAACCTAAGAAGCATATACTAGAAGCCTGAAACTAGCTATCCACAACTTTTTTTAGTTTTACACAGCATCTCCACAGCTTTCCCACTGAAATGGCTGTTTTCCTTATTGACTTAAAAAAATGAAGATAAATACTTAAATTAAGTTTACTCTGTTTGGAGGATTCCGGATTAATAAGTAGTTAAGGGATAAAAAAATAGTGTGGCTGAGTTCGCACAGAAAATCCCAAATTAAACTAAGAGCGGAATATCGCTCCCACTAGAGTAGACCGAGCAGCGGGAACCCCCTCTGGCCGAAAAGCCAGAGGGGGTTCCTCGTTTACATATTTAGGCTACAATTGGGCCTATGAGCAATAAAAACGGGGTTCCCACGGAGTCATATAAAGGAGTCCGTGACTTTTACCCAGAACAACAATTCGTACAAAATTACATAACTGACACTATGTCTATGGTGGCAGAGTCTTTTGGCTATACAGAATATTCGGCCTCTGTCCTTGAGCCTTCAGAGCTCTATCGTGGAAAAACAAGCGATGAGATAGTAAATGAGCAAACATATAACTTTAAAGACAGAGGTGAGCGTGAGGTTACTTTAAGGCCAGAGATGACCCCAACTGTTGCCAGAATGCTTGCCGCAAAAAGACGCGAGCTAATGCTGCCTCTGCGCTGGTATTCAATTCCAAATGTATTTCGCTATGAAAGACCGCAGAAAGGCCGTCTGCGTGAGCACTGGCAACTAAATGCTGACATATTTGGAGTGGGGGGACTTGACGGAGAAGTTGAGATAATAGCCCTTGCTTCAGAGATAATGAGAGCCTTCGGTGCCGAGGACAGCGACTTTGAAATACGAGTTTCTGATCGAGGGCTTCTTGAGTCAGTATTTGATGAACTTAATCTTAAAGATGGAGAGAGAGCTGGTGTAATGCGACTCCTTGATAGAAAGGATAAGATTGACGACTTCTCTAAAAAACTTGAAGGTCTTATTGGAGATAAAGCGGCTAAATTAAGCGAGCTTCTAGGAAGGGCGAGCTCATCAAAAAACTTGGAAGAGCTGGTTAGAAGACTTGAAGGTCTGGGAGTAACAAACGTCGTAATAAACACTGCTATAGTGCGCGGCTTTGACTATTACACAGGAATTGTGTTTGAGGTCTATGATACAGGGGGTGAAAATACACGCTCTCTTTTTGGTGGTGGACGCTATGACAACTTGCTCTCTATCTTTGACGAAGAGCCGCTTTCAGCTGTTGGTTTTGGAATGGGAGATGTGACAATGAAGGATTTTCTTGAAACTTACAACCTAATGCCAGAATATGAATCAAATACAGATTTATACTTGTGCACGCTCGATAAAGATGTTGTAGATTTCTCAACCAGACTCGCCCGCGAACTAAGGAGTGTGGGGCTAAACGTTGAGGTAGATGCCTCGAGTAAAAAAGTAGGTGACCAGGTAAAACTTGCGAGCAAGAAGTCTATACCCTACGTGATTTGTATTGGTGAAGAGGAGATAAAAAGTGAAAAATTTAAGCTGAAGAACCTAGAGACAGGAGAAGAAAAAGAAGTGAGTAAAGGAGATATCGCTTCTGCTATCTGGAGCTAAATTTACCTAGAAGATGAAAAAGATAGTCTTTGATATTGAAACTAGTAATGAATTCTTAGGATCGGGTGGTTTTGACCCGAAGTCTTTAGATATTTCAGTAGTTGGAGTCTATGATTCTTCAACTGACAAATACAGAGCCTACTTAGTGGAAGAGTTTTCAGAACTGTGGCCGGTGATTGAAAGTGCTGACGTTTTAATTGGTTACAATTCTGACCACTTTGATATTCCACTTTTGAATAAGTATTATCACGGAGATTTGCACAGCATTAAAAGTATTGACCTTCTAAAAGAGATAAAGAACTCTCTTGGAAAAAGGTTGAGACTAGATTCTGTCGCTGAAGCTACTCTTGGCACAAATAAAAGCGGAAATGGACTTGATGCTGTGAAATGGTGGAAAGAGGGCGAAGTAGAGAAAGTTAAGAAATACTGCCTTGATGATGTGAAAATCACCAAGGAGCTCTATGACTATGCACTTAAAAAAGGTCAGTTAAAGTACAAAAACTGTGGCGACATAAAGACTATTGAGCTGAATACTTCGGACTGGGAGAAAAAGGAGGATTCTACTCTCACCCATTCATTACCTTTCTGATTTTTCTGTGGCATTATTTAGGTAGCAATTAAAAAGTGAGGCCTACATGTCCGACCTAATAGTCCTTGGCGCCTTGGTGGTTCTGTCTGGAGCCGCCACTTCACCGCTTCTCTACTACGGAGACCACATCTCTTCATGCCTGAGAGGTAGCCGAAAATAGACACAGGACGACCCGCACATAGCGCGGGTCGTAAGGGTTATAAGAGAATCAAAACCAAAGCTGCGAGTGCTAATCTATAAATAATAAATACATTAAGGGAATGGTTTTTAAGAAACTTAAGAAGATAATGTATTGCAAATAGTCCTGTTGTAAATGCTGCAATTATTGAAAGGGTCAAAGAAAAAGCGTCTGATATGAGCACTCCTGTTGAGTAGAGCTCTGCCGCCTTTGCAAGCCCCGCTCCTATTAAAATTGGAAAGCCGAGCATAAATGCAAATTTTGTTGCCTCTTCCCTGTTTAATCCAAGTAATAGCCCACCTGAAATAGCCATACCGGAGCGACTCATCCCAGGAATAAGTGCAAGAGATTGGAAAAATCCTATTATGAGCCCTTTGCGGACAGTTATCTTATCAGCCTGTCTTCCAAGCCTCTCCCCCAAAAGCATGAGTAGGGAGCCCAATATCAAAGCCCATGCAACCAAGCTTGCGTCTCTAAATGTAGTCTCCATCAAACCCTCAAGAAGTATTCCTAATACAACCGCAGGCAAAGTACCAAAAACAAGTGCAAAAAACAGAGTCTTATTTTCGCTCTCCATTGGCCTTCGGGAGAGCCAATTTGAAAGACTTCTTAATATGCGTAAGAAATCTTTCCTAAAGTAAACTAGTATCGCGGAGGCTGTTGCAAAATGAAGAAGAGCATCTACTGCCAAGTCATAAGACCCGGTAACTCCAAAAAACTCCCGAGCTAATATGAGGTGTCCCGAAGAGGAAATAGGAAGAAACTCGGTTAGACCCTGTACAACTCCCAAAAATATGGCAAAAATTAGATCCATCTTGAAAAAACTTTAACTATGATAAAATGTCATCACTAATCTTAAATTATATATGGGAGAAAACAAATTAACTATTCCAATCGCAGTAATAGTAGCGGGCGCTCTAATTGGAGGAGCAATATATCTTACTAATCGCACACCTTCTGATAAGCCGACTGATACAGATATTAAGGACGAACCACAAGTTCCCGCAGTTAACGCGGATGACCATATCCTTGGAAATCCAGAAGCTCCAATAGTTTTTGTTGAATATTCTGATTTTGAGTGTCCATTCTGTAAGGATTTCCACAATTCAATGCACCAAATAATAGACAAGTATGGTGCTGACGGAACAGTAGCCTGGGTCTACCGCCACTTCCCAATTGCCCAACTCCACTCAAAGGCTACTATTGAAGCCGAGGCTACAGAGTGTGCAGCGGATGTTGGTGGAAATGACGGATTCTGGGCATATGCCGACAGATTGTTTGAGGTAACTCCGTCAAACAATGGACTAAACCTGGACCGTTTACCCGAAATTGCGGAGGAAGTAGGGCTAGATAGAAATGAGTTTGAAAAATGTCTTGATGACAGAAAATTCAGAAAAGAAGTTTCAAAAAGCTACCAAGAAGCTGTTGACAGTGGTGCTCGCGGCACTCCGCACACAGTAATAATTGTAGGAGACGAACAAGTTCCTATTGAGGGGGCACAACCGTTTAGCTCACTCGATGGTTTTGTTCAATCAATCCTTAATGACGGGGGCTTCATCGGTGTTCCTACTATTGAAGAAGAAGGATAATCACTCAACCAGACCTAGTCGATATATATCAAAAGAATTCTCCCCCTCAAACATATCCGATGGGTTTGGAAGATACATTCTGGGGCGGCTAATCTCTTTTGTAGCATCGTTTACTAGCCTGTGAAATAAAGCAAATTCCTCCTTGCAGTCATCAAAGTTGATAATGTGACGCCTCATTTGAGAAGAGCCGTCTGTGTTTCTCTTTCTTTTACATTCCTGGATAATAAATCTCTTTACAGGCTTTCCATATAAATCGCTTATCGTGTAGTAATTAAATATGGCTTGGATAATAAAAAGAGTCTTCTGCGAGCCCTTACTGCTAAAAGTATCAACAAATTTATGGTCAACTATATCAACCGCTCCTCTCTCCACCCTTGAAGAAACCACTAAATCTGAAATCGCTTTTATAGGAAGCTCTAAGCCGTCCACCTCAACAGTACCACTCACTTCTACGCCAAGCACTTTATGTCTTGGCGGTCTATTTAAATAGAATGATATTGCTTGATTGTATTCCCTCTCCATTGAAACGCGTTTTTTCTTCTTTGCGGTATTGGTCTTTATTTTGCCAAAATTTATATCAAAATCAGCCACATTTTGTATGTAGCTAAGACCACTTTCAATTGCCTTATCTCTTGGCATTCCGTTATAGAAATTCTCAAGTGCTAAATGGCCTGCGCGCCCAACAAAGGAAGAAGGTGACGAAGGAGTGTCGTAAACCTTCTCAACATAGCGCTTATACCACGCCAAAGGATTCCTCAAAAAAGACATCAAGGAAGAGTAGCTCCAGTGCTCTATAGGAGGTTTTTGCCTCATCGAGGCAAGTATATCACGCTCTATTATCCTAAATTTTAGTAGTTTTTAAGCTGATTTGAGCGCTCGTGGGTTCGTATTTTCTCTAATGCTTTCGCTTCAATTTGTCGAATTCGCTCACGTGTTACTCCGAATTCTTTCCCAACTTCTTCAAGTGTGTGGTAAATTCCGTCTTCAAGACCATGACGCATCTCAAGAATTTTTCTTTCTTTTGGTGAAAGTTCGTGAAGAATCTGATGTACTTGATCGGTTAAAATCCTTCTTGCGGACATCTGGTCAGGCGATAGAATTCTTTCATCTGGTATAAAGTCTCCTAGTGTACTTTTTCCGTCATCCTCATCTCCTACAGGATTTTCAAGTGAAACCGTGTCTTGATTAATCTTTTCAATATTATGAATCTTCTCTACTTCAAGACCCATTTCGGTTGCAATCTCTTCAGGAAGTGGATCACGCCCTAAGTCCTGCGCAAGTCTGCGGGAGACCTGCTTATATTTCGCAATGGTCTCAACCATATGAACCGGAATACGAATTGTTCTAGACTGATCGGCTAGCGCTCTTGTTATGGCTTGCCTAATCCACCACGTTGCATACGTTGAGAACTTGTATCCTTTTGTGTGGTCAAATTTATCAACCGCTTTAAACAGTCCAATATTTCCCTCTTGAATAAGGTCAAGAAGA
This sequence comes from bacterium, assembly GCA_002687905.1. Taxonomy (GTDB): domain Bacteria; phylum Patescibacteriota; class Minisyncoccia; order Phycocordibacterales; family JABMNX01; genus UBA6534. Next base: position 50,142 of record NZBM01000007.1, on the reverse strand, counting down.
GTAAGATCAGGACTTCGTCCTGCGTAGCGCTTTGCAATTGATACTACCAGCCTAAGGTTTGCACGAGCCAGGAGGTTTCTGGCTTCACCGTCTCCGTCTAAAATTCTTTGCGCCAGTTCTCTTTCTTCCTGTGCCACAAGAAGAGAATAGCGACCAATCTCTCTAAGATACATTTGAATAGAATCATATGTGGATTCACTTCCCCTTCTATATAGGTTTTTCTTATCTAGAAGCTCCTCTGTAGCCGCTTCTTCAAGCATTCCGCCTCCCTCAAGAACATCTACATTTGCAGTATTAAATTTCTCGTACATTTCCTCAAGGAAAAGCACGTCCTCCTCTATTTTTGGAAACTCTTTAAGAATCTCGTCATATGTAACGTAGCCGCGCTCGCGTCCTTTTACAAGAAGCCCTTCTGCTTTATCTTGCTTGTCTTTTTCTTTCTTGCTTAACTTCTTTGTTTTTTTAGCAACTTTCTTAGGTGCCTTTTTAGCAACTTTTTTCTTAGCCGCTTTCTTTACTACTTTCTTTTTTGCTACCTTCTTTTTGGCGGCTTTTTTAACCACCTTTTTTACAGCTTTCCTGACAGCTTTTCGAATTGAGCGCTTGGGGGATTTCTTCTTGGTCGCCCTCTTTGCTACCTTCTTTTTAGCTTTTTTCTTTGCTACTTTCTTGGATTTTGGCATACGTAGTACTTTACTCATTGATTGATAACTTAGCAATAGCCTCTGAAAGTTTCTTACTCTTCTCCAAAAGCTCCTTTGCTTTCTTGCCGTCGCCTTCAGACTCAGCTCTCTTAAGATCTTCTGTTATGCGTGATAACTTACTCTTTTCATTCTCTACTGAAAGAGCGTTTATTAATTCCTTAATATCTTCATCTATAGTACCGTTCCTATGCACTATCTCGGCGCGAAAGGCGTCTTCGTTGGTTTGAGTAGATTCCTCTAATTCACTTAGACGAGTCTTACCAACTACGCGGGAAAAGGATTTTCTAAGTCCCTCGGTATCAATTAACGGCTTTTTTAAAGACTCTTGCCAATTAATTATACCGAGTAGTCTTCTTTCTATCTTGTCTCTTCTTGTGCCTCTGTTTTGACTTACCGGTCTTTTAGGTTCACTAATTTCTGTAGTATCTATTTTTATTCTTGATACTTCCTCTCTTACAGTATCCTCCGGAATGTTTATCCTTTTTGAAACCATCTCTATGAAGTGTCCCTGATCAATCTTACTTGTAATTCTCGCTACAAAAGGTAGTACCTCTTCACTAACTTTCTTCCTAAACGACCTTGAATCAAGTTTTTCCTCTTCTAAAAGATCGAGTAGAAACTCTATAATGTGTTTTGATTCTTTTATGGTCTTTCTCCACTTCTCCTTGCTCTCTTTAATAAGATCAGCCGGGTCTTTTCCTTTCTTCATAGTTGCAACCTTTACATCCATTCCAAGAGAAAGTGCTAACTCTGAGCTCCTTTTTACAGAAGACACTCCGGCATCATCGGAATCAAAAGCCAAAACGATATTTCTTGACAGCCTATTTAAAAGCTTAAGCTGCTCTTCAGTAAGCGAAGTGCCTGAGACCGCAACCGTATTGGTAAAACCAGCCTGATGAGCCATTAAGACATCCATCTGCCCCTCTACCACTATAGAGAAGTCATGTTTTCTAATGGTAGATTTTGCAAAATCATAACCGAATAAAATGCGTGACTTGTGATAAAGTGCCGTCTCCGGAGAATTTATATATTTACCCATTCCTTCCCCTCCCTCAAAGACTCTTCCTGAAAATGCCACAATTCTTCCGGCATTGTCCCTTATTGGAAAGATTATCCTTCCGCGAAATGCGTCGTACTTACGTTTGTTGTTTTCAGCTTGTTTTAAAAGACCCACGCTCTCTATATCGCTTTCCTTATACCTTTTCCCTACAAGATATTCGTGCAAGTTTTGCCACTCATCAAGCGCATAGCCTATACGAAATATTTTCATTGTTCTTTCACTTACTCCCCTTTCTTTCATATAGTCTCTTACGTCTTTCCTTCTTTTAAGATTGTCCTCAAAATGTCTTGTGGCATCATCAAGTATCTTATAAAGAACTTCCTTTTCATCTCTTCTTGTAGAACCTTCATAAACCAAGTCAACACCCGCTCTGTCCGCAAGTATTTTTAAAGCTCCTTTAAAATCCACTCCTTCCATCTTCTCTGTAAAGGTGAATATGTCCCCTCCTTGGCTGGTTGAAAAACAGTAATACATATCCCTATCAGGAGAAACAAAAAAGGACGGCGTTTTCTCATTTGAAAAAGGGGAGCGGGCTTTGAAGTTCCTACCAGCCTTAATTAGCTTTATATACGAGGAAACTACATCAACGATAGTTAGTCTTTCTTTTATTTGATCTACTGGAGAGATCATAGAAACAATATTAGTCCCACCAACCGCCTCTTTCAACTACTCTTCTTCTCCCCTCATTTCGGCGTCTTTTTGAGAGAGCTCTCTTTTAAGTTCTGCCACTTTTTCATTCTTAGGACTTCCTTCGTAGCCAGTTCCAGCTGGAATTAGCCTTCCGATAATAACGTTCTCCTTAAGTCCTCTTAGTTTGTCTACTCCACCCTTAACAGCCGCATTTATAAGCACGCGGGTTGTGTTCTGGAATGAAGAAGCCGAAAGGAAGCTCTTTCTTGAAAGAGACACTTCCATAATTCCAAGGAGGAGCGCATCGGCAACAGCCTGCTCGCCTCCTTCACCTTTAACTCTCTTGTTTTCCGCAAGAAGATCAAACTCCTCAACCATATCTCCTACTGAAAATTCAGTGTCTCCGGACTGCTTAATCTTTCTTCGCGAGAACATCTGCCTAATTATGACTTCAATGTGTTTCCTTGAAATAGTCACACCTTGAAGCTCGTAGATTCTACTTGTCTCACTAATTATGTACTCTTGGGTTGCTTCTTTTCCTGCAAATTTAAAATGCTCCTCAAGATTTGCCGAGCCATCTGTTAGGAATTGTCCTTTCTCTACTTTGTCTCCCACTTTCACCAATAGCATTCTAAGAAAGTGAATTGGGTATTCTAAGTCTTTTTTCTTTGTGGTCTTACTTGTTCCATCTGGAAGAAGTACAAGTATTTTCTCCTTTCCTTCGTCGCGAATTTCAGACACTGTTCCTGAAATGTGGGCTATTGCGGCTGGGTTTTTTGGTTGACGACGCTCAAACACCTCCTCAACACGCGGAAGTCCTTGGGTAATGTCTCCACCAACACTTGCGGTTCCTCCGGTGTGGAAAGTACGCATAGTAAGTTGGGTTCCCGGCTCACCAATGGCTTGCGCTGCTACTGTCCCTATAGCTTCTCCGATCTCTACAAGTTCATTCGTTGAAATATCGGCTCCATAACATTTCTTACAAATCCCGTGTGGAGTTCTACATGTCATGGGTGAACGAAGTATTACGGCCTCTACTCCTTCGTCAGCCTCTATAACTTCTGCGTCAGCCGCACTAAGCATATGTCCTTTCTCAAAGAGTGTCTTTCTTCCAGATTTAACAGCTTCTGAAAGTATTCTTCCGCGAAGATTTCTTGCAAATGAAATCTTTATTCCAGACGCACTGTCGCGACTTATTTCTACTCCTTCCTTAGTTGAACAATCATTCTCCGTTATGATTATATCTTGCGCCACATCAAAGAGCCTTCTTGTTAGGTATCCGGCTTTTGCGGTTTGAAGCGCAGTGTCAGAAAGACCTTTACGAGCACCGTGCGTAGTAACAAAGTATTCAATAGGAGTAAGCCCCTCTTTCATCGATGCAATAATAGGGAAGTCAATTACCTCCCCTTTTGTATTCTGAATTAGACCCTTCATCCCTGCCATTTGGTTTAACTGCCTAACCGAACCTCGTGCACCAGAGAAAAGCATGTCGTGAACAGAGCCGTTTGGATCAAGTGTGTCCGGAAGAAGTTTTTCGATGTTAGTTGTTACGTCCTGCCACACTTTTACAAGCATCCTAACCTTTTCATTTGCTGAAAGAAGTCCCTCATTGTATTGAGCTATAATCTCTGCGGCCTCTTTTTTAGCCTCATCAACTATTCCCTCTTTTCCAGGAGGAACCGTAACGTCAGAAAGGCTCCACGTAACACCGGCGTGTGTTGCATACTTAAAGCCAAAGTTTTTGATTTTGTCTAAGATGTAAGGTATTTCCTCCAGTCCGTACTTATCAATAAGAACTTCAACCAAACCTGCCATCTTCTTATTGGTCATCTCATCATTTATAAATGGAAAGTCCTTAGGCAAAACACTGTTGAACAGAAGCCTTCCTACGGAAGTTTCAAACACTTCCCCATTAAAATCTTTATATTTGTCACTAGTAGTAGGCATCACTTTTATCTTTGAGCGAAATCCTACGTCTTCAAAGTCATATGCCGTAATCGCATTATTAGGCGACGGGAAGAATTTACCTTCTCCCTTTTCACCCTCAACTATTTTTGTCATCCAATAACAGCCAAGGATAATGTCTTGCCTAGCATTAGTTACAACCTCACCGCTTCCCGGTTTTAGTACGTTTTCTCTTGCTGACATTATCTCTTTAGCTTCAAGCTGGGCCTCATCTGAAAGAGGGACGTGAACGGCCATCTGGTCACCGTCAAAGTCCGCATTAAATGCCTCACAAACAAGTGGGTGAATTTGAATCGCATTTCCTTCAATTAGAATTGGTCTGAAAGCCTGAATACCCTGTCTGTGAAGTGTTGGGGCACGGTTTAGAAGTACGTGTTTGTCCTTAATTACATCCTCAAGGATTGCCCATACTTCGGGGATTCCGTCTTCAATTAATCTTCCGGCTCCTCGTATGTTATATGCCAGTTCTTTTTCAAGAAGCTTACTTATTACAAAAGGTCTAAATAGCTCAAGCGCCATATGTTTTGGAAGTCCACACTGGTCTATCTCAAGATCAGGACCAATAACAATCACGGAACGCCCGGAATAGTCCACTCTTTTTCCAAGAAGGTTTCCTCTAAAGTATCCCTGCTTTCCTTTTAGGTAATCAGACAAAGACTTGAGCGGACGTCTTTGAGACTGACTCATAGCAGAGAACATTGTATTTCCGTGCCTAATTGAATTATCAATTAGAGCGTCAACTGCCTCCTGAAGAATTCTCTTCTCATTTCTCTGAATTACCTCTGGCGCATTTATGTCCTGAAGCTTCTTTAATCTATTGTTTCTGTTTATGACTCTACGGTAGAGGTCATTTACGTCAGATGAGGCATGCCTCCCTCCTTCAAGCGGAACCATTGGTCTTAGAGCCGGTGGAATAACCGGAAGCCTTACCAAAAACATCCATTCTGGGCGAACGCCCGCTTTTCTCATTGACTTTAGAAGCGCTAATCTCTTGTTTAATTTCTCACGCTCTACTGCGCCTGCCACTTCTAGTCTTTCGTTTAACTTCTTGATTAACTTATCTAGATTTATATTCTTAAATATGTTGTAAACTGCCTCTGCTCCAATCTCTGCCTCAAAAAGACCTCCATATTTAACAGCAAATTTATGGTACGTAGCCTCGTCGACCACTGCCATCTCTTGAATGCTTTGTATGTCTTGTTTTGTTGCGGTTAGAAGTTCTTTCAATTTAGTCTTTGTCTTTGCATCTTTTGAAGCGCCGACTTTGTTTTTATACTCACTATCAAGCTCTTTAAGAAGACTTGCTCTCTCTGTCTCATCTACTTTGGTGATTATGTATCCTGCAAAATACGCCACCTTCTCAACGTCGCTTGCTGAAAGACCAAGAATAAGAGCAATTCTCGATGGAATTCCTCTTAAAAACCAAATGTGAGCAACAGGGATCGCAAGCTCAATGTTAGCCATCCTCTCGCGACGAACTATTGAGCGAGTGACTTCAACTCCACATTTATCACAAACAATTCCTTTGTATCTTATTCCGCGATATTTTCCACAGTAACATTCATAGTCTTTTTCCGGTCCAAAAATTTTCTCATCAAAAAGCCCGTTTTTCTCTGCGCGTTGAGTTCTGTAGTTAATTGTCTCCGGCTTTGTTACCTCACCATATGACCAATCCAAAATACGCTCAGGAGAAGCGAGCCTAAGGGTCACTGCATCAAAATTTATTGGATCATGTTCTCTTCTTTTTGGTTCCATATTATTTTTCTTCTTCAACGTCCTCTAGTCGCTCAAGTTTTGCATCAAGAGAAAGCCCGCGTAAGTGTTTAAGTAGCACATTAAATGCTGCCGGGGTTTGTAAATTAGTTATCCTTTCACCTCGAACTATCGCGTCAAATGCTGCAGAACGTCCTACTATGTCGTCTGATTTAATAGTTAGCACTTCACGTAAAATATGTGCTACGCCATAGCCAAGTAGAGCCCATACTTCCATCTCCCCAAATCGCTGTCCTCCATTTTGAGCTTTCCCACCAAGAGGTTGCTGTGTAATTAGAGAATAAGGACCAATTGAACGCATATGAATCTTGTCCTCAACCATATGATGAAGCTTAAGGATATACATATAACCAACGGCAATATCTTGATCAAATGACTCTCCTGTTCTTCCGTCATAAAGTTTTATCTTTCCATTTTCAGGAAATCCTGCCTCTTTTAGCTCGTCCTGTATTTCTTTATCAGTTGCTCCAGTAAATGGAGGTACGATCGCTTGGTATTGAAGAGAGTTTGCAGCAAGGCCTAAATGAAGCTCAAGAATCTGCCCCAAGTTCATACGACTAGGCACCCCAAGCGGTGTAAGAATTAAGTCAATAGGCTCACCATCCTTTGTGTAAGGCATATCCTCCTCGGGAAGCACTTTCGAGATAACACCTTTGTTACCATGTCGCCCCGCAAGTTTATCTCCAACAGAGACATTTCTTAGCTGAGCTATTTCAACGTGAATTTTCTTTATTATTCCGGAATCTAAATTGTCACCATTTTCTCTTGAAAACACCTTAACTCCCACCACACGCCCACGCTTTCCTCCTTCCATTCTTAAGGATGTGTCTTTAACGTCTTTAGCTTTCTCCCCAAAAATTGAGCGGAGTAGCCTTTCCTCTGGGGTAAGTTGGGTTTCTCCTTTTGGAGTTACCTTTCCTACAAGAATATCTCCAGGGCGAACTTCTGCACCAATTCTTACAACCCCTTCCTCGTCAAGATTTTTAAGTTTTGTTTCCCCTACATTTGGTATGTCATGAGTTGTTACTTCAGGGCCAAGCTTTGTGTCACGAACACTTACTGTGAATTCCTCAACGTGAATACTTGTAAACTTACTGTTTTTAACAAGCCTTTCTGAGATAATAATAGCGTCCTCATAGTTTGCTCCGGACCATGACATAAAGGCCACGCGAATGTTCTGCCCGAGTGCTACTTGCCCTCTGTCGGTTGAAGACGCGTCAGCTAGAAGCTCGCCTTTTTTGACTTTCTGTCCTAAATCTACAACAGGTCGTTGGTGAAATGCCGACATATCGTTTGTTCTTGAGAAAGTAACAAGAGGATAAACTTCTTTTTTACCTGAACCGCTTACTTCCACTTTCCCTGCATCAACATAAGTTACCTCTCCTGCTTCCTTGGCATAAATCAACCTTCCGGAATCTCTTGCCGCAGACTCTTCAATACCCGTAGCTACAATAGGAGCATCAGGAACAATACAAGGAGTAGCTTGCTTTTGCATGTTTGAGCCCATAAGAGCGCGGTTTGCATCATCGTGCTCAAGGAAAGGAATCATTGATGTTGCTATTGAAAATGCTTGATTTGGAGCGATATCAATATAGCCAACTTCCTTTTTGTCCACCAAACCAGGCTCTCCTTTAATACGAACCTCAACAAGCTCCTCTGTTATATTTCCATCTTTATCATATGGAGTAGCGGCGTGCGCTATATTTTCTTTTTCTTCCTCAAGTGCATTTAAATGCGCCACCTCACCCGTTATCTTTCCACTTTCAACCTTTGCATAAGGAGTCTCAATTATTCCAAACTCATTAATCCTTGCATGAACCGCAAGGTGAAGGATTAGTCCAATATTTGGACCTTCAGGAGTGTGGATAGGGCAGAGTCTCCCATAATGACTTGGGTGAACGTCGCGAACCTCAAATCCAGCTCTCTCACGGGTGAGTCCTCCCGGGCCAAGCGCTGACAGAGTTCTTAAGTGCTCAAGTTCAGAGAGTATATTCTGCTGACCCATGAATTGGGAAAGCTGGTTTGTTGTAAAAAATTCCCTTACTGCAGCGTGAAATGGTCTTGGGTTTATAAATTGAATAGGTAAGATTGTTTCCGCTTCAACAGTGGACATCCTGTCTTGAATGTTTCTCTTCATTCTAGACATTCCCACTCTTATTTTTTGCTGAAGAAGCTCCCCTACGTAGCGAACTCGCCTAAAACCAAGGTGGTCAATATCATCAGCGCCAGCCCCTGGGGTGTTGTTTAGCTCCACTATATTTAGAACTATTCTAACCACGTCATCAAGAGAAATTGTTCTTCTCTCAAGCTCCTTGTCGTCGGTACTCATACCAAAGCGCATATTGAAATGTCTTCTTCCAACTCGCGACAGGTCGTAGCGCTCATCACTAAATATTGAGCTAATATATTCTCGCGCGTTGTCGGCGGTAGCTAAATCGCCGTCACGTAGTTTTTTATGAATTTCAATGTAAGCCTCTTCAGCTGTTGTGGCTGTATCTTTTTCAAAACACTTCTCAAGCATCTCTTTTGAATGAGGATTGCTCTTTAGAAGGTCAAACATATCCTTATCAAAGCTAGCTCCCATTATGCGAAGTAGTGTTGTAACCGGAAACTTCCTTTTTCTATCAATCTTTACGTAAATACAACCGTCTGGTTCACTTCCAAGCTCAACCCACGCGCCGCGCATTGGAATAATCTTTGCTCCAAACTGATTCTTTCCTTTCATTTCCTTTGTTGTAAAGAAAACACCAAAAGAGCGCGCAAGCTGTGGAACTATTGCGCGCTCTGCACCATTAATTATGAAGGTGCCGTGTGAAGTCATCATTGGAAAGTCTGCCAGAAAGATTTCCTGTTCTTTGGTCTCCCTTGTGGTCTTGTTTTTAAGCTTTGCAATTGTACGAAGAGGTGCATCGTAGGTGAGCACATTTTTCTTTGCAAAGTATTCATCATACTTTGGCTCCCCCATTTCAAAAGAAAGAAACTCCAGGTCAAACTTCTTGCCGGAGTAATCACTAATAGGAGAAAACTCTTTGAAGATTTCTCCAATACCTTCTTTAAGTAGTAACTCAAAAGAATCCGTCTGCGCCTTTATGAAATGTGGCATTGGCGCAAGCGGCTCCTTAAAGCGACCGAATTGCTTTTGATCAAGTTTTTTTATCGCCATTCGTTATACAGCAAAATACGGGCACAAAAAAGAGTTATTCCCTTTTGCGCCGTCCTCGAGAAAATTGTTATAAAAAACTCTACGTAATTTTCTCGATTTGATTTGTAAAAAAATGTGTCCTCTCCACCAAAGACTCAATCTCTCTGAATAAATAGAGTATAGAGGAGAAGGATAATTCTGTCAAATTCTTTATACAAAGGAAATTCGCCGCGACGCTAGAGTGCGTCGCGGCGATTCTTCAACTGAAGCGCCTTCGAATCACGCTCCTAGCAACCGTCCCTGTCCGTGTCCGCTGGGTTCGGAGCGGGGTTTCCGTCTCTACTTGTTGGTGAGGACCTGTGGCTTCTTGGGGGGGCCACTCGTCCCTTTTCTTTGGTTGGCCGGGTTTTGGGACATTGATAGAGGTAGCATTTTTCCGTCCCGCCGTTCCCGTCGTTGTACGTACAAACTATGCAGCCAGTAAGTGTCATAACAGCCCCCTTTGGGTTTTTGTTCTTCCTCAGTGGGTCTGGGAAGTTCCTCCTTCCCGAATTTGACCCGAAATCATACTACCTTAAGCCAACCCTCTTGTCAACTAGCTCTTTTTGTGGCGCCATTTTTCTATCTCTTTGTGATGTCCTGATAAAAGCACTTTTGGCACTTTGTACTCTTTTCCCTTCCATCTAAAAACCTCCGGGCGCGTATAGACATCCTTACTTGCCACTCTGCCCTCCTCAAGAGAGCTATAATTTCCAAGAACTCCTTTAATTTGCCTTGTAGTCGCATCTATTAAAATTGCAGACGGAAGCTCTCCCCCAGTTAGTACATATGGTCCAACCGAAATTTCTTTTGCTTTTAGAATTTTTCTCACTCTCGCATCTACTCCCTCATAATGACCTGCTATAAGTACTACATGCTTTGCATTTTTTGACAGCGACTTAGCTACCTTTGTATTAAATTCCTTACCTCCCGGAGAAAAGAAAATTGTCACTACATCTTTCTTCTTCCCAACCGCCTTTTCTACTGCTCTAAGCACAGCCTCCGCCTCAAGCACCATCCCGGGACCCCCACCATAAGGACGCCTGTCAACTCTCTTGTGTCTGTCTTTTGTAAAATCACGTGGATTATAATAGGAGATTTTTATCTTCTTATCCTTTTCTGCACGTCCAATAATTGAGGATTTAAGATATCCCTCAATGCTTTCCGGAAAGAGTGTAATTATGTGAAAGTGAATCATATAAATACAAAAGCAAAAATCGTGACACGATTGTGCCACGATTTTTGCTTCATGTCGAGAACATTAGAGTCCTTTAAAGCTTGAGGTCCTCCATCGCCTCGTCAACTGACTTAGTTACATCTTCAGTAGGAGCTCCTCCAGTACCTCCTTCAGGCTCCTCTATTTTGAGATTAACCCTTGCGTCGTTTTTCATTCCGACTACACGAAGAAGAGTTCTTATTGCCTTTGCAGTGTTACCTGATCGGCCAATAATCTTCCCCATGTCCTCGCGGTTTACAGATAAGGTAAGGAGTACTCCCATCTCATCTACCGTTCGGTTGATTTTTACATCGTTTGGGTTATCAACTAGCGATTTAACTACGTGCTCAAGAAAATTCTGATCGTCTTCCATATTGTCGCACTAGCTTAAAGTAAAAACCGGCATTCGACCCATGAGCCGTTGCCGCAATGATTACACAATATAAGTAGAAGTCAAACTACTCTTTCTTTTCTTCCTCCTCTTTTTCTTCGGCCGGAGAATCTGCTTCTTCTTTTCCCTCTTCCTCTTCAGCAGGCTTTTCTTCTACCGCTTCCTCAAGAGCTGATTCTTCGCTTTCGCCTTCTTTTGACTCTTCTTTAGGCTCATTTTTAGACTCGTCTTTAACCTCGGCCTCTTCCTCCTTAACTACAGGAGATTTCTTTGGTAACACATTTATCTTTTCTCCAGAAATAGCACCCTCTTTAACTAGAATATTATGAACTGTGTCTGATACTTGCGCACCGTGCCCTATCCAATACTTGGCACGCTCGTCGTCTATAGAAACTGTATTTAGTTTGGGATTATACGAGCCAAGAAGCTCAACATATTTTCCGCTCTTCGGTCCTTGGTGTGAATCAACAACAACAACCCGAAATGACGGGTCATTTTTCCTTCCTATTCTCTGCAAGCGAATCTTTAGCATTAAGACCAAAATTTACCAGAATAACGGTATTTGTCAACGAAAATGGGGCGCCGCGCTTGCGCGGCGCCCCGAGGCAACAGGGAGGACACTGACGATGGTGGGTATTCCGCCAATCACCGGATCGGGTCAGGTCAAGTCGGGATCCGGATATTTAAATACTATCAGAGCCATATATTTATTCAATAGGTTATACTCTATCAATGAAAAATAGTGATGCAGGAAAGAAGTTCAAAGGAATAATAAGCGTTACTGCACGTGGTACCGGATATGTTCCTCTTGAAGGATTTGAAAAAGATATTGAAATTCCATTTGAGAATCTAAACACCGCCCTTAACGGAGATATGGTTGAGGCAAGGCTTGTTAAGACTAGGGGAGATAAACGCCAGCAAGGAAAAGTTGTTGAAATACTTGAAAGAGACAAGACTCAGTTTGTGGGAACTATTGAAAGAGACGAGGAAGGATTTTTCCTAGTTTCCGATGACAGGCGAATGTATGCTGACATCTCTACTAAAGACGCAGAGAAAAAAAGGATTAAGGAAGGTACGAAAGCCTTAGTAGAAATTACTCGCTGGGAAAAAGGAGATGAATATCCAGAAGGAGCAGTGCTAAGAACTTTGGGAATGAAAGGAGAGCATGAGACTGAGATGCAAGCCATAGTCCTTGGACACGAATTTGATACAAGTTTTCCAAAGGAAGTAGAAAAAGAGGCAAAAGAGATAAATGATAATCGAAAAATTACCGATGAGGAAATAAACAAAAGAAGAGATTTTAGAGATACTCCAACATTTACCATTGATCCAGATGATGCGAAAGATTTTGATGATGCTCTGTCCGTGAAAACTCTTCCGAATGGAAATATAGAGGTGGGAATTCACATAGCTGACGTTACTCACTATGTGCGTCCAAATAGTGAAGTAGATAAGGAAGCGCAAAAAAGAGGTACGTCTGTTTACTTAGTAGACCGTACTATTCCCATGCTTCCTGAAATACTTTCAAACGATATATGTAGTCTAAAACCAGATGAGGATAGACTTACTTTTTCTGCAGTATTTACACTTGATAGCAGTGGTGAAATTAAAGATAAGTGGTTTGGAAAAACCATTATCCACTCTGACAAAAGATTTACCTACAAAGAGGCGCAGGATGTACTTGATGAAAAGAACGGGGTTTTTATAGATGAACTAACAAAGATAAGAGACTTGGCTAAGAAAATAAGAGTCAAGAGAATGAAAGAGGGCGCTATTTCTTTTGAGCAAGATGAAGTCAAATTTAAATTAAACGAAAAGGGGATGCCAATAGATGTAGTGGTAAAGGAACGCCTTGAGACAAATCTTTTGATTGAGGATTTTATGCTTATGGCAAACAAGGGCGTGGCTGAATTTATCTTTGAATTATGCAAGGCGCAGGGCCTAGGCACGCCCACTTTTATCTATAGAATTCACGATGTTCCAAAAAATGAAAAAATTGCTGAACTTGAGATATTTCTTCGCGCAATTGGCTACGATATTAAGACAAAAAAAGGTGAAATGTCTTCAAAAGAAATAAATAAATTACTTGAAAGCATTAAGGGAAAACCTGAAGAGAAATTAATCCAAATGGCCACCATTCGCTCAATGGCAAAAGCGATTTATTCAACAAAAAATATAGGTCACTTTAGCCTCTCATTTAGACACTACACTCACTTCACTTCACCAATACGACGCTACCCCGATATGATGGCGCACAGAATATTTTTTGGACATTTAGACAAATCTCCAATTCCAAATGACGAACTGAAGAGATATAGTAATTTAGCCATAAAGTCTTCACAACGTGAAATTGAAGCCGTAGCTGCTGAAAGAGAAAGTATAAAATACAAGCAGGTTGAATATATGAAAGAGCATATTGGTGAGAAATTTAACGGCCTTATAACTGGCGTCACTGATTTTGGGATATTTATTGAAGAAAGAAAGACAAAGGCAGAAGGGCTTGTGCGCCTGGCTGATATGGACGACTACTATGAGCTTGAAAAAGGAGGTTATTCCTTGGTTGGTAAAAAAGGCAGGAAAAGATATGCAGTTGGAGATGAAGTTAAGATAGAGCTTCTTGACGCAGACCTAGACGAGAGAAGAATAAGCTGGAAAATACTTCAAAAATAATCGACTCAACCGGTTGAGTCGCAAATTTTGGCTCAAATATTGGGTTATTTGGTCACCCTTACCGCGTCTTCAAACTTAACGGAGAGTAGCTTAGAAACGCCGTCTGCTCCCATTGTTACTCCGTATAAAATACCCGCGACACTCATAGTCTCTCTATTGTGTGTAATTAAAATAAGCTGAGTCTTTTCTGAAAGCTCACTAATCATTGTGCTATATTTTCTTGAGTTTGCTTCATCAAGAGCGGCGTCTGTCTCATCAAGAATTAAAAATGGAGGGGGATTAACTTGGCTCATTGCAAAAAGAAGTGAGATTGAGGTGAGAGCCCTTTCCCCACCAGAAAGCATTTCAAGTCCTTTAATTTTCTTTCGCGGAAGAGCCACTTCAATATCTATTCCCTCCTCTGTTTCATCACTCTCATCAATCTCCTCTTCGGATATTTCTATATCAGTATCTCTCTTTTTTCTTTTTTGTTGCTTTATGACAGAAAGCTCTGCTGTACCACCACCAAAAAGAAGCTCGAAGAAATGTTGGAACTCTTTATTAATCTTTTCAATACCTTCCCTAAACTGAAGTCCGAGTCTTTCCTCCAGATCAGATATTAATTGCTTCAAAGTCTCTGCTGACCTTTCTAAATCTTCAATCTCTCTCTCCAAAAATTCATCTCTTTCCACCACTTCTCTGTACTCTTTCATTATCTCCTCGCCGGAGCCTCCTCCAAACTCTTCAAGTCTTATCTTAATTTTCTCTATCGTCTTTCTTCTTTCGTCTTGTATCTCTCGCGACTCTTTCACTACTGAATCGTGGTCTATATCGAAATTACTATAATCAAGCACCTCTCTTCCTCCGAGCACTGCCCCTTCTTCTAGATTCTGCTTAAACTCTTCCCTTGCCCTTGTAAGCATCTCTTCTTCTCTGGCCATATCTCTAAGCCCGGTCTCAAGCTCTCTTTTCTCTGTTGTAATCCTAAATACTTCTCTTTCCGCTCCTCTCTCTTCGTCCTTTGATGTTTCTATTTCATTCTGAAGATTTTTATATGTCTCGCTCAATTCATCTACATGACTCTCAATTAGTGACAGTTCCGTATCTAAGGCCTCTTTTTTCTCCTTAAGAGCTCTCACTTCCTCCTTTGCTTCAGTACCAACACTTTCTTTTGAGTATTTCTCTATGAGGGAGGTGAACGCGCTTTTTATCTTAGAAATTGCAAGGCGTATAGCTTTTGGATCATCGCTCTTGTTAGCTTCATTAAAACTCTCGTCTAGTTCAGACTCAAAAGCCTTTAATTCGGACATTGGAACAGAGCTTGCTTCAGTTGGTGTGCTCCCGTGCCTTTCTGCAAAGGAAACCTGCCCTTCAATTCGCCCAACTTCTCTTGAAAGTTCATCTCTTTTGCTTCTTGCCCCCGAAAGCTCTCTTTCAATAGTTAAGACTTCCTGCCCACGAATATCTTCTTTACTCGCCGACTCTAAAGTCTTCCTCGCTTTTTCAAGCTCCACCTCGAGCGTCTCTAATTTTGATTTGGGGCCTTCTTTTCTTGAGGCAATATCTTCTTCGGTAAAAGTTAGGTAGACTTCTTCTCTTTTTAAGTACTCATGCAGTTTTTCTTTGAGTTCTACACGAAGCTCTTTGCTTTTTTCTAATTTGTCTACCTGTTTTTTTAAAAATTTAAGATGAGGAGCAATTTCCCTTCTTAGCGACTGAACTTGTTTGATGTTTTCAGCAGTTCTATCAAGTTTTCTTTCACTTTCATTTTTCTTGTATTGGAATATTTTAAGACCAAGAGCGTCCTCTATCATCTCACGACGCTCACGCAAATTAGCATTTAAAATCCTATCGGCCTCCCCTTGAGAGATTATGTGATGACCTGTTGAGCCAATATTTGCTCCTGCTAAAAGCTCTACAACATCTTTTAACCTGACGGAACTTCCGTTTAGTTTATATTCGTTTATTCCATCTCTGTGAACTATCCTCTCTATTTCAACTTCATCAAAATCAAGATCTAGGAGCTTTTTAGTATTGTCAAAAGTAACTTTAACAAGAGCTCTGTTTGACCTTGGTGTAGCTTGGGAGCCTCCCCATATAAGATCTTCTCCTCGCTTTCCACGCATACTTTTCATAGACTGCTCTCCTAGAACAAATCTAAAAGCCTCTGCCACATTTGACTTACCAGAACCATTTGGTCCGACTATTGCTGAAATTGATGAGGAGAATTCAAATTCACTCTTTTTTGCAAACGACTTAAAGCCACTAAGCTCTATACCCTTTAAATACATAGGCTATATTGTAACCCTACCAACCTTTCTTCTCTAGGGCATTACCAGCTGCCTCCTGCTCTGCTTCTTGTTTTGATTTACCCTCTCCTTCAGCTATTAGCTTGCCTCCCAAATAAACTCCCACCATAAAATGTTTGTCGTGGTCTGGGCCGGTCTCCTTCGTGGGCTTATAAGCTGGTGTAGTGTTTTCTTTTTCCTGCGAAGCTTCTTGAAATCTACTTTTAGCATCCTGCCACAATCTATTGTCCACCATCTCTTCTGTCTTATGAAGAATTATTTTTGATATAAATTTTTCAGCCACATCATACCCTTGGTCCATATAAATTGCTCCAATAATAGCTTCAAAAGTGTTCGCAAGAATATAGAGCCTTGCTCTACCTGTGTCCTTTGCTTCACCTTTTGAAAGCATTAAGTAATCATTTACCCCAAGCTCATTTGCTGATGCGGACAATGAGGAGGTGTTTACGAGAGCAGAACGAAAAGCTGTTAGTTCGCCCTCTGGTTTGTCTTTGTATTTATTGAAAAGAAAATCTGTAACTACCAGCTCAAGAACAGCGTCGCCCAAAAACTCTAGTCTCTCGTTATGACCTATATCTAAATCCCTGTGTTCATTTAGATAAGAACGGTGGGTGAAAGCTTGTATTAACTTTGACTCATCCTTAAATACCACCCCAATCTTCTTTTCAAAATCTTTGTAATCACTCATCTTTTTTCACTAAAATATTGATCGCTTTTGTAACAATAGGGAGCATGTCGTCATAAAAATTTAAGTCTAAAATATTTGTAAGCTTAAACCATTTCGCGTCGTCAAGACCCCCTTTGTCTGCAAGTTCAATTTCAACGAATTTTGATTCACAAAGATGATACACTACCTGCTTTCTAATCTTTCCCTTTTCAGGCTGTGTGGCAACGTATTCGTTTCTTCCAAGCTCATCTCCAACGCTCACCTCAAGACCAATTTCTTCAAGAACAACTCTTTTTATACCCTCTTTTAATTCCTCACTCTCTTCTACGTGACCTTTTGAAAGAGTCCAATGACCAAATACATCATGCACAAGTGCCAAATAAACCTCCTCTCCATCCCTTGCGTAAACCACAGCTCCTCCAAGTCTCTCTATTGGCATTTTCTCAAACGGTATGTCTGATTTCTTTTTCTTTGAGACCTCGTCTTTGCCTGGCTCTCCAATCTCTTTATAAACTGCTCCTAGAACTCCATTTACAAATCTTCCACTATTTTCACCTCCGAATGTCTTGCCAAGTTCAATTGCTTCATTTATCGCAACTTTAGCCGGGACTTCATTTCTGTCTGAAAATAAAAGCTCTGAAAGTCCGAGACGAAGAATATTTCTATCTACAACAGATATTTTATCTACCGGCCATTCTGGGGCCGCTTTCTCTATTATCTCATCCAATTCATCTCTTTTTTTGAGAACTGTCTCAAGAAGCTGCTTCATAAATGAAAAATCACCCATACCGGGTGCAAACTCCTTAACATTTCGTACTAAAACCTCCTCTACAACACTATCACTCCCACTGAGCTTATCCTCAAAATCCAACTCAAAGAGCGTTTGTAAAACTATACTTCTTGAAAGGTGGCGATTTGCCATAAAGAACTAAAAAATGAACAATTGCGTTTTAATCACGCTTAGAAAGTCCTTCTGCACTAAGTGCTTTAGGAGCTTTTTCTTCTGGGACCTTTTCCTCGGGTGCAACCTGTCTTTCTTTTTGACGAGCTTCTTTTTTAGCTAGAAGTCGTCCTGTTCTTTTAAGAACATCAAAGACTGAGCGACCCTTGTACTGACCACAATTCTGGCAAGCACGATGGCGAAGATGTTTGGCGCCGCAATTTGAACACTCCGAAAGACCCGGCTCACTAAGTGCATGATGTGAGCGCCTATTTCCTCCATGTCCTTTTGTAACGCGCATTCTGCTTCCCATCCTTGAAATATAACAGTTTTTTCTTATATGGCAACTCTCAAACTATAGGTGTATAAAGCTTCTCCTGTGAATCTCGCACATCCCTTTCTTCCTAATAATTTGATAATGTTTAAATGTTCCATACCCTTTATGCTCTTCAAATAAATAATGTGGGTAAACACCTGACAGACGACGCATTTTTTTATCTCGAGTCACTTTCGCAATAACTGAAGCTAGAGCGATTGAAAATTCTTTGTCTTCGCCCTTTATTATTGTTTTTTGATCTTTAAATTTACTCGGTGCACTAAGCCCTCCGTCAAGTAAAACCTTGCACTCCTCTGGCCTAACACCAAGTCTGTCTATAGCTCTTTTAGTAGCCAGTCTTATTGATTTTGATATACCAATATCGTCAATCTTTTTTGGCCCAACAGATGCTACCGCATAATTTAGCCGACCTTTTTCTTTTTTATCTTTCATATACAAAAACCATTCTTCTCTTTTTTTCGATGAGAGTTTTTTTGAGTCACGAACTCCTCTGAAATCTTTTCTACCTAAATTTCTGGGAATAAGAACCGCGCATACTGAAACAGGCCCAGCTATAGGGCCACGCCCTACCTCGTCTATCCCGACTACATATCTATGCTTCATAGTCCTATTATATGCATTTTGGCAGAGAGCTAGGAGGGGCGTTATAATTGAAAAATGAAGAACTCCTTCGTCCACCTACATACCCACTCACATTATTCTCTATTAAACGCGCTCCCTAAAATTCCAGACCTAGTAGATGTTGCTACTGAAAATGAAATGCCAGCACTCGCTCTCACTGACAACGGAAATCTATACGGCGCAATTGAATTTTATAAGACCTGCAAAAGTAAAAATATAAAACCTATCATTGGAGTAGATGCATACGTTGCCCCTCGCACAAGACACGACAAAGAATCTAGGATTGATAACAGGACTTCAAGACTTGTACTTTTGTCTAAAAACGAAAAAGGTTATAGGAATCTTCTTAAGTCAGTTACTAAGGCAAACCTTGAGGGTTTCTACTACAAACCTAGAGTGGACAGAGAACTTCTTGAGGAGTTTAATAATGAACAAATAGCAATCCTGCCGTCATTTGCAAGTGAAGTCACAAAGGCGATTCGTGAAAATGACGAAGAGCGAGCAAGAGAAACTATAGATTGGTACAAGAAAGTTTTTGGTAAAGATAATGTCTATCTTGAAATAACACATCATCCAGAAATTGATGGGCACCAAAACTTAATGGACTCAATTAAAAAGTTTGCTAAAGAGACAAGCACTCCTCTTGTGGCAGCGCACGATTCCTACTACATAAAACCAAATGACCGGCTAGCAAGAGAGACTATGGTCAAAATTCAGACTAGTGCTTCTCTTGATAGAGATAGTAATAGAAACGAAGATTTTTCATTTATATCAAACGAACAGGCAAACGAGTTCTTTAAGGACGTACCGCAAGCGCTTCAAAATACAATAGAAATCTCGGAAAAGTGCAATCTAGAGATTGAACTTGGAAAGTGGGTATTCCCCGACTTTAAACTTTCTAAAGGAGAAACTGCTGATAGTGCACTAAAAAAACTTGCAGAAAGTGGAATCTCTAAAAAAGGTCTTAAAAAAAGTAAGGAGCTAAAAGATAGACTGGATTATGAACTAAAGATAATTAAAGACAAAGGCTATTCTCCGTATTTTCTAGTAGTTGGAGATTTGATGCGTTTTGCCCACGAGAAAAAAATACTCACAACAATTCGTGGCTCTGTGGCGGGCTCTCTCACGACTTATTTATCAGAAATTACGAATGTTGACCCCCTTGAATATCAAATTCCATTTGAAAGATTTCTAAACCCAGACAGACCTTCTCCTCCAGATATTGATATGGACTTTGCAGATAACAGACGCGATGAGGTAATACAATATGCGCGTGAGAAATACGGTGAAGATAGAGTCGCTCAAATTGGCACATTCGGAACTATGATGGCTCGCGCAGCTGTTCGTGACGTAGCGCGCGCCTTAGGGCATCCGTATGGACTCGGAGATAGAATCGCAAAAATAATTCCATTTGGCTCACAGGGATTTCCAATGACTATAGATAGAGCAATGGAGATGATGCCGGACCTTAGAGAATTATATAAAAAGGAGCGCGATGTAAAGGAGATTATAGATCTAGCAAAAAGTATCGAGGGGTGCGCCAGACATATCTCTGTTCACGCTGCTGGAGTTGTTATCGCCCCTACAGCTCTTGAAGAGTACGTACCGCTTCAGTTTGATCCTAAAGGTGGCAAGAAAATAACCCAGTACGACATGTATGCAGTTGAGGATGCCGGACTTCTAAAATTTGATTTCCTAGGAATTAAAAACTTGGCAATACTCTCAGACGCAGTTAGGCGTGTAAGAAAAATAAGAAATGTAGAAATTAATATAGAGGACGTAAAAATAGACGACAAGAAAACCTTTGAGTCTTTGGCCAGAGGAGAAACTATGGGGCTTTTCCAATTGAACGGCTCCGGTATGACTCATTTTCTAAAAGAACTTAGGCCGTCATCTATTCACGATATAAATGTTATGGTCGCTCTTTATCGCCCCGGCCCGATGCAATTCATACCTCAATATATTGAAAGAAAACACAACCCTAATTTAATAAGTTATCTTGACCCAGCTTTTGAGAAAATTTTAAACAGGACAAATGGAATCTTGGTATATCAAGACGATCTTCTAATAATGGCGCACGATCTCGCTGGATATTCTTGGAAAGAGGTAGACAAATTTAGAAAAGCCGTGGGTAAAAAGATTCCAGCTGAGATGGCCGCGCAAAAAGAGAAGTTTATCAAAGGATGTATGAAGATAAGTAAATGGGACAGAGCAAAGGCTGAGCGGATATGGAAATGGATTGAGCCTTTTGCTGCATACGGCTTTAACAAGGCGCATTCCGTAAGCTATGGAAAGGTGGCTTATCAAACCGCTTATATGAAAACCAACTTCCCTGTTGAATATATGTCTGCGGTTCTTACAGCGGATGCAGGTGATGTTGAGAAAATTGCCGAGGGCATAAATGAGTGTAAGCGTATGGATATCGCCGTTCTCCCCCCTGATATTAATGAGAGTTTTGGGGATTTTTCCGTTGTGCCAGGAGAGTTGCCCACAATTCGTTTTGGACTTTACTCAATTAAAAACTTTGGTGAAGGTATAGCAGACAGCATCATACAAGAAAGAAAAGACAATGGAAAATACACTTCAATAGCCAATCTCCTTGAGCGCGTACAAGATAAAAACCTAAACAGAAAATCACTTGAGTCGTTGATTAAATCCGGCGCACTTGATCAGTTTGAAGAAAGAGGAACTATGCTCTCAAATATTGAGATGCTTCTTTCATACAGCAAAGAGTTCGCAGATTTACCTGATAGTCAAGATTCTCTTTTTGGAGCTCTCCCTCAAAATGATAGCTCCTCTACTCTCGTTCTTCCAAAATCAGATCCAATTTCAATGGACGAAAAATTATTGTGGGAGCGCGAGCTTCTTGGACTGTACATCTCGGGGCATCCGCTTGATAAATATAGAGAGAAACTAGAAAAGCGCTCAGCTGATATTCATAAAATAAAAGAAGAGTTAAGAGAGGGAATGCAAACCGTGGTCTCGGGAATTATTGAAGATGCTCGTGTAATTTTAACCAAAGGAGGAGATCAAATGGCATTTCTTCGCATCGCTGATTTTTCAGACAATGTGGAGGTTGTAATATTCCCTCGCCTATTTACAAACCATAAGGATCTTCTCCAGGCTGAAAATTGCATCTCAATAAAAGGGCGTTTATCTGCAAGAAATGGGGACACAAGTATTGTGGCTGAAGCCGTGAAAGCCCTTTAAATACGCGCTATCTGTGTTAATATTGAGCTCATGAACCAGGAATCAGAGCCAAACGACCACAAGAAATTGGGTAAAGAACTTGATTTATTTACTTTCTCAAATGACGTAGGGAAGGGGCTTCCTCTTTTTACTCACCGAGGCGCTGCAATAAGAAGAGAGCTTGAACGTTTTATAGTGGACGAAGAGATTCGCCGTGGATACCAACATGTTCACACTCCTGATATTGCAAAACTTGATTTGTATAAAAAATCCGGACATTACCCTCACTATAAAGATTCAATGTACGCCCCTGTGGCTATTGATGACGAGGAGTTTATGCTCCGCCCAATGACATGTCCTCATCATTTTGAACTTTATCTCTCAAAACCACACAGCTATCGTGAACTCCCAATAAGAATTGGGGAGTTAGCTGGGCTATATAGATATGAGCAATCGGGAGAGCTAATGGGTCTTCAGCGCGTACGCACATTCTGTTTAGCAGATGCACACATAATTTGTGCCAATGAAGAGCAAGCTGTTGAAGAGATGGAAAAGGCCCTTGATTTAATTGAATACGTAACGGGAGTTTTAGGACTTACGTTGGGCAAAGAGTATTGGTACAGACTTTCTCTTGGTGACAGGAATGATAAAGAAAAATATTTTGAGAATGATGCCGCATGGGATAAGGGAGAAGATTTAATGAGAGAAATGCTTTCAAAAAGGAAGGCGGATTTTGTTGAAGCAGAAGGCGAAGCTGCATTTTATGGACCAAAGATTGATATTCAAATGAAAAATGCCAATGGCAAAGAGGATACCGCCTTCACCGTTCAATATGATTTCTGTATGCCAGAGAAATTTAATCTCACTTATGTAGGAGAAGATGGAGAGGAAAAAAGGGCTTTTGTAGTACACCGCTCTTCAGTTGGTGCAATTGAGCGCGTCATGGCCTTTTTAATTGAGAAATACGCCGGAGCATTTCCGCTTTGGCTTTCGCCTGTTCAAGCCAAGGTTCTTCCAATCGGTGAAGGACACCGGGAATTTGCTAAAGAAGTAGAGGAAAGGCTTCGCGCTGAAGATATCAGAGTTGAGCTAGATGCTAGCGATGAGACTCTTGGAAAGAGGATAAGAAATGGAAAAACTGAAAAAGTGCCATATCTGCTTGTAGTTGGAGATAAAGAGTTGAATTCAAAAACCGTAAACGTAGAAAGCAGAGACAAAGGTGAAGTGGGAGAGAAGAAAGTGGACGAGTTGATCTCTGAGCTAAAGGGAGAAATAGCCAGCCGATCTTAAAAATCTTTAAATCTTTAAAAAACTTTAAACAATTCCTTTTATTTAGCCCATTCTCCAGTTCTACTCCATGGAGTAGAACTGGAGAATGGCTTTTTAGTGTTTTATTGAATAGATGAAATCAAGGACGCGAAGCACTGCCACCTTCACTCCCGCTTGAGCCGAGCGATAACTATGGTCCACTCCCGCAGTTAAAAGCACTATTACCTCTTCGAGCTCTGGGGCCGTTAGCTCCTTGCACATATTTAAAAGATATTCATCGGCATGACTTGCTCCGTTCCCCACACGAACACTTCTTACCCTATCAAGTTCGCAAATTGCCATGCTTAGAAAAATTTCCAAATCATCTCCCTTAATATCAAGTTCGTGAAGAACATCAAATGTGTCACGTCTTTCACCATTAATTAAGCACTGTATAAATGCGTTTACATCTCCCTTGGTATTTCTAGGAGTCTGTCTTATTCTTTCAGAGTTTTGGGTGCTTACGACCCCTTCTTCCTCGTTTGCCTCCCTCTTAAGCTCAATCGACGGCGTTTCCTCGCCGTCGTTTTTAAATACCAATCTGTCGCTTGTAACTCTTCTTTTAGAGTTACTATTCTCTTCGGTTCTGCCACGCTCATTCATGGTTCTATTATCCACAGGATTAGGCAGACTCACAACTTTAATATCTTCAGGCGAATCTAGGCGCGCAAAAGAGCGCATAAAGCGAGATATGTGTAATCCTCGCTTTTCCTCCTTTTTCATAAGTCTAAATATCCAGGTTAGCAGCCTTGGCGTTTGATTGAATGAAGCTTTTTCTTGATGCGACGTCTGTCCCCATAAGAATGTCAAAAATCTTATCAGCCTCCTGCGCATCTTCAACCGTAACTTGTTTTAGAACTCTCCTTTCTGGATCCATCGTAGTCTCCCAAAGCTCACTTGGATTCATCTCACCAAGCCCTTTATATCTTTGAATACTTATCTTGCTCGTCTTTTTCTTTGCGCTTTCCTCCTCCTCTTCTTCCGCCTCCTCTTCACCAGACGATGAGTCAACTTCCTCTAGAATAGAAATATCCTTTCCGACAATCTTATCCTTCTCGGCTTCAGTATATGCATAATCAAAATCCTTCCCTTTCTTAATTTTGTAGAGTGGAGGTTGAGCAATGTATAGATAACCTCCGTCTACAACCGGTCTAAAGTAACGATAGAAAAGCGTGAGTAGAAGCGTCCTAATGTGTGCCCCGTCAACGTCAGCGTCTGTTGCAATAATTATCTTGTGATAGCGAAGCTTCTCAAGGTCAAATGTATCCCCTATTGCTGTTCCAAGTGCTACAACAAGTGCCTTTATCTCATTTGATGTAAGTATTTTATCAAGCCGCGCCCTTTCAACATTTAGAATTTTCCCGCGAAGAGGAAGTATGGCTTGGGTCCGCCTGTCACGTCCTTGTTTTGATGAGCCTCCTGCAGAATCTCCCTCAACTATGAAAAGCTCTGCTTCGTCAGCGTTTCTCACCTGACAATCGGCAAGTTTCCCTGGAAGAGTGAGGCCTTCAAGCGCGCCTTTTCTAAGTACGCTATCTTTTGCAGCCTTTGCCGCTTTTCTTGCCTTAAGAGCTAATGTGGCTTTATTTATAACCGCACGGGCATCATCTGGATGCTCCTCAAGAAAACTGGCAAATGCATCTCCAAAAACACTCTCTGTTGCACCACGTGCCTCCACAGAGCCTAATTTACCCTTTGTCTGGCCTTCAAATTGAATCTCTTGGAGCTTTACCGAAATTACTGCAGTAAGACCCTCAAGTACGTCGTCCCCAGTGAATGCTTCATTATCTTTTGCTCCATTTTTCTTGGTGTATGCATTTAGTGTCCTAGTCAGTGCCGTTTTAAAACCAGTGACGTGTGTTCCGCCTTCGGCGTTATATGTATTGTTTGCAAAAGCTGAAAGACGAGCCGAAATATCATCCACGTACTGAAGCGCTACTTCAACATTTACCCCGTCTACTTCCTTTTCAATATAGAAAACGTTTTTGTGAATTGGCTTTTGGTATCGGTTTTGGAAAGTAACAAGTGACTCGAGTCCTCCTTCAAAATAGAAAGTCATTGACGGAACCCCGCGATTAAGCTCTCGCATATAAAAGATACCTTCCTCGTCAAGTTTTTCCGTGTGATCTCGAAAATCGAAAATGGAAATTCTTAGCTTTTTTACTAAATAAGCTTGAAGCCGAAGGTGCGAAACTATTTTGTCCCAATCAAATGAAATATCTCCGAAGATTGATTCGTCGGGCTCAAATGTAATTACTGTTCCTGTTATTTTTGAAGTACCAACTTTCTTTACCTTTCCTTTTGCCTTTCCGCCATCCTTGTACTCTTGTATGTATTTGCCGCCATCACGATGTACTTCAGCAAGTGTGTTAGTAGAAAGCGCATTAACTACCGAAATACCTACACCGTGGAGTCCACCAGAGACTTTGTAGCCCTCACCACCAAACTTTCCTCCAGCGTGAAGCGTGGTCATTATGGTCTCAAGTGCTGATACTTTTGTTTTCTTGTGAGTATCAACAGGAATACCTCTACCGTTATCAACTACTCGTACTCGATTACCCGGAAGAAGTGCAACTTCAACATCGTTTGCAAAACCTCCCATTGCCTCATCTCGCGCATTATCAAAAACCTCCCATATAAGGTGGTGGAGTCCCTCAGGACCAGTGGTGCCGATATACATCCCTGGGCGGCGACGTACCGCCTCAAGCCCCTCTAGGACTGTAATATCCTCGGCCTTATATGAGCCAGGGGCTGTCTTGGCTGGGCTTGCGCCCCCTTTGTCTGGAGCCTGTTTTGCAACTTTTTTATCTGTTTTTTTCGCTGGCATATACTAAAATAAATGCCCTCTCAGGCACCCCTATTTTAGCAAAAATCCCCTTATAAATAAAGGGTTTTTACACATTTTTGTCCCTTAAAATAAGGCTCTATCTAGCCCTAGAAACTACCTAACCTCCCAACCTTCTTTTGAGCTTATATAAGCAGAAATTTCATCCATAATTTTGTTTATTTCTTCGTCCGTAAGAGTTCTTTCCGGCGACTGAAATACTAGCCTAAACGCATACGAGACACGTTCTTCTTTCTCAAAAGTATCGAAGAGTGTATGCATTTTAAGAAGCTCTCCTGATTTACTTTTTATCTCCTCCATAACTTCACTTGCATCTGTCCCTTCCGGAGTCCATACTGCAATATCGCGGAGTACAAACGGATAAGTTGAGAATTGTTCATAAACCGCCTCACTCACTACAGGCAGATTTTCATAAGATTCTTGTTCAGAGAGTTTATCTAGAAGATCAGTTAAATTAAATTCAAAAATTTCCTCCCCTTTCTCCCCTCTAACTTCAACTCCAAGTGATTCGCTTATTTTTCTCACAGCACTTTCCAGTCCGTCTTTGCCTCTAACTCCCAAGCATACTGACGTGTACTCACTATCCTTTTTAAATACATTTCCAATCTCAAATATCCTCACGGAGTCCTTTCCGAGAAGTGGCGCATTTCTCTCGTTCAGTGTAAGCGACTCCTCTATTCCGTTTTTTAGATTCGCGCGAACATGATTTTTGTCACTTGCTAGTGAATTCTCAAGCTTTACTTCTCCACTGTCCCTAAGTGACCTATTATAAACTTCAGTGAATCCTTCTTTCGTTAAAATGTCGCGGATTTTCTCCGCATAGAAGTAACGCTTGTTTATTTCTATCTTAGAAAGAGTGCCTGGCTCTTCCTCCGGTATATTTTCATATCCATAAACCCTGCCAACCTCCTCTATTAAGTCCTCCTTTATACGTATGTCCAACCTTTCAAAAGGAGGCGTGACTAAATATTCACCTCCATTTTTCTCATACACAAAGCCTAATCGCCTCAAAATATCCTCTGTGTCTTTATCACTAATGCTTGTGCCAAGAAGCTTGTTTACATCATTAGTTGAAAAGGAAACGTCTATATTTTCCTCTCTTGTGGGGTATTCATCTACATATCCATCAAGTGTCCCTCCGGCGACCTCCTGAATCAACTCCACTATTTCTAGCTGACCATATACCGGCAACCTACTTGAAAGCACGTTTTCAAAACGCTTTGACGCATCAGTCTGTAGCTTTAGCTTGCGGGCAGTATTTCTGGTAATTATTGGATCAAAATTAGCAGCTTCAATAACTACATTTTTGGTGTTCTCGTCTACTTCCGTTGTCGCCCCTCCCTTAACGCCGGCAATGGCAATTGCCTCTCCTGAATTTTTATCTGATATTACCTGCATAGTTTTATCAAGCTCGTGCTTGCCTCCATCAAGAGTATTTATTTTCTCCCCGTTCTTTGCACCCCTTACATTAATCGCTGCTCCCCCGTCTTTCTGCTCTAATTTATCCATATCAAAAGCGTGAAGAGGTTGCCCTATAGAAAACATTACATAATTCGTTGCATCCACTACGTTGTTTATTGATTTCTGTCCTAGCACCTCCAAGCGATTTTTTAGCCAGTCGGGAGATTCTTTTACCTCAACGCCCTTTATCACCGAACTCGTGAAGCGTCTGCAGTTTTTGGAATCCTCGATAGTCACTTCAAGTGAGTTTGACTCTGGTGTAAGTTCGCCGCTTCCCAGAAGCGGGTCTTTTCTAAACGGAATGACAAAAAGAGCAGAGACGTCCTTTGCAATTCCACGGTGACAAAGTGCATCGTGCCCTCTGTTTGGAAGCACGTCTATATCAAAAACTGTGTCGTCTCCCACTTTATCTACCCCTTCAACCTCAAAAGAATGAAATATTAATTTCTCTGATATTTCATCAGGTCCTGGTAATTCTTTGTCAAAAAATGTTTTTAGCCACTCGTAACTAATCAGCATATGCAGCCCGTTAGAGACAGGAAGCGTTTAATACGATTTCTAATATATCTTTTTCCCATACCTGTTTTTAAATACTTCTCTCTAACATAAGCATCTCCCTGATTATTACAAATTTCGCAATATACTAAAGATATTGGTAATCGTTCCCGTGTTGATACCACACGACCTTCTTCGTGTTTTTTTAAGCGCTTCCGTATATTACCTGTACTTCCAGTGTAATACTTACTATCTTTCTTACTCTGAAGTACGTATGTATACCACATATTAGTCTCTAACGGGCTAAACACTAAATTGCTCAATAAAACGTAAATCTCCATCGCTAAACGCTCTCACATCATCAATTCCGTATTTAAGCATTCCTAAACGCTCAAGACCCATTCCAAATGCCCAACCTTGATATTTATCTGGATCAATTCCAGCACTTTTAAGAACATTTGGATGAACCATTCCTGAGCCAAGCATCTCAATCCACTTACCACGGAGCTTCTCCGGCACATTCTCGCCAACGAGTCGCATATCTACTTCGGCTCCCGGCTCAACAAAAGGAAAGAACCCGGGACGAAGTCGTATTTCTACACTTCCTTTGAAAAATTTCTCAAAAAACTGCTTGAGTACTCCTTTCATATGCGCAAGCGTTATGTCGTCCCCAACCACAAGCCCCTCTACTTGGTGGAATTGCGCCTCGTGGGTCATATCGGTTGCCTCATTTCTATAAGCCTTTCCGGGAACAATTACTCTTATTGGTGGTTCGTGGTTTTCCATATAGTGAATCTGAACTGGGCTAGTGTGAGTTCGAAGTACTTTCTCATTTTTGCTGTCCACAAAAAAAGTATCCTGCATATCACGCGCGGGGTGGTCTTTAGGCACGTTAAGAGCGTCAAAGTTGTAATATTCTGTCTCAATTTCAGGTCCCTCGGCAAAGGTAAAACCCATCCCAGAAAAGATATTATTTACTTCACGAATAATGCTCGTAAGAGGGTGAATATGATATTTGCTCATAAATGAGAGTATATCTTAAACAACAAAATTTGCGACTCAACCGGTTGAGTCGCAAATTTCGCTTTACTTTAGCCACTTGTCGGACTCATTCCTTGGAGCCACCTGTCGGACTCGAACCGACGACCTATTGTTTACAAAACAATTGCTCTACCAACTGAGCTAAGGTGGCAATATTCACCCTTTTGTTATCTGCCAAGACAGCTAATCTGGTAATACTACTCATTTTTTGTCCATCAAAACAGCTGGGGTGGATTTTACTCGGGCTATTTATGTTCCGGGCGCTTAAGCTTGTTCTTGTAATCCCCAACGTTCTTTAGGAACTCTGAAGAGGTGCTATTTCTTTTTATATTGTCACGCCTTCCCTTTATGGAGTTTACCGCACGAGCCGTATGCCTCTCTGCGACACGAACCGAGCCGTGAACTCCAACGGCAACATTATGAAGTACATCGTGGATAAAGTGAAGGACTCCGTCAAGCTCTATTTGAGGTGCTTTAATCTTTCGTCTTTCAAACTCATTTAGAACCCTCTTATCAAGCTCCTTTCTTTTTTCTTCAAAAAGAACGCGACCTCCTCTAACTTCAAAAAGCTTGATAGAAAAAAATGCAATGAGTAGAGTCAAAGAGACCCCAAATAGTATTATTTGAAACATCTTACTTTACAGAAAATCTTACAAACGTTGTGATTTCAATCCTCTCTCCAAACTTTTGTATCGCTGACTCTATAAGGTCATTCACCGTCTTACCTGAATCCTTTATAAAAGGTTGATTTAGAAGTACTGAATCACTATCGCCCCCTTCCTTTATATCATCTTCGCAGAGAAATTCAGGGTTAGTTGCTGTGATATGCATTGCTATATCGCGAGCCAATGCCACAAATTCTTCGTTTTTAGCCACGAAGTCTGTCTCGCAAGAAAGCACCACCATTGAGCCAACCTCTTTTGTATTGTGAATGTATGACTCCACTACACCAGCTCCGAGTGTTCTGTCAGCTTTTTTAGCTGCAACCGCAGCACCGACCTTCTTTAGTATATCCACCGCTTTTTCAGTGTCTCCACCGGCTTCCTCAAGCGCCTTCTTTACCTGCATCATAGAGATACCAGTACGATCTCTAAGCTCTTTAATTTGCTCAGTTGTAATTGCCATTTTATTTATCTTCTTTCTTTTCTTCTTTTGACTCCTCTTTCTTAGCCCCTAAGTTCTCCTTATATGTATCTATCATCTCATTTACAAAGAATGTAATGCTCGTAATAGATGAGTCATTGGCAAGTATAGGGTAGTCTGCATCTTCTAGATTACAGTCCGAGTTCATAAGCGCAATAACAGGAATCCCCTTTCTCTTTGCTTCATCAACCGCAATCTTTTCTTGTTTTGTATCAACTACAAATAGTGCCCCCGGAAGCTCTTTTAGGGACAGAAGTCCTCCAAATATATATTCAAGTCTCTCAATCTCTCTATCAATCATGAGGCGTTCTTTTTTAGTGTACTTACCAAGCTCCCCTCTATCTCTTTCGTCCTGTAGCTTCTCAAGTCTATCAATTCTTTTTTTTATTTCAGGAAAGTTCGTAAGTGTTCCCCCAACCCAACGCCTTGAGACGTAGGGCATATCAATTGACTCGGAACCTCGAGTTATAGCTTGTCTAGCCTCGTTTTTTCCTCCAACAAAAAGAATATTCTTTCTCTCTGAAGCAAGTTTTGAAACAAATTTCTTTGCCTCCTCGAGCTTCTTTTTGGTCTCTTCTAGGTCAAATATCTCTACCTTATTTTTAACCCCGAAAATATATGGGGACATTGATGGGTGTCTCCTTGATTTTGAAAAGGCAAAATGCGCACCGATATTAAATAGGCGCTCTATAAATGGATCTTTTTCTGTAGTCATATCAGACATACGAGAGCGATTCTACAGTAAAATAGGCTAAGTAGCAAGGTTTTTAGTCACTTGATTCTCTACTTAAGATTTCAATTATAGGAGTTATAGCCCCGCCCATTATTCCCTCAATATTTGACCAAGACTCTTTTATACGGTGGTCGGTAACCCTGTCTTGCGGGAAGTTATATGTCCTTATTTTCTCTGATCTGTCTCCAGTACCAATCTGCTCCCTTCTCTCCTCTGAATGTTTTTTAGCCTCTTCTTCTTCGTGAAGAGTTTCTAGTTTTGATAGAAGTATTCCCATAGCCTTCTCACGGTTCTTCTGCTGGCTTCTCTCGGCAGTAGAGCGTACATCAATCCCCGTTGGTTTGTGAATAATACGAACTGCAGTTTCTACTTTGTTTACATTCTGCCCACCAGCTCCACCGGAGCGCGAAAACTCTATCTCTAAATCATCCGGGCTTACTTCAATTTTTGATTTCTTTCTTATTGGAAGAATTGCGACTGACGCGGTAGAAGTGTGAATCCTTCCCTGCTTCTCTGTTGCGGGGATTCTCTGCACACGATGCACTCCTGTCTCAAACCGAAGCTCTTTAAAAACTCCTTCTCCTTTAATCTCAACTGATGCCTCCTTGTATCCCCCAAGAGAGCTTTTTGATTCATTTAAAATATTTGTCCTCCACCCCCTGCTCTCAGCGTAGCGCTGATACATGAGAGCTAATTCCTCTGCAAAAAGCGCGGCTTCTTCACCACCCGCACCGGCTCGTACTTCAAGAACAACCTCATTTGGAAATTTCTCCTCCTCAACGTCTGCTCTCGTAATCTGCTCCATCTGCTCTATTAGAGATTTCTTCTCATTTTCTATTCTTTTGAGTTCTTCTTCTTTTAACTCCTCCATTCCACTATCGCTCATTGAGCCAACTCCCTCTTCTTCAGAAAGCAATCGGTCATACTGCTCTACAAGAAAAGCAGTTTTGTGATTATCCCTATATTTCTCAATTTCACTCATATAAAAAGAATACCCGCTATTGCGGGAAATAGACAAAGATTTAGATAGTTATTTGCCAGCCTTTGCAGCGCGACTCTTGAATTTCTCTACACGCCCTGCGGCGTCAATCACCTTGTCTTTTCCTGTGTAGAATGGATGAGAAGCACTAGATATCTCAACTCTATGTAGTGGATATTCCTTTCCATCTTCCCATTTACCCTTCTCGTCAGTCTCAACTGTTGAGCCAATGAGAAAACGCGTGTCGCTTGAGTTATCGACAAATATAACGTCTCTGTAGTTTTCTGGATGAATATCCTTTTTCATCCCGTTAGAGATAGGAAGCGACGAAGTCACTTCCGTTTATTACCCTTACAATATCTACTTTTTCGACTTTTTTCGTCATAAGCATATCATCCCGCCAACAACCGCAAGTGATCTCTAACGGGATTCATCGCGGTGATTATACAATATTGCTCTATAAATACAACAGGCCGCCCGTATGCGCGGGCGGCCTCAATATCCGTTCTTAAGCGTTACCAACTGATAGGCGTTTAGTGGTGCTCTAACGCCTATAATGAACGATGCGCTCACTTTCTCTCCGTCGTGCTTAAATGCAAATCTACGAGCTCCTTTCATAATCTGAGAACATACCAATATACCTTCCTGCAAATTCCGCAGGATGCCCTTTTTGTGAAGCAAGAAGCTTCACTACACCAAGAGCGTCTTCTTCTCTTGCGTATTCACACCCGTCTTCACAACGTACTTCTACATTGTTAGTGCCGTAACGCCAGTGAGACATCAGACATGCTGTACGCCTGAAATCAAAACAGCGTATTTCGTCCGGATCCTCTTTTCGAAGAATTCTATCAAGCTCTCTAGAGCTCCGCTCGCAACTTGCAGGGCGGAATTCTAAAGTGGCTACTATTGCCATCTTTCCCTCCCTGAATTAGGACCTAAACCGCAAAATCTATATCACGATTTCTCTAGGCGGTCAAATTAGGATGAGGCGAGAATATCTATGAGTCCCTGGTATTTAGTAGCGAGCTCCATAACTTCGTCTCCATAAAATGCATATGCCGGCTTTGTAGCATTTCTCCACCCTGCAAAATATCTTAATGCGGCAAGCCTTTCTGCTGAATACGTACCCTTGTCAGCTCCATTGTCCATCAAAAGAAGAGCTGAAGCCATAAATGCCGTACTTGGATCCCATGGATTTGGCGGATCTTGTCCGGTTATCTTAGCAATTCGCTTTTCATATAAAATCCAGGTTGAAGGAATAAACTGCGCAGGTCCCATTGCGCCACCCCAGCCATACCAGGGCTTTTTTGAAACCGGCAACTGGTCGGGATCAAGCCCAAGTCTATTTGTAATATCCTCAAAAACTGGGCGGTCGCGAGTTGGGTGCATGTCAGTGCGCCAATTTCCAGTACCAACATTTTCTCCAAGGTTTGATTCTTCAGCTATAACCCCAAGAATAAAAGCTGGCCTTACGTCCGTCTTTGCTGAAGCAGCATTTGCTAACTCGAGCGCTCTCTCAAAAGGAATTGCTGCTGTTCCACGAAGTGTAAAGAGCTCGGTTCTAATCTGAGCTGCAGATTTCTGTTTTTCATTTATAAGAGACTGGTAAGCACCTTCCTCTCCTTTCGTAACATCAAGAATTTTCTGCTTCTCATCTTCCCTCCTCTCTATCTTTCTTTTCTCAAATACTTGAATCTGTCTTAACTCCTGCTCTGAAGTCCTCCTGTCTATTAGCTGAACCTTCTGAGCTTCAGTATTTTCTTTGGTAACCTCTATGTCATCAAATGACTGGTCAAGCGCACCTTTTATCTCTTCAAAACTATCCAAGTCTTCAAAGAAATCGGATAAATCTTGGTTTCCAAGCAGAATCTCCGCGATCGTGTAATCATCTATCTCATTTGTGCGTCTTATAAGCTGGGCTAGCGACTGTTTCTCTCTTACTAATTTTTCATTAAGAGCTCCTATAGTCTCCTCTTTCCCGGATATATTTTCGGTTATCTTGGTTATTTCTAAATCACGCGCACGAATTGATAATTGCGCCTTCTCTATTTCATGCTCAATGATTGCGACATCCCTTTCAAGAGACACACGTTCTCGCTGCTTCTTTTCAAGGAATACCCTTTGTTTATCTATCTCTGCTTCAATCGCCGCTAGGTCTTTCTCAAGTTGAGCTCTCCTGTTTGCTACTTGCTCGCTCTCACTTTGCGCAAAAGAAACACCACTAATCGCAATTACAAAAAGCGCGGTAATGCCAACAAACAAACCTGTTAAATTCAGGCTCTTCATAAAACTAGTATATCAAAAACAAATTATTCGCCAGAGTCTTCTTTCTTTTCTTCCTCCCCCGAGCCCTCTTCTTGCTTTCCTTTCTTTTCAACCTCAATTGACTCTAGGTCAACCTCTGGAGCTGTTTCTTCCTCTTCTTCCTTAGCCTCGGCGGCTGAAGCAAGAACCTCACCAGGAGCAGTTACAAGCTCTACACCCTGAGGAAGTGCGACGTCAGCTGCTGTTACATTACTTGAGAAGTCTACAATCTTTGAAATATCCACCTCTAAACCTTGCGGGAGATCTTTCGGCATCGCTTCCACTTCAATGTCTTGGGTAACCTTAATTAAAGTTCCTCCTAACTCTTTTATAGCGGGTGATACCCCTACAAACTCAACTGGAACAGAGACCTTCACTTTCTTTCCTTTCTCCATTACATAAAAATCAACGTGTCTTGGCTCATACGAAAGTGGGTCTAAATCAACCTCGTGAATAAGAGCTTCTTTATTATCTCCGGCACCAGAGAGTGTCACAACGGTTGACTCTCCGGCTTCTTTCCATAGCTTTGCAAAATCCTTCCTTGATATTGAAATGGAAGTGGACTTTTCTTTTGGGCCATAAAAAACCGCCGGAATAGAGCCTTCCGCGCCCTTTTCTTTAGTATTTCTCTCTTTTATTTCTAGCGTTAACACAAGGAGTAGTATACGAATTTAGCTATAAATTGCAACGATAAAACCGGCTTAGCAATATACTCCAGTTGGGAGAATTATGACATCAGTCAACAGTTAGTATTATTAACTATACAACTTTGTTTTCCGGAGTCTTTCCCTCTAGAAAATCAATAATATTTTGCGCGGCCATTTCTGACATCTTTCCTCTTGTCTCTTCTGTGGCTGACGCAATGTGCGGTGTAATGACTACATTCTCACATTCTGGAAGCCCCTCTGCCAGCTTCGGCTCGTCTTCAAATACATCAAGTGCCGCTCCTTTTATTTTGTTTTCCCTAAGGACCTCAACTAGCGCACTCTCATCTATCACTGGTCCGCGTGAGGAGTTAATAAGGTAAGCGCTTTCTTTCATCATCTCCAGCCGCTCTTTGTTTATTAAATGTTTTGTGGAATCAAGAAGGGGAACGTGGACTGTTACGACATCAGCAACTTTTAATACAGAGTCAACACTCACTTCAAATTTTGCACCATATTCACTCTCAAATTCTCTGTTCTGTTTTACATCGTAATAACAAAGTTTCATTCCAAGTCCACGCGATGCAATGTGCGCAACACGCTGACCAATTCTGCCCGCCCCAAGAATCCCCAGCGTTTTGTCTTTCAGATCCGTCCCTAAAAGAAGAAGTGGTGCCCAACCGTCGTATTTCCCAGCGCGAGTAAACCTGTCACCCTCTGCAATTCTTGAGGTAATTGAAAGCATTAAAGCAATAGTATGCTCCGCTACGGTGTT
Organism: bacterium; assembly: GCA_002687905.1. Lineage (GTDB taxonomy): Bacteria > Patescibacteriota > Minisyncoccia > Phycocordibacterales > JABMNX01 > UBA6534. The sequence continues at coordinate 14,782 of NZBM01000007.1, read as the reverse complement.
TGTAAGAATACCGGGAGTATTTGTAACCGTTATTCCTCTCTTGTTCGCCTCTTCAATATCTATATTGTTATACCCAACGGCATAGTTTGCAAAAATCTTTGCATTCGGCGCCGCATCAAATGCTTTAGTGTCTATTTTATCTGTTAGAAGTGAGAGCACTGCATCATATGGTTTTTCTGAAAGCGCTGAAAGTAATTCCTCTTCAGTCAGAACTCCGTCTTTTTCGCTTACTTGAACTTCGTGCCCTCTGTCTTTAAGCAATTTTATTCCCGATTCAGGAATCTTTCTTGTTACATATACTTTCATGGAAACATTATAACGCGATACTACTACTGAGCCAGAATTGTACACAACCTATACTATACACAAACCTTACGATATATCGTAAGGTTTGTGTATGCCACATATCTCACAAAAGAAAGTTGGTGGGAAGATCAAGAAAAGTCTTGAGAGACATTTATATGCACTTTTCGGAAAGACAGGAACAAAAACCCGTATTCAAGTCCTAGAAGAGCTGTTAACAGAGACAGAAACTATTATGCTCGCAAAACGTATTGGTATGATCCTTCTTATAAAGAAAGGGGTATCGCTTTATAAAATAAGTGATCTGTTAGGTGTAAGTCCATCAACCGCAGAAAGATTTAAGCTTGAAGTTGAATTGGGAAAATACCGCCATACTTCCGACTGGGTTTGGAGAAACAGCAAGGATGGCTCTTTAGATGCCCTTCTAGAATCAATCGTAGCGCTTGCTTTTACTGGTAGAACCAGATCATTCAAGAAGTTTATGGACGAACTCTAAAACCTTACGATATATCGTAAGGTTTTGTGGGTAGGAAGGTATTGATTTATAAGTTGTTAAATAACTTTAAGCGCTTCTCTACCAACTCGCGCATTTCCTCAACTCCTCCCTTAAGAAATCTATACGGCGCTATCTCATCCGGTTTCTCCTCAAGCACTTCCTCTATACCTTCGCGGTACGCAAGTCTTATTTCAGTATTTAAATGAATTATCGAAACCCCAGCTTTAATTGCCTCACTAAATTCCCCATCAGATATTCCAGAGCCTCCGTGAAGAACCACCGGCACACCTCCAACTTCTCTAAGCTCCTTTATTCTCTCAATTGAAATGTTTGGATTTTTCCCTTTTTTAAGTACTCCGTGAAGATTTCCAACTGCGGGCGCTACCAAATCCACCCCCGTCTTATCAATATACTCTTTAAGCTCATCTGGTTTAGTAAGACTTTCTTCTGTAATCTCTGCGCCATCTGGGATTTCGTCTAAAACTTTCGAAGAAGTTCCTATATAGCCAATCTCCCCCTCAACCAAAACATCCCTTCCGCTTTTTTTAGCGTATTCAACCACTTCTTCTGTTTTCTCTATATTTTCTTCAAAAGGAAGCTTTGTGCCGTCAAAAATGACTGCATCATACCCTGCGTCAATTGCTTCTTTTACTTTTTCAACTGAATACGTGTGATCTGCATTTAAATAAATAGGGAAGTTGTGCTCTTCTCTTAAGCTCTTAACCAACGCCACTGCCTGATTAACTCCAATAAAATCCCTCTCGCCTTCTGAAGTTCCAATTATTACAGGAACGTTGAGAGATTTTGCTGCGTCAAAAATTGCATTTAACCCCTCGGTGTCTGAAATATTAAAATGCCCTATCGCTACACCCTTGTTTTCTGCTTCCTTTACAGCTTCCCTAAGTGTCATCATAGAGCAATTGTAACACGCTCCTTAGTGCTATAATGACGGACAATATGGATGAATTAGACTTCGTAGCAATAGGCGATATCACTACAGATGCCTTTATAGAACTAAAAGACGCTCGTGTAAATTGTGAAATAGATGATAAAAACTGTATGCTCTGTGTGCGTTTTGGAGACAAAATCCCGTATGAAAATGTGGTTGTAGTGCATGCAGTTGGCAACAGTCCAAACGCTTCAGTCTCTGCTCGCCGTCTTGGACTTAAATCTGCTCTAGCGACTAATCTTGGAGATGATGAAAACGGAGAAGACCAAATAAATGCATTAAAGAAAGAGGGAGTGTCTTGTGATTACGTGAAAGTGCACAAAGGAAAGGAATCAAACTATCACTACGTACTTCGTTATGAGGCAGAACGTACCATTCTGGTAAAACACCATGAATATGAATACTCGCTTCCAGATTTTAAGACTCCTCCTAAGTGGATGTACTTATCATCACTTGGAGAAAATTCTCTGCCTTTCCATCACGAGATTGCAGATTATATAAAAGTTAATTCAGAAACAAAGTTAGCATTTCAGCCGGGTACATTTCAGATGAAATTAGGGTATGAGAAATTGAAAGATATATATGAAGTGTCAGAATTATTCTTTTGCAATAAGGACGAAGCGCAGAGAATTCTAGATACAAAAGAAGATGATATAAAAGAGCTTCTTAAAGGAATACACGCACTTGGACCAAAAATCGCAATAATCACAGAAGGTCCGGACGGGGCAAACACATATGATGGAGAGGAGATGTGGCATATGCCGATGTATCCTGATCCAGCGCCACCTGTTGATAGAACTGGAGCGGGAGACTCTTTTGCCTCAACATTTACCTCTATGCTCGCACTTGATATGAGTATTCCAGAAGCACTTTCGCGGGGCCCAATAAATTCAATGTCAGTAACACAAAAAGTTGGGGCCCAGGAAGGACTTCTAACTAAAGATAAAATTGAAGAATTACTTGAAAAGGCGCCAGCTGATTATAAGGCAACCAAAATCAATTAAATTGTACTTAAAAATTTGCGACTCAACCGGTTGAGTCGCAAATTTTGGCTCTACAGAGCCACCTAGCGAACTGATGTATATCCGCCGCTCACTCCGTTTTTTGAAAGTACGATCTGCCAAAGCTGGTTTTTGCGAGCCCTGAAGGAGCCGGCTGAGAGCAAAAGATAGTATTTCCACATTCTATAAAATCGCCCATCATAATTTTCCTTGATACTCTCCCAGCCTTTATCAAAATTTTCAAACCACGACATTAAAGTTTTGTCATAATCAGTTCCAAAATTGTGCCAGTCCTCCATAACAAATAATCCGTCGATTGAATCCCCAATCTGCTTTATTGAAGGAAGCATGCCGTTAGGAAAAATGTACTTCTCTACCCACGGGTCAGTAGTAAAGACTGATTTATTACCTCCTATTGTGTGAAGTAGGAAGAGTCCATCATCCTTAAGTGAGCGGTGCGCAACTTTCATGAACTCTCTGTAATTTTTGTATCCTACATGCTCAAACATTCCTAGTGATACAATATGATCAAACTTCTCGTTGAGCGCTCTGTAATCCTGAATACGTATCTCAACCGGAAGACCCTCTACCAGCTCATCTGCAAGTGCTTTTTGCTCTTTTGATATTGTGATTCCAACCACTTCCGCGCCATAATGCTCTGCTGCAACTTTTGCAAAGCTTCCCCACCCACATCCTATATCAAGTATTCTGTCTCCTTTTTTAAGACCAATTTTTTTACAAACCAGATCCAATTTATGCTCTTGCGCTTCTCCCAAATTATTCGCGTCTTTCCAATACCCACATGTATATACCATTCTTTTATCAAGCATTTTTTTATATAAATCATTTCCTGCATCATAATGCCTCTCGCCTACTTCGAAAGCACGCCTTACACCCTGAAGGTTAGTTAATTTAGCTTTAAGAATATGTATATGAAGCCCAAAATTAGCTATTTCATCCTCAAGTCTTGCAGAAAGTGCTTTTGTAAAAAATTCTGAGAGATTGTCTGCGTCCCACCACCCATCAACATAGCTCTCTCCAACAGCGAGTGGGCCGCCTGAAAATACACGATCGTAGAGTTTATCGTTAAAAACCCTGATGTCATAAGGATTATTGCCGTCTATTGTTATACCTGCTTTCTCAAGCAGACCCCATACTCTCTCCTTGCCCGTCATTTTATTATTCTTTTATATATTCAAAACGCTTCTTTTTCTCACCACCTACTATAACCAAATCCTTAAACATTGAAAGCGGACGCACCCACAATTTTGACTCTTTATTTTCATAAAGCGCCTCATACACCACAAGCTCTTCCAGTGTCTCTGAATGCTTTGTCTCTCCTAATACCTTGTACAAATTCCCTGTTTTTGAATGCTTATATTTTCCGGACTCTATCATATAACCAGACTCGTAAATATTATTAGAGTAGCAATTGAATAAACAAATTTATGAACCATCTCTGTTAAGACCGGTTTAAGTCCCCACGTCCAAGGCGACCCTGCAATTCCAAGAAGTGGAACCACAATAAGACCTTGGATCCAGACTATTAGAAAGTAAACGATAAGTACAATATAGAAATCCATAAATCCAAAATATTCGAAAAAAGCAAGAGGGAAACCGAGCGCTGTACCATATGCAAAATGAACTATATAGCTCGAAACTATTTTCATTCCCTTATTTAGCTTATTAAAATCAAGACGAAGTATTTTAAAAATCGCAATTGCAAGTGTATAGCTTATGGGTCTTTTCTTAATTCTGATCTCAATTTCCTGACCAACTGTCATTACTATCGTTCCAAAAAACGCCGCAACAAAACTTAGAATTAGAAGCTCTATAAACATTATTTCCTCTTTACTACTTTTCTAACCGCTTCTTTTATACTCTCAACCCCCATACCATAGTATTCCACTAATTCATCTGGCTCGCCAGATTGGCCAAACTGATCCTTAATTCCAATAAACTCAATTGGAACTGGGTTATTGAGGGATAAAAATTCTGCAACTGCAGAGCCCATTCCTCCTGCCACTTGATGTTCTTCTACCGTTACAACCGCACCTGTCTTTTTTGCTTCATTTAATACCGCCTCCTCGTCCATTGGCTTTATAGTGTGTAAATTAAGTACGCTAACAGAGACTTCGTCAGAAAGCTCATTTGCCGCAACTAGTGCGTTGTATGTAAGAGGACCTGTTGAAATTATCACTACTTCCGGACTGTCTCCTTCATAAAGCATATTTGCTTTTCCAATTTCATATGGGGAGTCAGAGCTCGTAAAAATAGGTGTCTTTGATCGCGCGAAACGAAGATACACCGGACCATTATGTTTTGCGGAAGCTACTGTAGCTTTTCTAGCCTCCTCTACATCAGCCGGATAAATAACACACATATTCGGTTGAACTCGCATAAGCGCGATATCTTCAAGTTGCTGATGAGTTGCCCCGTCTGGGCCAACTGAGACCCCGGCGTGCATTCCCCCTATCTTTACAGGTAGATTTGAAAGAGTAATCGTGGTTCTTATCTGCTCATTATTTCTTCCGGGCGAAAATGCGGCATATGACGTAATGAAAGGAATCTTTCCGTAATTAGCTAGACCTGACGCAATAGTTGCTAGATTTTGCTCTGCTACTCCAACCTCAATATAGCGCTCCGGAAATTCTTCCTTAAACCAATGCGAGCGTGTAGATTCAGCAAGATCAGCGCAAAGCACCACTACCCTTTCATCTTTTTCCCCAGCTTCAATAACTCCACGTCCAAAGCCATCACGAGTCGAGCCCTTTTCTAGACTCTCTTTATCAAACACATCTTTTAGAAGTTTTGCGTCAGGAACTATCATATTAATCTTGATCGTAACACTCTATTGTGCCACCTAAAGTCCTTAACTCTCTCAAGAATTTATCCGCTTCTTCTTTTTTTGGAGGTTTGCCGTGCCATTTATAGTCAAATTCAATCTCCTTTATTCCTTTTCCAGGTATTGTGTGCGCAATTATTACAGTTGGTTTTTCATATATTGCCTTTGACTCCTCTACTGCATTTATAAACTCACGAATATTATGGCCGTCTACCTCAATTACATGCCAATTAAACGCTCTGTATTTATCAGCAAGTGGCTCAAGTGGCATAACATTCTCCGTCATACCGTTTATCTGAATATTGTTTCTATCTATTACTCCAGTTATGTTTGAAAGCTTGTTGTCTCCCGCAAACATTGCCCCTTCCCATAAATTTCCAGCCTGATGTTCGGCATCACTCATAAGGCAATATACCCGGAATTTCTTACCGTCCATACGTGCACCATAGGCAATTCCCGCTGCCTCAGAGAGACCTGAGCCAAGCGGACCAGACGTAGTCTCAACACCTGGAAGTTTCTCTCGCTCCGGGTGCCCCTGCATACGTGAGCCAAACTTTCTTAAGGTCTTTGCTTCTTCAATTGAAAAATAGCCGGAGTGTGCCATTGCAGAATAGCGAATTGGAGTGATGTGTCCATTTGAAAGTATTAAACGGTCTCGCTCGTCCCAATTAGGATTCTTAGGGTCGTGATTAAGAATATGAAAATAAAAAGCAGTAAAAATATCCGCCATACCTAAAGGTCCTGCTGTATGGCCTGAGCCGGCTTCAACAAGCATCTCAATAAGAGTCTCCCGAATCTCTACTGCCTTTGCCTCTAACTCACATACTTTTTTATCGTCAACTAGACTCATACCAATTCCTTTAAAGACTCAATCGTCTCTTCTATATTATCACTCTTCCAGATTGTAGAACCTGAAACCAATCTATTTGCACCGGCTTCAATTAACTCAGGAGCGCTCAGTAGACTAACTCCCCCATCAACACTAATTATAATTTCAGGATTTTTATCACGCAAAGAAATAATCTTCCCAACTACTCTCTCATCAAATACTTCTCCCTGATATCCAATACGCTCAATTCCCATAAACTGCACAAAATCAACAAGTCCTATTACTTCCTCAATTTTTTCATTAGAAGTTGTGGTATTTACCGCAATACCAAGCTCAACATCATCGTGTCTTAAATCTGCCAAATCATCCGCCGGATTTTTAAAAGCCTCAAGGTGGGGAATTATCCTTTTTGCTCCAGCCATAACCCATTCGTGCGCTCGATCTCTTGGGTCTTTAACCATTAAATCAATTTCATAGTCTATCTCGTGAATATTTGGTAAATAATCCGGTACTAATTCCCCTTTTAAATATGGCCAGCTTTTACTTTTAACAAATATTCCATCCATAAGATCAATCTGAACCACGGGCACAACTCCAAGTAGCGAGGACACTTTCTCCTCCAGCTCATCGTATGACTTCGGCATTATTGCCGGAATTATTTCAGCCATATTTTTCTATCTTCTCTATTCTTCTTTTGTGTCGCTCTTCACCAGAGAAAGGAGTTTCAAGCCATATTTTTACTACCTCTTTTGCCTCCTCAGCCGAAATAAAGCGAGCGCCAATTGAAAGAATATTTGCATCGTTATGTTCTCGCGACAATTTAATCACTTCCTTGTTTCCTCCGTAATAAACAACTGCTCGCACATTTTTAAATCTATTTGAGACAATGGCTTCGCCTTGCCCGGAACCTCCCAATACTATCGCCCTGTCTGTTGGATTACTTGAAACTTTTTCTGCTGCAATAGAAATGAAATCAGGATAGTCATCACTCTCATCAAGCTCATGTGCTCCCAAGTCCTCAACGACGTGCCCAAGATCTTCCACAAACTCCTTAAGGACCTTTTTTAGCCCAAGTCCTGCATGATCTGTTGCAAAATATATCTTCATTTTTATGTGTGCTGACCGGTTTTCGCTACATGATCAACTAAAGTGTATGTATAGCCCACCTCGTTGTCATACCAAGAAAGTACTTTTACCAGATTCCCATCAACCACTCTAGTAAATGACAGGTCTGCGATTGATGCATATCTACTTCCTAGAATATCGCTTGATACAATTGGTTCGTCCGTTACAGAGAAAATATCATTCCATCTTTTCTCGCCCGCTGCATGGGTTAATATTTCATTTATTTCCTCCACCGTAGTCTCTTTTTTAGAGATGAAAGTGATGTCTACGATTGATCCCGCAATCGTGGGCACCCGTATTGCCATTCCGTCAAACCTACCTTCCAAATCTGTTATAGCTTTGGTTGTGGCAATTGCAGCTCCGGTTGTTGAGGGCACTATATTTACCGCAGCGGCGCGTCCGCGCCTGAAATCCTTCTTTTTTGAAGGTCCGTCAACTAATCCCTGACTCGCAGTGTATCCGTGAATTGTATTTAAAAGTGCCTTCTCAACTCCTATAGTTTCTTTAAGAATCTGCATTATTGGACTTCCTGCATTCGTAGTACAAGATGCGTTTGAGCTTATATCGCACATCTTTAACACATCTTCATTTACTCCCATAAGAACTGTTGCCCCCACAACCCCTGAAGGTGGCGCATCTTTAACAGGAGCTGACACCACAACGCGCTTTGCTCCGGCACTCAAGTGAGCCTGCGATTTTTCGTAACTCGTAAAAGCTCCGCTTGATTCAAGAGCTACATCCACATTTAACTTGCCCCACGGCAGATTCTCTGGAGTGTCCTCGCTTAAAAATTTGAATTCTCTACCTCCTGCTACTATATTTTCTCCCCTTACTTCAACTTCAAAATCACTCACTCCATATACAGAATCATACTTTAGAAGATACGCAAGATTTTCAATATCTCCCAAATCATTTATCGCAACTATTTCTATATCATCCCTGTCCTTTGCAATACGAAAAAAAGAGCGGCCAATTCTTCCGAAACCATTTATTCCTACTCTTACCTTCTTCATAGCTTACCTGACCCTCACAATCCCTCTAAGTTGTGGCCTTAGGTGGTCGTGATACGCCCAATTTCCTACCTTATCAAAAGTAAATGCCCACGACGCTCCCGGCCCGATTGGCTTACCCGGGTCAAATTCTGAATATAATTCGTGTGTTGGATGAAGATTTGAAGCAGGCCATGCCCAAAGCTGCTCAGACGCTTGCCACAATACTCTCTCTCCAAGCTTTATGTTTAGCTCGCTTGGGTGAAAACCATCTGCGTCAATAAATACAGTGTGATCAGCGTCTTTTGAAGAAGTTGCGCCAACGGCAGTGTCTCCTGAAAGAGGGTTCCCTTGCTTTTGGTAAAAGATGTAGCCAACCCAACCAAGAAGGATTATAACTATGATTACTAAAACTCTGTTAAACATTGCTAGATTATAACACGCAACCTAGTTCCTTCGTCTAACAAAAATAGCAAGAATAGCCCCGGCAATAAGTCCAATAAGTCCTACAACCACCATACCTAAAGGCGTTGATTCTCCATTCTCTTTATTTTCTTTAACCTCAAGTATAAAAGTGCTTTCGGTCAATACTTCTCTGTCTTTCTGGAATCTTACAGAAAGCTCATATTCACCGCTTTCAGGAAAAATATAAGCAACAGTTGGAAGACCTATAGATGGTCTGTGTATCCCGCCAGCAAAAAATGTTTTGTCGTCTTTTATTATACGAAACCACAAGTCACTAAAGTTAACTTCGTCTTCTGTGCTCTCTTTTAATATATTAAAGTCAAATTGCGCTTTTACTCCCGCCTCTATTTCTTCAGGAGAATACCCTATATCTATAAGTATCCCGTCTACAACTCTTTCAAGAGAAGCTCCAGTGCCATGAGAAAAAGAGATGAGTGGAAAGAAAAGTAGAGTCCCTATGAGTAATCCTTTCATATCGTTGTGATTATATATCAATACTTCTAGCAAAACATTGACCACGCCAAGGGTCTGGGAGACTATCACATAATTGATCAAACTCTTCTGACCCAATCACAAAATTGTAAGATGAGTAAAGTAATAACTCGTCATAACACTCGTCAGATACCCCAAAACCATCCGCCACCTTACAAAGTGCAATCGCCCTATCAATATTTCTCCAGTCGGTTTCTATCATACGAGACGCCGCATTTGCGAAACACTGTGGCTGACGACTAGCTTCTATGCCAGTACAATAATTACTCACCCATTCTTCGTCTAAATTAGAAAGAGCAGTTAAGACATAAAATATTGCGGTATAACATCTCTTTTCCTCTTTGGGATCATTCTTAAGGCGCGAACAAAAATCCACTGTCTCTTGTGGGTTACTCTGAAGATCTTCTCTCCATAGTGGCCACGACTCGCTTATGCAAGCACCTCGTATCTCTCCATCAAACTGATCACAAAATGCTATCGCCTCTGACTTGGTTTCAATCTCTTGCCCTTCAATTAGTGCGAAATCATCTGGCTCAAGGGGTTGGTAAAGCTGCATAAAGACGCCATCGTAACAAAGCTGTCTCAAGTCCCTTCCATCAGTGTTGTTAGAAATCTCATCACAAAGAATAAGTGACTTGTCTATATTTGCATCAGTTACATACATCGTCAGGTGTCCAAATGCATGCGTGCAAGTTGCTCCCTCAAGCGGTGTTGGGTTCCAGTTTTCTCTCTTTTCGCAAACTCCTTCAAGCTCTAGTTTCAGCTCTTCAATCTCTGCATCAGGTAGTGATTCAACACGAAATCTTTCTTGGAAAGCGCCGTGGATGGCTCCATTTGAGCATATTCCGCCCGGAGCTCTAGATACAACCTCCTTCCATCGGCTAGGATCTTTGGCGGTCTCCTTTATTGCAAGATAGTGGCCCAAAACGTGGCAATACAGGTATGCATCATCCTTGTCTTGCACTACTTTTGTTACCTCAAAGGCCTCCTCCATAGAAAGTCCCCTATCCATAACCTTTGGTATTTCAACGTCATAACATGCCGGCCTATACCCTTCGTTCTTGCAGGTCTCTATAATTTCATCTGCAATCGCAATGTAGCCAGAGTTAACATTATTAATATAGAAAAAGCCCAAACCCACCAAAACAACCAAAATTACAATCCCTGCAACTATATATTTGTGTATAATATTTACGTTCATACTAAATAAAATTTTCTCCTGAAAGACAAACCGACTCTTCGTCTTTATTTAATCCCCTACAAAGACTCTTCCAAACACTATCAAATCCTGGTTCTGCAGAGAAAAGCCACGCAGCACCCTGAAGGCACAGTGTCTTTCCCTCTCTTTCAGGCATACTTTCACACTCGCTCTTTGTTGATTCAATGTCAAAACCACTTATCCCAGAAATTGTGTTCCCGATTCCCCTGAAGCACGCTTCCCTGTTTAAGGTATCTTCAACCTCTTCGCAAAGCTCTCCGACCTTTCTATACCCTTCGTCTGGTGCATAAACCACCTTCCACCAAGTTGGTTGCTCAAAATAGCACGCCTGTTTAAACCTATCCTCAATAGAACTACACGGAAAATGTTTATCTTCCACTTCCTCTCTGTGTGAGAGCCCAAGCGGGTCTTCCATAGTCAGAAAGTTATATTCCATAAATACCCCACTAGTACAACCTCCAATCGGCTCCTTCCAAGTTAAAGTTCTGCATTCATCAAGAGCTTCATCTAAATTGTCGTATCCAACAAAAGAAAGTATGCCGTGCCCAATACCGTGTGGACATCCAAGACCTTTTACTCCATGAGCAGCAATACACGCCTTGTCTAAATCGTGAATCATTGCAAGTCCACCTTCCGTTATTGCTAGACCAAAAAAGCTGTGATAACAACCAAAAGCAAAAGCCCCATCACAAATCGCCACACCTTCTATTCCTTTCTTATCATATAAAAGTATGCCGAAGATATGAGCTAAAGTATGCTGTGGTCCATATGGGTAATCTTTATACTCTTCTTTAAACTCCACATAAGCTACATCTACGCCAACCTTATCAATTCTTTTATCCCAAAATTCTTGCTCCTTTTCAAAATCTCTTACTGCCAAGCCCCTAAATTTATCCTCTGGAGCCATATCAATATTTGAAAATATAAAAACAGCTAGAACTGCCGATACTACAATTAATAATATTGTAAATTCTGTTTTCATCTTAAAAGTGTATTCCTACAACCCTTAATATGTCCATCCGGAAGTTCGCTACAAAACTCTCTGTAATAAGATTTATCTTTTATATAGTACCCGACTGCACCCACAAGTTCGCTGAAACACGCAAACTGATTTTTATCATCATAAATTAATGAACAAAACCTAATTGCCGCACCTCTATCATTCTCGCCTCCCCAGAAAAGTGACTGCACAGCGTTTCTTACACAAGCAGCTTGACCCGCTTCATCTTCCGTAATCTTGCATAGCTCGTACACCTTATCTAGTTGAGTGTTTGTCATCTGGTCAATCTTTCTTACGTCCCTGTTTTGAGCAAGCACCACAAACTCTTTTCCAAGAGAACCGAAACAGGAAAGTCTGTCGCCCTCAAGACTTATTGGTATCTCGTCACAATATAGAAATGCATCTCTATAGTTTTCCTCTGTTAAATGTCCCAAATCACCGCCGGCAAATTCAAATAAATGAGGTGTTAGATATGTGTAGCAAATGGGACGTATCTCGTCTGTCATAAATGAGAACTCACAGAGTGAGCGTGGCTCTGTCTTTGAGAGATATTTCTCTCTTGCTTTCTCCCAAAGCTCTTTGTCATGCCCTCCTCCACCAAGAAGCTCCATTACAGCCCCTCCGATACATTCTGGAAACTCTCTATTATTAGCTTCAGGTGTTCCGGTACGAGAGCAAATTTTCACTGTGTCTTCAAAATTGTACCCAGTATAAGCAAAAACCCCATGACCAAATCCGTGAAAACACATTGTGTAAGCCCCACTTCCGCCCGGCGCATCCTTGCATACCTCCTTAACAAGGGGAAGTGCTCCTTCTCCAAACTCAACCATCGCTCCAATAACCATCGCGTGCGAACATGCGTTTCTAAAGCCATGTGTACATTTACTCATCCCACTTACCCCTTCTTGCCTGTATAGCTCGTCTCCCACAAAATGCCCCAGAAAATGTAAATCGGTTCCAGGAGGAAGTTCGGCTCGCTTTAATACTTCAAATCCATAAGTTCCACCTTTCTTGACCGTCAAATCTGTAAAATACTCACCCAATTCATCAAAGCTCATTCTATTTCCTTCAAGTTCCTTAACTTCAGGATATACTCCAAAACCGGAATTTGGAGCAATTAAAAATACCAAAAAGGCCAATAAAACAAAGGGGATTATGTGCCTCAGGAGAGAATTCCTACAAATTAACATAGAGGGATTATACCCCAGTACATATATATATGAGTGATTTATTAGGTTTTATCTAACGAATTCATATATCTATGTCTGGGGTGTATTTGACTCACAAACTACTTTGCTCGTGTAGATTGTTCAATATTATCTCAGCATTATTCAAGCTTTATGGTAGTGATTTTATTATATCAGCAAAACTATACATACTAAATCCCATATCAATATATAGACATCGGATGTCGATATATTAAAATTGGGTTATGGATTTTTGGCATTTATTAAATCGTGGAGTAGATAAACGTAAAATATTCATGGACAACCAAGATTATCTACGTTTTGTTCATGATCTATTTCAGTTTAATAACCAAAAGAACACAAACTCGAACAACTATCACTACAAGAAAGCTATCGACATCGGATGTACGGATATTTATAGGAAAGTTGAGAGGAGGTTATTGGTTAAGATTCATTGTTTTTGTTTGATGCCCAATCACTATCACCTTCTCGTGTCCCCTGTTGTAGATGATGGCATTCCAAGGTTCATGAAAAAACTCAATATGGGGTATGCAAAATATTTTAACGAGAAATACGACCGCACGGGCGCACTCTTCCAAGGCAAATATCGATCAGTGCTAATAAAAGCAGATGCGCATTTTTTATATATTCCTTATTACATACATTTCAATCCGCTAGATTTATATATGCCAGAGTGGCGCGAGGGTAAAGTTAAAAACACAAATAAAGCATTGGCGTATTTGGAGAAATACAAATGGAGTAGCCATGTTGACTATTCTGGTGGATGTAACTTTCGCTCTGTTATCCAGCATGAGTCTCTCCTTGATTTCTTTGGTAGTGAGGAGGAATATCTCAATGAAACTGGAAAGCAACTTAAGAATTTTGATGAATCTCAAGTGAATTCAGTTGCCTTAGAATAATACAAAATATATGGACATCGGATGTCCATATATTTGGTTACGTTTGGGGAGTCGAGGTGGCTGAAGTAGTTGTGCCTGCTGATGGTGTACTTGTGGCTGTTGCTGTTGTATCTTCTGCTTGCGCACTTGCAGTCTCCGGCGTTGAAGTTGCTGTATCTGTCGTGTCAGTAATTGTATCGGTAGTTGTGCTTGGAGTGCTTGTTGCTCCACTCGTCGTATCTGTGGTGTCTTCAGCGACTTGCGGCGTACTCGTAGCTTGTTCTGTATCAGTTGTATCAACAGAAGGTGTTGTAGTGCCGCCGTCCCCTACTATTACTGTTCTTTCTGCAGTACCAGTGTTGCCTGCTTGGTCTGTGGCAGAGTATGTAATGGTGTAAGTCTTGTCTGAGGATGTATCTATATTAATGGAAGTAACAGAGACTCCATCTAGTAGGTATGTGAATCCTAGGTTAGTGTTCACATTATCAGTTACGGTTGCCCCTGGGTCTAAGTATGAAGCGCCGATAGCTAAAATGGCTGGGTTGTTGCCCATGACTGTGAATACTGGAGCTTCTGTATCACCACCTTCTGGAGTTGTTGTTCCAACTGTAGTCACTACCCCATCAACCCCTCCGGTACACACTCCAGAGATGTTTTGAATTGAGCCATTCACTATCTTTAGACAATACGGCGCTCCTGTATTTTCATCGTAAAGTGTGATTCCAGAAGGCTTCTCAACGCTACCAACAGTAAGAGTATTTGTAACAAGGTTTGTAAAGTACGCAATACCCTCTGTTATGTTTGCACCAAGCCCTGCTAAGTATTCAATTACAGCGTCAATAGTTGAGCTCACCACACCAGTGCTCGGTGTACTCGTCGCGGCACCCCCAGCAAGGACATTGTTCTCTAGTTGAGCGACTCTAAGCTCTAGTTCATCTACATCAGTGGTTAAAGCTTGTACTCCAGCTAAGGTAAAGGTTGAT
>NZBM01000006.1 GCA_002687905.1 bacterium | reverse complement strand
CAATACGAAACTTTCCGAATTTTTTAAAGAAAGAGTTTGCTCGCTTCGCTCCGCAGGAGCGGAGCTACGCTCGCAAAAACCCATATATTTCGGGATTAAGAATTTCTAAAGGCAAAGTAGTATTTAAAACAAGAGAAGGTGAACAAGAAATTGAATAATCATCTATGGAAAAATTTGAGCGTGAAGGACAAAAGTATTGGGAAACATTTGGAAAAAGTTTAGAGTTGCTTCCGCGACAATATTTTGATTTTGTTAGCGCAGAAAAATACAGAGAGCTTTTGGAAAGATATGATTTGAACAACAAAAAAGTAGTTGATATTGGCGCCGGCTATCCGCCACCGTTAACAGAATCACCGGAAAGAGAACTATCGCCGCTATCTTCCGAACTCCAGGAAATTCTTAAACAAAAAGACGCCAAAATTATTCCCGTAGATGTTGCTGAAAATGCGCTTAAATATCAAAAAGAGAAAGGCAGAGAGTCAGTTATGGGCAACGCTTTTCAGCTACCATTCAAAAATGAATCAATAGACGGCGGAGCCGTTATTTTAAACCTTTTCAATTCTTCGTTTAAGGGCGAGGGCGGGAAGGAAATTTTCATCAATCCGGAAGAATGCAAGAAAATTTTAGAGGAAACGCATAGAATTTTACAGCACGACAAGTTTGCTATCATCAATAACTATGGCTACATGCTCGCTAAAATGGATAACTTGGTAAAATTTATGGGGCCGGAAGAAAGTCAAATAATTACGCCTGAAATCATTGAGAAATTAGCAGAAGAAACGGGTTTTACAAAGATTGAAAATATCCCGCTTGATTCTGAAAAAATGGAAATGGGTAGAAAAATAATTTATGAATCGTTTCCCGAGCAATTGAGAGAGCGGATTTCCGTAGATCTTGAAAGTTCCGGTGCCGTCTTGATTGAGAAATAAATTTTTGCTTTAATTATTCATATGCCAAGACAAAATTTGAAAATTTCATAGAAAAAACATACGAAGTGTCAAGTTTGCAAAAAAGAGCTGAAATTGCCAAAGAATATAAAAATGTTGAGCAAAAAATCAACGATTTTTATGAAAAGAAAATTTCAGCCAAAGAAATGTCTAATATTCTAGGTAATGTCGTTTTGGGCACGAATGGTGAACATGCCAGCACGCAAATTTATGCTTATGAAAATTTACTAAAATCGTTATCGGAAATACAACAGAGAGATAAGGAAGATGTTGAAAATATAACAGGGGAAGCCATATATGACATCGCAGTAGAAAAAAACCCGATGAAACGAGCTTATCTGTTAGGAATTCTTTATCATTATTCATCACAGGAACGCCTGGATCAAATTGAAAAACAATTAAGTTCAAGCAAGGAAAAACCAGACCAAAAGACAGAAGACGAGAAAAACATTGTATCTTCCATAAGATCATCTAGTAGTTGCTTAAAAAATAATGACAATTTTTTACCCGAAGAAAATAAGGTTGCCGATTATATTCTTAATGATTTTTCTGGTAATAAAAACGAATGCGAAACCGCGCGCTTGATAGCCGACTATTACGATAAAGAACCTCATGCGACAAGAATGCCGGAACCGGGTAAAAAATCAATAATTAACAATGAAGATATATGGAATAATGCCGAGGGCAACGGCATTCCTCGCTATGTTTATGTATTGGCGGAAGAATATCACCCCTCGCAGGAAAAACTTGACGAAGCCGATAATTTCGGCATTCATCTTACTCCACAAGTGGCTGTTTTTGAAGGGCAAAATAAAATTTTTGTTGATTACGATATGAATCCTGAGTTGGCACGGCTTTACAACAGAAGAATACGACACTATAAAGATACTAATAATCTCGCCAAAGTTGAACAATTAGAAAACGCTTTCCGAGAAAGAGTATGGCGGGATATTAGCAATAAAGACCCTGAGGCCGCCAATATATTCGGAGATAGAGAAAACATTGTCGTTTTAAGAAGAACGATTAGGGACTGGCCTGATGATGTTGATATGGTAAATTTACTGAATGAAGATTTTGCGCATGAGGATCATGTAGATGCATAGTTTTTGAAATCCCCGCCGAAAAAATCGGGCGAAGCCCGAAAGCAAGCGGGCAAAAAGAAAAGGGGGTCTGGGGGAAATGAATTTTTGCCCGCTTGCGCTATCCGCGCCGAAGGCGCGGTTGGGGTGGGAGCGTTTCCGCAATTCCCGCCTTAGCGGGAAGGCAAAACAGAAAAATTTTGTTTCCTTAATTGAAAAAAGTTTTGGGCACGCGCGATTAAAAAAATGTAGAGAAAATTTTTCTGTTTTGCTCCGCCTTAAAGCGGAGCGGAAACGCTGGGCGGGTTCTGCGCCCTCAAGGCGCAGATTGTCGCTCGAAAAAAGTTTGAGCTTCGTTCAGAATTTTCGAACGTAGTGAGGAGTGTCGGGAATCGAAAGACGGACCCAGCACCTAACGCGTTAGGTGCTGGGGAGTCCGGGCAGGAGCCGCTTATGAGCTCGTCACGCCTTGGCGGGACAGGCGAATTAGCGAGCTGACGCCGATTCCCGGCACCCCGAACGTAGCTTGCTATAAACTTGACCAAACTATTGCCATATGTGTTAGTTTTGTTAGTATCATTTTACTAATGGCTGATATATCTATGACATATTTTGAAAATATAACCGAAGAATACTTTTTTGCAATTTCAGTTTTTGTAATTGCGGCAGTAGTTTTTAAAGTAATTCAGTGGCTAATACTAAAACGCTTAGCTGAGCTAGCTAAACGTACAAAGACTGATTTAGATGACACTCTCATACGAATTGTAAAAAGCTTAAAACCAGCATTTTACTATTTTGTATCGTTTTATGTTGCCGTTAAGTTCCTTACTTTCCCGGACGTAGCAAACCAGATTATAAACGGAGTTCTTCTTGCTTGGGTTGCATATCAGGCTGTTACAGCACTTCATATCCTTATTGACTATGCAATAGAGAAAAGAGCTAGAAAAGAAGGGGCAGAAGGGCAAAATGCATTTAAATTTTTGAGCAACTTCGTTAAATGGGCTCTTTGGATAGTGGCAGCGCTTATGGTGCTATCAAATCTTGGGGTAAACATCACTTCTCTTGTTGCAGGCCTTGGAATTGGAGGTGTGGCAGTAGCGCTTGCCCTTCAAAACATTCTAGGAGATCTATTTAGCTCGTTTGCAATTTATTTAGACAAGCCTTTTGAGGTAGGGGATTTCATTGAAGCAGGGGAGAGTGCGGGGGTTGTAGAGAAAATTGGCATAAAAACCACAAGAATTCGCTCAACCACAAGCGAAGAAATTGTGATTTCAAATAAAGAGCTCACTTCTGCGCGTATTAAGAACTATAAGCGCCTGAAAGAGCGTCGTGCAGTATTTACTATAGGTGTCACATACGAGACGCCTATTGATAAGCTACGCTCAATACCAAAAATTGTAGAGAATGTAGTTAAAGCTGAGAAAAATGTGAAATTTGATCGTGTTAACTTCAAGACTTTTGCGGATTCATCTCTTAACTACGACGTTTCTTACTATGTTCAGACCACTGATTACAAAGAATACAGAGATACAGAAGAAAAAATTGCACTAAATATTATTGAAAAATTCCAGGAAGAGAAGATAGACTTTGCATATCCTACAAGAACTATTTACTCGCTTAAATAAAAGCGTTTAGGGCTCGGTTCCTCAAAACCGAGCCCTTTTCTGCAAACCGCAGGTTTCTATTCCAGCCTGATTTCTCAGTTCATCTGCGGTTATTACACAGCCTGCGACCCAGGAATATCTCTCACCATATATGAATCCGTGTACTTTTACAGGAGTTAGCAAGATACCCTTCCTAGTTTCCATTGGCGGGTATCTCTCGTCAAAGACATACACGTCATAAATGTTCGCCGGAACACATTTGCCACGGGACAAGTACAAGTGATAGTAGGTAAGTGCTTTATACTCCTCTCCCTTGTCGAGATGGTTGAGTATTTTTACAACTTGCTCTCGCTTTTCGCAGGCCGGCAATCCGATTGTATAGTGTACGTCCTTCAGGACGAATGTTTCTCCTATATGGTAATGTTGGCCGGAAGCTTTGGATGCCAGCAAAATGAAAGATACGCATAAAAACAACAGAAATAGTGGATACCTCATGACCCACCTCCTTTCTTTTTGTCAGACCTATTTGTTGTACTCCTCTATACTCTAAGAGTCAATTGGCATTATTTTTATATTACTTATCAAGCACATCAGTTAGGAGTTTTGTAAGTTCAGGAGCCCTGTTTAAGCCAAAATCTGAGGCTTTTGAGACTACGTCGCCTGATACCAGATCTCCTATTGTTGTATTTTCATACTCTTTGAGGTCGCGAGCGACGTGGGAGAGTGTAAAAGCGCGCAAATCACGCTCACCAGTGGTTTCTTCGCGACTGGAGGTCACAATAATACCCTTTAAGAAACCAAATTTATCTATCACCGCTCCGCCGGATGAGCCGCCTTGTGCTGCTATGGAGCCTCCAATTGAAATTAAATCAAGATTGGTAGTCTCAAATGTAAATAATTTCATAATCTTAACTATGGTGGCTACTGCATAGAGATCCTTCTGAATAGAAATACCTCCAAGAAGCCCTGCTGGGTAGCTTCTTACAAGCATCTCCTCTCCAACTTTAAATCCATTCTCGCTTACATTTGGCTCAACGTATGGAAATGAGCTGGGGAGTTTTGCACTTGGGTCTGTTCGCCCGGTTACAACAAGAAATGCAAAATCATGTTCTCCCGTGCCCTTTGGCTCCTGTATTCTTATATCTTTTGCATGCTCCTCTACCCACTGTTTTGAAATATGAAGAAGTTCTAGTGTGTAATGAGTCTTAGCCGGACTTCCAATTCGTCCTACACACTCTATTGCATTTGGTATTGGGTAGTCTTTTATAAGAAAGTATTGAGCGATATGAGCGTTTGTGATTATTACACCCCTAGGGTCAATAAAGACACCCGAACCAGTTGTTGATTCTAAAGTTCCAGAGCCCGATGATGAGCATAATATGTTCATAACAGCTCCTGCTATATCGGTATTTATTTGATTTAGAGATTTTGTTGGAACTTTCTCTTCAGGAACCACTATTACCACTTCTTCTTCGCCAGCTTGTGAACTGGCTTCTTCGGTCTCCTCGGGGATATCTGGTTCAATAGCTATTTCCTCTTCAGGCTCAGAGTCTTTTACATCTATTAGCTTCTCATTCTCTGTTTTTTCCTCTACTGGTGGGTTTTCTTCTATTTCCTCTACTGATATCTCAAGCAAACCTTCCTCCGGTGTCTGCGGGCTCTGTATGACGATTTCCTTTGGATACTCTATGAAAGAGCCGACGAATACAATTACAGAAATAGCAACGATAAGGAGTATTATTTTTCCCAAGGGGGCTTCAAATATGTGCATAATGTCTGAAGTATACAGTAAACATGGCTTTGTATAAGGACCAATGATTATTTGACAAGTCTATATTTTCGTATTGTAGTATTGACAAATCGCTTGTGTCGTGTATACTTTTCAGACAAGTTTGGGTTAAGCCCAGCTTTTTCATTAACAGCAGTCTGGTAAATCCAGATATAAAGAAAACTGCTATGTTTTTAGAAGACATGAATCCAGCAGGTGACGCACCAGAAGCACCAGCAACAGAGGGTGACGCGCCGGCAACACCAGCTACAGACGCACCAGCTGCATAACTAAAACAAACAACAGCCCCCGCAATTGCGGGGGCTGTTGTCTTTTGGTAGCATCTTCAGTACTGCGGGTGTAGTTAAGTGGCATAACGTCTGCCTTCCAAGCAGAGGTCGGGGGTTCGATTCCCCCCACCCGCACATCAACACACAAAAGACCACTTAATGTGGTCTTTTGTGATTGAATTTTGTGGGGAATCGAAAGACGGACCCAGCACCTAACGCGTTAGGTGCTGGGGAGTCCGGGCAGGAGCCACTTATCAAAAACCTTACGATATATCGTAAGGTTTTTGAGTTAGCGAGCTGACGCCGATTCCCCCTATCCGCACAAAGTTAAGCCCTAGAACCACAAAATCCGCTTTTAAGCGGATTTTGTGGGTAGTGGGCGAAAGCCCAAATAGGCAGGTCTGCCTCGTCAACTGACGGGCCTATTTTACAGCGTCCTTTAGCGCTTTTGCTGCTCTAAACTTTGGCACTCGCATTGCTGGAATCTGGATTGATTCTCCAGTTCTTGGGTTTCGACCAGTTCGTGCGCTTCGCATTTTAGCTTCAAAGGTACCTAGGCCTGCAATTGAGACCTCTCCTCCTCCTTTGAGTCCATCAACGATTGAGTCAATAACACACTCAACTGCGCGTTCTGCGTCAGCCTTTGTGGTTCCAAGTACTCCGTGTACTTTATCTACGATAGCTGCTTTGTTCATTCTATTTTTTACTAAAAGTGTCGTGTAAATCGACCTCTGTGTCATCTGGCACTTTTTATGCCAGTTGAAAACCGTGGAATCATTATATCTAAAGCCATATTTGGTGCAACAGTGCCCTATGGATAGCTTAAAATGGTCAAATTGGCTTATTCACGTGTCCTCTTGGCCATAATCGCCCCCAACTGTTATTATATTCTCTGTTATGCGTATAGGAATAGCAGGAGCCAAGGGCTCTTTTTCAGAAGAAGCGGCAGAAAATTACACAAATAAAGCAGGAATTAAAGACTATGAGTTTGATTATCTTGTTACCGTTGAAGCTGTTTTAAATAATCTTACAGAAAGCAAAGTAGATCTTGGCATTTTCCCAATTGAAAACTCAAATGGAGGTATAGTCATTGAGGCAGTACACGCAATGGCCAAGTACTCATTCGCGATTAAGAAACTTTTTGATATAGATGTACATCACAATCTGCTTGTACAGCACGGCACAACAGCAAGCGACGTTAAAAAAGTGACATCACATGATCAAGCTATCAAGCAATGTCGTATGTATTTAAAGAGAAAGTGGCCAGACGTTGATGTTAGAGAGCACGAAGATACCGCAAAGGCGGCAAAAGAGCTTGGAGAAGGGAAGTTAAGCTCTGACACAGCGGTAATTGCACCAAAAATTTGTGCAAAGCTTTATGATTTAGACATTCTTGAGGAGAATATCCAAGATCTTAAATTTAATTTCACTACTTTCGTAGTAGCTAAGAGAATTTAGCGGGCAAATTCTATAACCCTATTCTCTCGAATTACATTTACCTTAATTTCTCCGGGGTATTTAAGTTCATTTTCAATCTGAAGTGCAATCTCACGCGCCATTTTCTTTGCCTCAATGTCTGTCACTTCAGTTGGATTTACAAATACACGAATTTCACGCCCTGCTTGTATCGCATAGCTCTTCTCAACACCTTTATGCTGATTCGCAATGGTTTCAAGATCCTCAAGTCGCTTGAGGTAATTTTCAACTGTGTCACGACGCGCTCCAGGACGTCCTCCTGAAATTGCATCTGTAACCTGAACTATGATTGCTTCTGGCGTCTCATATGGATACTCCTCGTGATGAGCCTGCATTGCCTTTATAACCTCTTCATCTACGCCAAATTTCTGGAGTATCCTTCGCCCAATCTCTACGTGAGTTCCTTGAACCTCGTGATCTACCGCTTTTCCAATATCGTGAAGAAGTGCTCCTGCGCGAGCCACTTGAACATTTGCTCCCAGCTCCTCGGCCATAATTGCAGCAATGTGAGCCATCTCAACAGAGTGGTAAAGCACGTTTTGTCCGTAGCTTGTTCTAAAGTGGAGACGCCCAAGGATTTGAATAAGCCGTGGGTCAAGGCCGTGCACACCTGATTCGTATGCCGCCTGCTCTCCCTTTTCTTTTACAATTTTATTTATCTCATTTTTGGCTTTCTCAACAACTTCTTCAATCTTTGCAGGCTGAATCCGTCCGTCTATGATGAGATTTTCAAGTGCAACTCGGGCAATTTGGCGCCTTATTGGGTCATAAGAGGAGAGGGTAATAGTTCCGGGCGTGTCATCAATGATTACATCTACTCCAGTTGCTCTTTCAAACGCTTTTATATTTCTTCCTTCTTTTCCAATAATTTTCCCCTTTAGTTCCTCTGATGGAATTTGGATGGAAGTTGCCATAACATCATCTATTACAGAGTTTCCAAGTCTATGAATTGAAGAAGTTAGAATTTCTTTGGCTTTTCTATCAAGACGCTCACGTCCTTCAACCTCAAGCTTCTGTAGGCGAATCATTATGTCCTCCTCGCTATCTTTCTCAACTAATTTTATTAGCTCATCTTTAGCTTCTTCACGATTAAGGTTTGATACTTTCTCAAGCTCAACCTTCCTCTCTTCATTTATAGCTTCTGTACGCTCTTTAAGCGCACGGATCTCTTCCGCTTTAGTTTTTAGACCTTCAGCCTCTTTCTCAACATCACTTCTTCTCTTCTCAAAAGTCTCTTCTTTTTGTATTAGACGCTCTTCGCCTCTTTTTACATGGTCTTCTTTTTCTTTTAGCTCTCCTTTAAGAGATTCCAGAGTCTCTTTTACTTTGTTTTCTGCCTCTTGTGTAATTCGCTTTGCCTCTTCTTGAGCTTCAAGCATTTTCTGCTTAATCTCAAGCTCCATAGAACCACGCTTTCCAAGCGCTACAAGCCAACGAAGAAAATATCCGACAGCAATCCCGATTAATCCCGAGAGTACAAGGAGTACTAGTATTACTTTAAATGACATATGCGAGAGAAACCTCGCCTTTCAACTATGCGCTTCTCAACTTCTTATTCTCTTTTAGTAAGAATTTGGTGTTCATTGAATGAAAAACGTTCGGAAATTACTGTAATTCAGTGTGAAAGGTAGATTTCAGAAATTAAATCAAAAACTGGTATGAACTCACCATACCAGTTTTTACCAATTTTGTCTAATTTTCTCTTATTTAAGGATTTCGTCTACAAGACCGTACTTTTTGGACTCATCCGCGCTCATAAAGTAGTCGCGATCCACATCTTTCTCAATTTGAGCTATTGTCTGGCCCGTATTTTTAGCAAGAATTTTATTTAGCTTATCTCTCACCGAGAGAATGTGCTTTGCTGTAATCTCAATGTCAGTAGCTTGTCCCTGTGCTCCTCCCCAAGGTTGGTGAATCATCACTTCTGCATTTGGAAGTGCAAATCTCTTTCCCTTCTTTCCGGCCGAAAGAAGAACTGCTGCAGCACTAGCCGCAACACCAACGCACACCGTGGAAACATCTGGTTTTATGTGGTTCATCGTATCAAGTATTGCAAGCCCTGCTGTAACAGAGCCGCCAGGGGAGTTTAAGTAGAAACTAATGTCTTTCTTCGGGTCTTCTGACTCAAGAAAGAGAAGTTGAGCGATTATTAAGTTTGCGGTGTAGTCCTCAACTGGCCCGCCGAGGAAAATTATCCTTTCTTTTAATAGGCGAGAGTATATGTCATACGCTCTTTCGCCAAATTGGCTTTTTCAACCACCATTGGCACAAGCATTGACTGGTTTTTAATTGTTTCTTTATTCATCTGATTCATACTCGGGGATTATACCACACTACTTTTCACTAGCAAGGGACTGGCCCTCAAGATACTCAAAGACTTTTTGGTTGGTTAGCATCATTTCTACATATGCCTCAACATTTTCCTTCTTTGCACCTTTAACGCTCTCTAAAATGTGTCCCACTTGGTGTTCCACCTCTTTTTTATCGGGTTTAATGTCCTCTCTTTCTGATATGGCATTCAGTATAAGTTGTAGTCTCGCTCTTTTATCTGCCGATTCTCTCCATTCTTTTCTTAAGTCTTCCTCTTTCTTATTAATTTGCTCTAAGTATTTGTCCCATGTGGCTCCTATTCTTTCCACATCTTCTTTCATCTGAGCTTTCATTCTGTCTAATTCGTGTTCAACAAGAATCTCCGGAACATTTATTTTAGATTTCTTTACTAACTCGTCTGAAAGATCATTTCTTGTCTTGTCATTTGCTTGAAATTCCTTCTGTTTCTTTATGTCCTCTCTGACTTTATTTTTAAAGTCCTCAATACCTTCAAAGTTTCCGAGCGTTTTTATAAATTCATCATCAAGTTCTGGTAACTCTTCATCTTTTATCTCCTTTGGCTCCTCTCCTTCCTTCGTCTCTTTTGTATTTTCAAAGCGAGCTTTGCCGCGTCTTACCTCAAGAAGCATTTTCTCTACATCTTCGTCCGTTACTAGCACGTCTTCTTTTTTTGAGTACACCTCATTGGCAATCTCTTTATAGTTAGGAAGAGTCACTTCTGGAAATAGTACCGAAGTTATTTTAAAACCAATAGGATTTCCAGCCGCTAATTTTGTGATGGCAATTTGAGGTGAGCCAATGACACGGAGTTTGTGCTCAAGAACAAGAGCTGGGTATACATCTGAAAGCGCGCTCTGCGCAGTCTCCTCCATTATCGCTTGTTCACCAAGGCGAGGTACAAGTATATCTTCAGGAACGTGCCCCTTTCTAAAACCTTGAATACTGGCATCTTTTCCAAGTGTTTTTATAGCTTTGGATCTGTACTTGCTTACTGTTTCAACAGGGACATCTCCAGTTATCTCCACCGATCCATCTTTCTTTTTTAGCTCTATATTTGTGTATAACTCTGACATAGTTAACAAACCTACAGTTTTTATTAGTGTGTGTCAAAACAAAAGACCTCCAAATCGAGGTCTTTTGTTTTGAGTGCTGATTAGAAATTGAACTCTATGTCTATATTGTCTAATTCATCATCAAGTCCTTCAAGGTCAGTAGCGTCAAGGTCTGCCTCTATGTCAGCTACTTCATCAGACGTGCTTTGAGCCTGAAGTCCTTCAAGTGTTGGGTCGGCTGCAGCAGCTATTTCCTCGGGTGAAAGAGCTTTCTGTCTTTCCTCTGCAACTTTTGAACTCCAGAAGTAGAATCCACCAGCTGCAAGAACGAGAACAATAATTACAATTCCAACAAATGGTCCTGAAGATTTCTTTTGTTCTGGCTCTTGTGGGACCTGCTTTGGTTGAGATGCTTGGCTTTCCCGGTTTACTTGGTTGTTTTCTTCCATGATTTCTTAAATTATTTAATTAATCTGAGTCTGTAGCTGAATCTGTTGCGGAGTTTCCCTCATTTCCGTTGTCGACCGAAGCCTTAAGAGCTCTAACTACATCTACTATAGCAGCACGCGCTTCTTTAATAGCCTCTTTTGCTGCGCGGAATTTTGAATTTATTGTGTCGCGTTGGCTTTGTGGATCATCTCCAGCTAGTGCATCTCTTACGGATTGTGCTGCGTCAGCCACTGCAGCGTCTGCTCTGTTTATTGCGTCTTTTGCTACGCTAGAGAGTTTTTCTGCTTCGCTTACATCAACTCCTCGTTCAGCAAATTTTGCAATTCTAGAGTCTACACGCTCCATCAAATCGCGAAGTCTATCAACTGCGGCGTTCATCCTCTTAACAAGGCGCTCAACATAGGCAGCGACTCGCTTCTTTGCCCTGTCGTCTAGCTTCTCCCGCCGTTCAGCTCTTCTCTCATCAGCACGCTCTCTTCTATCAGTCCTGTTTTCATCCCTCACCTCCTGTTTATCGTCTCTTATGTTCGCACGAGTCTCCGCTTTTTCGTCTACCTTTGTGCGAATTTCATCTCTTTTTTCACGCAGATCAGTCCTCACTTCTTTTCTGTTTTCCTGTACATCACTTCTAGTGTCACGAACTTTAGTCCTAACCTCTTGCCTTGTGTCTCGTAGGTTAGATCTAACTTCTTTTTTATAGTTTCTTACCTCCTCTTTCTTTATTTCATCGTCACGTCTTTCGTCCGCACTTTTAATAAGTCCAGTACCAAAAGATTTTATTCGATCAAGAGCACGAACTGGCTGTGGTCTGTCGCCTTCATCATCAGCTTTTGGCCCACTCACTTCCTTTAAGTTAGTTACTGCGCTGTCAGTCCTACTGTTGGCCTCATCTAAATGTCTAAGTGCATAAGCTTGGTTTGCGCTAAGAATAAAAACTAACGCCCCGACTAAAAGTAGCGTCCTTACAATATGTATTGAATAATTTGTACTCATAAATAGTTACTGTATTTAACAGCTAATAATTAAGATATTTATAATGTATAGAGGTTCTAACTACGATAAGTATACAAAGACCGCGCTCATTTGGGAAATGCGGTCTTTGTAAAGAGTCAATTTATGGCTTTAATTAACGAATTTTTCCTTATACAGCTTAATAGATTTTTCAACCGCTTTTATTGCATCATCTCTTCCTTTGTACCCCTTAACTTCAACCGGAGCCGGCTTTCCTTTAAGAGTCTTGTATGTCTCAAAAAAGTGTTGATATTCCTTTAGATTATGCTCATTCAAATCAGAAAGGTCTTTTATATTATCCCAACGTTTGTCGTCGGCCGGAACACCAACTATTTTGTAGTCTGAATCGCCATCATCAATCATTTCCATTACAGCTACGGGGCGAACAGGAACAAGAATACCAGTATTTAGGGGGAAAGTAGTTAAAACTATTACATCAAGAGCGTCGTCATCTTCCCAATATGTTTGCGGAGCAAATCCATAGTCAAAAGGGTAAGGAGCGGCAGTGTAGTTTGCTCTATCAAGCTTAATCAGACCCGTGTCTTTATCAATCTCATACTTATTGAATGACCCCTTAGGTATTTCAATAATAGTATTAATTATCTCCGGTGCTTTATCGCCTAATTTTACATCGTGCCACAAATTCATAGTGATATTCTACAATTATTTACTCTTTAGGCGAATCAGCTTCTTTTTCTTCAGCTTTTTCTCCATCATCTTCAACTGTCTCTTCAACATCTTTATTATTTTTACCCTCCTCCTTATCTTTTACAGGGTCTTTTTGCATTTCCACACTATCTCCATCGGCTTCTGCAATGTTTTCCCCCTTCATAGACTGAATGTCTATCTTCCAGCCGGTTAGTTTTGCCGCGAGCCTTACGTTTTGGCCTCCCTTACCAATTGCAAGAGACTGTTGGTCTTCTGAAACCTCAACTATAGCCCGCTTCTCCTCCTCATTAATTTCCACTCCAAGAACCTTTGCGGGCGAAAGAGCGTCTTCTACAAACTGTTTTGGCTCTTCGGACCACTCAATTACGTCAATTTTTTCACCTCCTAACTCACTCATTACAGTAGAAACCCTTACTCCGCGCTGTCCCACAAGAGAGCCAACAGGGTCTATGTGCTCATCGTGTGAAATAACCGCAAGCTTTGAGCGGGAACCGGCCTCGCGTGCCACTTCCTTTATCTCAACGGCTCTATTTGTAAGCTCAGGCGCCTCCATTTCAAATAGTTTCTTTAGAAAGTCAGGATGTGAGCGAGAAAGTCTTAGGAATGTTCCTCTTGGACTCTCTTCAACTGAATAAAGAAGTGCGCGAATTCTTTCACCTTGTCTGTATCTTTCTCCAGGAATTTGTTCGTCATAGGGAAGTATTCCAGTTGTGCGTCCAAGGTCTATGAAAATATTTCCTCTTTCAATTCTTTGCACTGTTCCGCTCACGATATCACCTTCGCGTTGTCCATATTCATCAAGAATGGAAACTTTTTCCGCTTCTCTAATTTTCTGGATTATTACTTGCTTTGCAGTTTGTGCTGCGATACGTCCAAAATCATCTTTTGCCTCAAGTGGGAAAGTTACTTCATCGTCAAGTTCTGCATCTTTTTTAATGAGGCGTGCGTCATCAATCATTATGTGATGTTCTGGATTAAATCGAGCTCTATCGTCCTCATCATTAACATCTTCCCCCTCTTTTTCAATTTCCTCCTCGGTTTTTATTAAAGTTTCATCAACTACAATTTTTACTTGGAAGAACTCCACCGCGCCAGTTGCAATATCAAACTTCGCGCGAATGATTTGCCCACGCTTCCCGTACTCTTTTTTATATGCGGTAGCAAGAGCGGTTTCCACCGCATCAATTACTTTTTCCCTCGGAATACCGCGCTCGTCCTCAAGCTGGTCAAGGACTGAATTTATTACTTTTAGATCAAACATGTTAGTTTTTCTTGCCGAGCGAAGCGAGATTAGAAAATCTTACACCCCTCACCCAGTTCTCGAATAAAATTTGAGAAATCTTGTCACCACAGAGCAGCAGCTGAGCGTCTGGGTGAGGGGTTAAGAAAAATATACTCGTTCCACTCATTATTTTTCTAAAAAAACGAGCCCGCTTCATAGCGGACGTTAACTGTTAAAGAATATCAGAATACACAGATTTTGTCAATAAAAGCGCCATATTTTGGTATAATTTAAGTATAGATGACAGCTTTTTGTAGTGTCCATGTATATAGATGACAAACAACTAAAGGATTTCGTAATAAGCTCTGGGATTGTATCAAGAAGTGTAGTTGAAGATGCTGAAACCGAAGGAGGGATTCCTGTAGGCGAAGCATTGGTTTCAAGAGGAGAGATAACAGAAGATGACCTAAGAAGAATTCACGCAAACATTTTAGGGATACCGTTTATAAATCTTGATATGAATATCAGTCCTAAGGTTTTATTTAAAATTCCGGAACCAATTTCTCGGGGACATAACGTAATTGCTTATGGCGAAAAAGATAGCGGCATTGAAGTAGCGGTACTTAATATAGAGGATCTCAAATATCTCGATTTCTTAAGAAGAGGCAGGGGTATGAATGTATTAGCTCGACTCACAGACGCAGATTCAATGAGGTTTGCTCTTAAGCAGTACCAAAGGGCACTTAGAAACAAGTTCGGAGACATTATTTCAAGAGAAGCTTCTTCTCTTACTTCTCTTACGGAGCGTGAAAGTGGTGGAGTTTCACTAAGAGCGCTTAAAATTCACGCAAGGGAAGAAGCGATAGTTAAAATAGTTGATACTTTAATCCAACACGCGCTCCTTCAGAAAGCTACTGACATTCACATTGAGCCACAAGAATCCGAAGTACTTATAAGGTACAGAATAAACGGAGTCCTTTATGACTCAATGACATTTCCTCACAAAGCCGCATCAATAGTTAGTGCAAGAGTAAAACTTCTAGCCGGTTTAGAACTTTCACAATCAAGTGTTCCGCAAGAAGGAAGATTTCGGGTGGAAATACACGGAGAAGAAATAGCAGTAAGAGTGTCAACCGTACCAACTGCAAGAGGCGAGAGAATAGCTATAAGGGTACTTAAAGAAGGTGTTTCCGGCTTCACTCTTGAAGGGCTAGGTCTTCACGGAGAATCTCTTGAAAGGGTTTATGAAGGAATTAAAGAAAAATCAGGAATTACAGTGGTGTCTGGGCCAGTGAGATCTGGAAAGACAACTCTCTTATATACGATTGTAGATTTGCTGAACGGACCGGATGTAAATATCTCAACCATAGAGAATCCCATTGAGTACCAAATGGAGAGAGTTAACCAAATACAAGTAAGGCCCTCGGTGGGTCTTACATTTTCAACCGGAATAAAGGCTCTGCTTGGGCAGGATTCTGACGTTGTGATGATAAGCGATGTGGCTGACAACGAAACTGCAAATGCGGCAGCAAACACAGCTCTTTCTGGAAAAAGAATCCTTAAAGGAGTAGAAGCAAGTAGTGCGTCCCTTACAATTGCCAAACTTCTTTCTCTTGGTATAGACCCGGTGGTTTTAGCGAGTACACTCGATGTTGTAATTGCAGGGAGACTCTTGTCGAGGTTAAGTAATCAAAAAAAGAAAAAATCAATAACGAGAGACGTTCTAAACTCATTTAGCGGAGGAATTGATGAAAATAAAGTATTTAAAGCGCTAAGAGACGAAGATGTAGTTAGTCCAAGTACTACGTGGAGTAGCGTTAATTTCTATATTGAAAAAAATGAACAAAATACTGGCGGTGGGCACGTAGGAGTGTTTGAAGTGCTTAGAGTCACTCCGTCTATAAAAGAGCTTATACGAAGTAGAGCATCAGATGAGGAAATAGAGAAAAGAGCAAGAGAAGAGGGGATGTTGACTCTAGCTGAAGATGGACTCTTTAAAGCTGCTCAGGGGGTGGTCTCAATCGATGAAGTATTTAGATGTTTCTCAGAGTAAAGAATTTGCATGCTAGAATAGCAAAATGAAGAAGCTAGTTGTTGCAAACTGGAAGATGAACCCAGCGAGCGTTGAGGAAGCAAACGAGCTTTTTGAAGGTATTAAGAAAAAAGCTTCAACTCTTAAAAATGTTGAGACTGTTATAGCTCCTCCATCTATGTTTTTAGGGGAGATTACCTGTGCATACTCTGGAAACAAAGTTAGCTTTGCATCCCAAGATGTATTTTGGGAAGAGAAGGGCTCTCACACTGGCGAAGTTAGTGCTACGCAAGCTAAAAGTGTGGGCGCAACCTATTCTCTGGTTGGACATTCAGAAAGAAGAGCACTTGGAGAGACAGATATCGAGGTAAACGAGAAGATACACATTCTTATTAAAGAAAGAATAACTCCAATTCTTTGCATTGGTGAAGTAAAAAGAGATGAACATGGTGATTACCTAAATTTTCTTAAAAAAGAGATAGAAGGAGGACTTGATGGCGTTTCAGCTAATGATGTAAAGAGGGTTGTTATTGCGTATGAACCGATTTGGGCAATTGGAAAGTCAGATAAAGACGCTATGAAGCCGGATGACATGCATGAGATGAAGATTTTTATACAAAAAGTGTTAAGCGAGATGTACGAGAGAAGCATCGCAACAAGAGTGCGAATCATATATGGAGGCTCTGTTGAGCCAGAAAATGCTGGAGCTATTCTCTCTGGTGGGGAAGTGGATGGTTTTTTAGTGGGGCATGCTTCTTTGGTGGTAGAGGAGTTTAATGAGATTCTTAGAATCGCAAACGAAGCATGAAAGGATTAAGTGAAATAGGAGATATAAAAAGTAAAAAGGTTATTGTGCGCGCCGGATTAAATGTCCCAATTGAAAATGGTGCGGTAAAGAATAATTTTCGTTTAAAAAAGCTTCTCCCAACTCTAAAAACCCTGACTGATAAAGGTGCGAAGGTAATACTCATTGGTCATATTGGAAGAAGTAAGGAAGAAACACTAAAGCCTGTCTCAGACGAGCTAAGTAAACATATAAAAATTTCTTTCGGTGAGTCAGAAATTGAGAAAATGGTTGATGGAGACATTGTTATGCTTGAAAACCTTCGTCAAAATGAAGGTGAGACTCTAAACGATGAGGTTTTTTCAAAACACCTATCTTCATTTGGAGAAATTTATGTAAACGAAGCGTTTTCCGTTAGCCATCGCGCACATTCATCCATTGTTGGCTTACCAAAACTTCTACCAAGTTACGCCGGAGTGCAACTTCAAAAAGAAATTGAAGAGCTTGATAAAGCAAGAAATCCTGTTTCACCTTCAATTTTTATTCTCGGAGGAGCGAAGTTTGAAACGAAGGAGCCTTTAATAGAGAAATTTCTGGAAGTCTACGACACTGTATTTATTGGTGGAGCACTTGTTAATGATTTTTTCAAAGCAAAAGGATATGAGGTTGGGAAATCGAGAGTATCAGAAAAACCTGCAAACCTAGATAGATATTTAGATAAGGTAATGATTCCAAGTGATGTAACAGTCATAAATAACGGAGAGGAAAATACCAAAAAACCTGAAGAGGTGCTCCCGGAAGATAAGATAGTGGATATTGGGCCTAAAACACTAGAGAAACTCAAGAAACTAATAAGCGAAGCTAAATTTATTCTCTTAAATGGACCACTTGGACCATATGAAGATGGTTTTTGTTTCTACACCGAGGAGGTTGTGAAAAGTATTAAAGAAAGTTCCACTCACTCTGTTGTAGGAGGGGGCGATACTGTGGCTTCAATAGCAAAGCTTAAAATTGAAGATGATATTTCTTTTGTTTCAACCGGCGGAGGTGCAATGCTTGGGTATTTAAACAAGGGAACGCTTCCAGGAATTGAAGCTCTAAAGTAGAGTGTATTTTTATCTAAATAGTATATTTCTTAAAAAATAGTGGTAGACATAGAATTTACTCTAAATAGATTTGGGTTTGGAAAAATCACTGAAAACAAGTTTCAGTTTCTTTGCTTTCGCTTTTCAAAATGGACTATTCCAAACAAGCATTCAATTTCCTTTGAAATAAATTGGCGTACAAAGAAAAAAGATCACAATTGAGGAGGTCGTCTGTCTAAGTTAAAGCAGTGACCGTATCTTATCTGCTACTTCTTTTTGCTCTTCTTCACTTTTGTAGGGTCTGCCTTTCCATACCTCAAGCCTATCGTCGTCGTGCCTTGGGATTATGTGTACGTGAGTGTAAAATATGACCTGGAAAGCAGAAGGTTCATTGTTCATATAAACATTTACTCCAGTAGCTCCCATAGCTTTCATTATTATAGGCGCCAGTTTTCTGGCAGTTTTCATTAAATTTAGCCAGTCTTCCTCTTCAATATCAATAATGTTTCTCGAGTATTTTTTTGGCACTACAAGGGTGTGCCCTGGATTATTTGGATTTATATCAAGGAAAGCAAATGTGTGCTCGTCTTCATAGACCTTCTCTGAAGGCACTTCTCCTGCGATTATTTTTAGAAATAAGTCTTTACTCATTCGTGTATTATACAATAGCTAATATGAAGCCCTACACACTGCGCAAAAAGATAGACAAAAGCACAAAGAAGGAACTAGAGGTGTATCCTAAATTTCTTTCTGATTTACTATGGAGTCGTTCTATTAAAAAAAGAGAGGACGCGGAAGAGTTTTTAAATACTGACTATGAAAATCACACGCACGACCCATTTTTAATGAAAAATATGGAGAGGACGGTTAAAAGAATTCTTTTGGCAATTGAAAATAAAGAGCGAATAGCAATTTATAGCGACTATGATTGCGATGGCATACCTGGGGCGGTGCTTTTGCATGATTTTTTTGTAAAAATTGGCTATGAAAACTTTACCAACTACATTCCACACAGGCATGTTGAGGGTTATGGGCTGAATGCTAGTGCAATTGATAAGCTTGAGCGCGAAAATGTGAATTTGATAATCACAGTTGACGTTGGAATCACAGACGTTGCTGAAGTAGAGCATGCAAATACTCACAAAATTGATGTAATTATTACAGACCACCACTTACCAAATGGAACTTTGCCGGATGCCTACACAATCCTTAACCCAAAACAAGATGGAGAAGAATATCCATTTAAAGATTTATGCGGTTCAGGTGTAGCGTTTAAATTAGTTCAGGGGTTAATTAAAAAAGGTGATTTTGATCTGAAGGTTGGTTGGGAAAAATGGCTACTTGATGTGGCAGGCATTGCAACAGTAGCTGATATGGTGCCACTGGTCGGAGAAAACCGCGCTATTGCGCGCTACGGTCTGATTGTCCTTAGAAAATCTCCTCGCCCGGGGTTAATGAAGCTTTGTCGAAAACTCCGGATGAAGCAAAGAGAGCTTACGGAAGACGACATTGGATTTATGATAGCGCCGAGGATAAACGCCGCATCCAGAATGGACAGACCAGACGAGGCGTTTAATTTACTTCGCACGCGCGATGAGAGCGAAGCTGATACGCTGAGTGATCATTTGGACAAGATAAACAACGAGAGGAAAGGAGTTGTCGCAGCGATTGTTAAAGATATTAAGAAAAGAATCGAGAAAACAGGCGATGATGCGGGTTCTCTTATTGTCATGGGCAATCCAAACTGGAAGCCGGCACTACTTGGTCTTGCAGCAAATAGTTTGATGGATACGTATCAGCGTCCGGTGTGCCTTTGGGGAAGGGAAGGTGGTGAGTCGGGAGGAGTTTTAAAAGGTTCGTGCCGCTCAGATGGAAGTGTTGACCTTTCAGTAATGATGGAAGAGGTTAAAGATACCCTTGTTGAGTTTGGAGGACACAGATTTTCAGGTGGTTTTTCTGTGACCAATGAAAATGTGCATCATTTACCGGAAGTTTTGACTGGCGCATATGAGAAAGTGCGCTCAGGCGAGAGTGGAGAAGTGCTTGCGGTAGATAAAAAGCTCTGGCTTGACGATGTAAACTGGCAAAACTACAAACACATTGAAGCTCTTTCTCCTTTTGGCATTGGAAATCCAAAACCAGTGTTTCTTTTTGAAGATATTACCCCAGTTTCAGTACGGCAATTTGGGAAAAGTAAGGATCATCTTGAGCTTACATTTCAAAATGGTGAGAAAAATATAAAAGCAATTGGATTTTTCGGCAACACCGAGAGTTATTCAAAAAAAATTGAAGAAGGTAGAGCTCTTAATCTCATAGCCTCAATAGAAAGATCAACGTTTGGAAACTTTCCAGAGCTTCGACTTCGTATAATTGACATAGTTTAATGATTACTAACAAGACCAAACTTGTTAGACTAACCACTACGATATATCGTAGTGGTATGCCCCATATATCTACGCAACAAGTTGAAGATAAAATATACGAACAAATTAGCGATCGCTTTAATCAACACATATTAAATCTCAAAGAAAACTTTCGAGGTCGCTCTTTCCTTGGTGAGATCTTTACAGGTACCGAGCGAACAATGTTCGCAAAGCGTTTGTCCATACTTTTTATGTTGTCAGAAAATGTTTCGTATCTTTATATACAAAGGACCTTAAAAGTTAGCCCCTCTACAATTCGAAGGCTTCACGTAAAAATGGATAGAGGAGGTTTTTCAACAGTACTCTCTTTCTTTAAGGAGAAAAAGCAAAAAGAAAAGTTTTGGAAAGACATTGAATCTCTTTCCCGTGGCGGACTTCCCCCTATGGGGCGAGGTAGATGGAAAAACTTGAAATAAACACAACTACTACGATATATCGTAGTAGTTGTGTTTATGGTATCGTTGTGGTGTGTGAAGAAGATAATAATATACACTGACGGTGGAGCAAGAGGTAACCCAGGACCAGCTGGTGCTGGAGCTATTATTTATGATGAAAATGGAAAAGTACTTAAAGAGGCACATTCTTTTTTAGGAGAGAGAACAAACAACTGGGCAGAATATGAGGCAGTATATCTTGGATTAAGCGAAGCAAAAAAATTAGGACTTGCGGGGTCAGAGGTTGAAATAAAACTTGACAGTGAACTCATAAAAGAGCAGTTGTCAGGAAATTACAAAATAAAAGAAGAAACACTACATGGTCAGTTTATAAAAATACATAATTTAAGGGTGAAGGATTTTCCAAATGTGACTTTTACTCACATCCCACGCGAGGAAAACAGCGAGGCCGATCGCCTCGCAAATGAGGCGATAGACAACGGGTCTTGATGAAGCACATTCCATATATTTTTATCATTGCTTTTGGTTTTGGGGTGCTCTGGCGCTCCTTTTTTGATTTAGGATTTTATTTTTCCATCTTTCTTTTAGCACTCGCCGCGATTCTTTTGGGAATCGCGGCGCTAAGCAGACACAGTAAGTCAATAATTATCTCTGTGGTTGTTCTCGGTGTTGGTTTAGGGGTTCTTCGCTTTGATTTTGCCGATTTAAATAAAGGGAATCTATTACTAGAAGCACAGATCAACAGGCACATTGAGGTAATTGGAGTCGTAATTGATGAACCTGATATTAGAGAAACAAATACGAAACTCACGGTTCTTCTTGAAAGCGTGGGTGGAAGTGATGTGAGTGAGAAAATGTTGATTCATGGAGCTAGTCATCCAGAGTTTAAATATGGAGACCGCATTTCTATATCAGGAGAGCTAATGAAGCCGAGTGGTTTTGTGGCAGACGATGGCGATTACTTCGCTTATGACAAATTTCTTGGGAAAGATGACATCTTTTACCAGATGGTATTCCCCGAAGCCATTCTTATGTCGCGTGGTCATGGGAATTTTGTAAAAAGGACTCTGTTCTCAGTAAAAAATAAATTTCTTGAAAGTGTTGAGAAAATAATTCCCGACCCACAGTCGTCTCTTTTGGGCGGCCTTGTTGTGGGAGCAAAGCAGTCCCTCGGCGAAGAGCTTCAAGATGATTTCAGAGCGACCGGAATAATTCATATAGTTGTTCTCTCTGGGTACAACGTAACCATTGTCGCAGAAGCTCTTATGCGCACCTTTTCATTTTTGCCCCAAGCATTTGGTATGGCCCTTGGTTCTAGTGCAATAGTTCTATTTGCATTAATGACTGGCGCTTCAGCGACCATAGTTCGTGCAAGCATTATGGCGCTTTTGGTTATTGTTGCGCGCGCAACAGGAAGAACGTATGCAATCACGCGAGCACTTTTCATTGCAGGATTTATAATGGTTCTCCACAATCCAAAAATTTTGATTTTTGATGCATCATTTCAACTTTCTTTTCTTGCAACGCTTGGATTAATCTATCTTGCACCAAAAATTGAGAAATATTTTAAATTTGTACCTACACGATTACAGCTTCGTGAGTTTGCAGTAGCGACAGTAGCAACTCAAATCTTTGTTTTACCACTTCTGCTCTACCAAGTAGGCGAACTTTCACTAGTATCTCTTCCAGTAAATCTACTAGTTCTGATTGTTGTGCCCATAACCATGCTCATTGGCTTTCTTACGGGTGTTGTCGGGCTTCTTAGCGTTGGTCTATCATTACCATTTGCTTTTATCTCCTATGCACTCCTTACATATCAGCTAACGATTGTAGATTTCTTTGCACGCCTTCCTTTTGCGTCAGTTCAAATAGATAATTTCCCATTTATTTTCGTAATCGTTCTTTATGCTTTTTATGGCCTCCTAATTTGGAAGTTAAATAAGCCAAAATAATCGACTCAACCGGTTGAGTCGCAAATTCTGGCTTAAAACAAGGCTTTTTCTATCTCCATTTCTGCTCCATGGAGCAGAAATGGAGAATAAGTCTAATTTTTAATTAGCTTGAGAATCGGTTCTCTACTACTTCCCAATTTAGATTTGAGAGAAATGCATCTATGTAGCTCACTTTCTCGCTCGGCACATAGTCCACCATAAATGCGTGCTCCCACATATCCATCGCAACAAGTATTGGAAGTCCTGATAGTGTGCCGAGTTCGTGGTCTCCTACCCAAGTTACGTGTGGAGTGTTTCCTTTTGGATCCCAATAAAGAGTGGTCCACCCAATGCCACGGCTCATGCCAACAGCTTTGAAGTGTTCTATAAAGTTTTCAAAGCTTCCGTATTTCTCTGCAAGCGCATTTTTTAACTCACCTTCACTAATTTCTTTAGCTCCACTCTCAAAACCCTCAAAGTAATACTCATGCATTCGCATACCGTCAAATTCAAATGAAAATCTGCGTCGTAGCTCTGCAATAAGATAGGCATTTTTCTCTTTATCACTCTCGAGCTCGGCAATTTTTTCGCGAATGAGATTTACATGCTTTACATAACCAGCGTAGAGGCCTAGGTGCACTTCTATCTGTTTTGAAGAGAGCCCTTTTAGTTCTGGGAGATTAAATTTTTGTTCCTTGTATTCCATGCAAGCAGTATATCACGGGTATAATTTTGGTATGAGAGATCACTTTAAAGTTTTAAGTCTCACAGTCTTTTTTCTCATTAATGTATTTATATGGACCGCGCTCCTCTCTGAGGAGCACGGTGAATTGCTTACAGTGGCATTTCTTAATGTTGGGCAGGGGGATGCTATATTCGTTGAAGCGCCAAATGGCAGTCAAATGTTAATTGACGGTGGACCGGACAGGAGCGTGCTTCGCGAGCTTGAGAAGCTTATGCCGTTTTATGATCGTTCCATTGATGTTGTTGTTGCAACGCATCCCGATAAAGATCACATTGCCGGGCTTGTTGAGGTGCTTGAGCGTTACAATGTTGATTATTTTATTGAGTCGGGAGCTAAAAGTGATACAGGAGTGTATGAATCTCTCGCTGAGGTGCTTGGTGAGTCAAACGCCGAGCAAGTACTTGCTCGGCGTGGTATGAAAATCAATCTTTCAGATGAAGCAAGTTTTAATATTTTGTTTCCAGACAGGGATGTAAGTGAAATTGATACAAATGCAGCTTCAATAATAGGGAAACTTGTCTATGGCGATACGTCTTTTATGTTAACGGGCGACTCGCCAAAGAGCATTGAGAAATATTTGGTAGAGATTGATGGGAAAAGTCTTCAAAGCACAGTTCTTAAAGCAGGGCACCATGGGTCAAAGACCTCAACCGACATCAGTTTTCTCGGTTTTGTTGATCCAGAGCACGTAGTGGTTTCTGCGGGGGAGAAAAATCGCTACGGACATCCCAACAAAGAAGTGACGGATTTGTTTGAGCAATTTGAAATACCGCTCCTTAATACTTTTTCAGGAGCGGCACTTTTTATCTCAGACGGTGAAAACTTACGGTTTAAATAAGTCCTGCGGCTTTTAGGGTTTTGTATGCCCCGTTTTTGTTTATTGTCTTAATTGCCTTAGTGGAGAGGTTTAGCGTGACATGCTTGTTAAGCTCAGGAATGAAGATCTTTTTCTTCTGAAGATTTACTTTGCGTCGCACTTTTCCGGTCGGAGTAAATTTGGTAGCACGAACACGGTTGCTGTAGCCGCCAGCAACCTTTGAACTTTTTCCTGTAATTGGGCATGTGTTTGCCATATTAGAAATTCTTATGAGTATTTTACGAATTAGAAGTTCTTATACCCCGTGAAATCTTGTCGGAGACAAGTCGGTTGCGAAGCGACCGTAATTTCACCGGGGTTCTTTGTACTTGTTTCACCCGGTTAAATACGATTTGAGTCTTTTGCCTAGGAACATTCTACCGTGATGAGTCTTAAGATAATTTTCACGATGCAATGCATCCTCTTTGCTAATGCATGCTTCGTAATATATTAACTTCAGTGGTCTCCTGTCTTTGGTCGAAGACACTCTACCTTTTGAATGTTCCTCAAATCGTCCTTTCAAATCTCTTGTATATCCAGTGTAAAATTTCTTATCTTTACTCGATTGGAGTACATAGACAAAAAAGAGCATAGATTGAAAGGATTTAACTGGGTCACCAGACCTAGATGACACTTCGTGTAAAGGTCTGCTAGATGCTATCATTCACTACACAGCTATGCAAATAGATTTTGTATTCATTATTATAGTGCTCATTCTCTCTGTGGTGGTGCATGAAGTAGCTCATGGCTACGCGGCAAATATGCTCGGAGACCCAACTGCGCGAATTGCAGGCAGGCTCACGCTAAATCCGATTCGCCACCTAGATCTTTTTGGCTCAATCCTTCTACCAGGACTATTAGTACTATCGAGTTCACCATTTCTTTTTGGCTATGCAAAGCCGGTGCCATACAATCCTTATAATCTTCGCAATCAAAAGTGGGGAGAAGCGTGGGTTGCCGCTGCTGGGCCGCTCATTAATATTGTAATTGCACTTTTCTTTGCTGTTTTAATCCGCGTTGGTGTAGCAGGAAATTTTCTTACACCTGCATTTGTTGAACTTGCAAGTGTGATCATATATATAAATGTATTGCTCGCCGTCATTAACCTCCTTCCTATTCCGCCTCTTGATGGCTCAAAGGTCTTGTCTGTCATATTGCCACTTGGCCTGTCAATGCAGTACTCAAACTTCAGAAATATTATGGAAAGGAATATTTTTCTGTCATTCGGGCTCCTCATATTATTTATAATTGTCTTTGGCGCACCTATATTTAGATTTATTGGCACAATCTCAACATTTTTAGCAGGGATATAAATTGATGAACTTATATTGACTTTAAGTGGCTAAAAAAGTAGAGTATTCCTGTGCCAAACAGGCACTTTTGTTTATATGGCGACAATAAATCAACTAGTAAAGAAAAAGAGAAGCAAGACTGGAAGCCGCTCAAAAGCTGTGGCGCTTCGACGTGGTTTCAATAGCTTAAAAAACAGACCAACCCGCTTCCCGTCACCATTTAAAAGAGGAGTTTGTATAAAAGTAACTACCAAAAACCCACGTAAGCCAAACTCCGCTATTAGAAAGATTGCTAGAGTTCGACTTACAAACGGAATGGAAGTAACAGCCTACATTCCAGGAGAGGGACACAACCTACAAGAGCACTCCGTTGTGCTCGTTCGAGGTGGACGTGTGAAGGATATTAACGTTCGCTACACAATAGTTCGCGGAAAATTAGATACTTCAGGTGTTGAAAACAGAAAACAAGGTCGCTCAAAGTACGGATCAAAAAGACCTAAATAAATATGCGAAGACCAATCCAGAAAAAGAGAGCGCTTGAGCCTGATATGGTGTATGAATCCGAGAAGGTAACTAAACTTGTTAACTACATAATGGAGCGTGGAAAGAAAAACACAGCAAGGCGTGTAGTTTATTCTGCGCTTGATGAAATAAAGAATATTGAAAAAGGGTCAGATCCAATGGAAGTGTTTGAAACAGCAATAAGAAACGTTGGTCCTACTATGGAGGTTCGTTCAAGGAGAGTTGGTGGTGCAAATTACCAAGTTCCTAGAGAAGTGCGCCAAGAAAGACGTCTCGCACTTGCGCTTCGTTGGATAGTGAATGCTGCAAAAGCCGGAAAGGGAAAAGCAATGTACAAAAGACTTGCGCAAGAGTTGGTATCAGCTAGTAAAAACGAGGGAGAGGCGGTTAAGAGAAGGGAGAATACTCACAAGATGGCGGAGTCGAATAAGGCCTTTGCTCATTTCGCCTGGTAACGAACTCTCATTTTGAGCACGTTGCTTCGTTGTGTTCACAAAAACACCGCTCACAATACTGAAAAGTATTACTCGCAGTGTTTTCGCTCCACGCCTTGCACTGTATCTCAAAATTAGAGTCCGTGGTTTCTGATTGGGACAAAGCTTCTCATACCAATTTCAATGTGCTAAACAAGTGGTGGAGACACCGCTTTTTAAATTGTGAGGTGATGAGATGAACAAGTTGTTCGCGATCTGCCTCGCATTTTTGATGTGGGGCTGTGCCAAACCGGAGAGGTCTGAAGAGACCTCTCGTCAGAAACATTTTGAGAGTTGTATGAATGAGGTAAATGGAGCGAGACAAGACTCTCAAAGTCTGCCTATCCCGGAACTATTTAAGGGAATACATACTTCAATTTTTTCATGTGAGTATGTTCTTGGGAAAATAATTAGGCGACCTTTTTCTCGCGCGAAGCTAAAGCTTCCCAGCGGAGAGCCAGTCAGATCCAATTTCGGATACGCGCTCCTTGATGTCTATGTTGAGTTCAGTGTTGTGGAAGTTCTCGAACTTGCGGTTGAGAAGTTTCGTGATCCCAAAGAACGCTTTGAGATTGTCCTGAAGCACAAGACCATTCGCGTAAACGGAGAAGTGATTCCAGTAACGTTAGCCAGAATAAGGTCAGACCGAGTTCCAATAAAAAGAAATGTTGCCGCGTTAGCGCTCTACTCCTTCTCAGAGTATGGACGCCACACACAACTCTTCATGTGGGCTCTGAATTACCCTCTTACTGAGGAGAAAGTCGTGGAGCATTTTGAGCTTAAGCTCCAATTTGTAAACGAGTACTAACCTCCGGCCGTGCGCCGGAGGTTACGCGTTTAAAGCTTGCTTGAAGTTTTTCTTTAATATATAGTGCTATCGTGTTGGCATGGCCAGCATTTTATTTTTGTAATTATGGCTAGAGATTACCCCCTAGAGAAAGTTAGAAACTTTGGAATAGTTGCGCACGTGGACGCTGGTAAAACAACGACCAGTGAACGTATTCTTTTCTATACTGGAATGAGCCACAAGATCGGAGAGGTTCACGAAGGAGAAACTGTGACTGACTGGATGGAACAAGAACGTGAGCGCGGAATCACTATTACCGCTGCTGCTATTACTTGTTTCTGGACTCCGACTTATGCAAAAGGGGACGAAGAGAAGAAGCATCGTTTCAATATTATTGATACCCCAGGGCACATTGATTTTACATCTGAAGTAAAGCGCTCTATGCACGTTTTAGACGGCGCCGTTGTTGTTTTTGACGGCGTTGCGGGGGTTGAGCCACAAAGCGAGACCAACTGGCGCTACGCCGAGGAGGCACAAGTGCCACGACTTTGTTTTATTAATAAATTAGACAGAACAGGCGCTTCTTTTGAGCGTTCATACGCTACAGTTCTTGATCGACTTTCTAAAAAAGCGGTTCGTGTGCAGATTCCAATAGGAGAAGAGGACAAACATGAGGGAGTTGTGGACCTTCTAAAGATGAAAGCGTATAAGTTTGAAGGAACAATGGGGGCTGAAGTACTGGAGGAAGAAATTCCGGAAGAACTTAAGGCTGACGCCGAAAAATATCACGCAGAGCTCGTTGAGAAAATCGTAGAGCACGATGACGCACAAATGGAGAAGTTTCTGGAAGGGTCTGAGATTCCAGTTGATGAACTAAAGAAAACTTTAAGAAAGGCAGTCATCGCAAATGAAATCTTTCCAGTCTTTGCTGGATCAGCACTTAAGAACAAGGGAGTGCAAACTGTACTTGACGCAGTTGTTGACTATCTTCCTTCGCCAACTGACCTTCCAGCTGCAAAAGGAACCCATCCAAAGACTGATGAGGAGATAGAGAGAAAGCCGTCTGACGAAGAACCATTTTCAGCACTTGTATTTAAACTACAGACCGATCCCTTTGTAGGACAACTTTCATTCTTTAGAGTCTACTCTGGAAAAGTTGAAGCTGGTTCTTACATATATAACTCAATTACCGGAAAGAAAGAGCGTGTGGGACGCATTGTTCGCCTTCAGGCTGACAAAAGAGAAGAGGTAAAAGAGGTATTTACTGGAGAGATTGCAGCGGCAGTTGGAATGAAGGACGCAAAGATTGGACACACGCTCTGTGATGAAGATAACCCAATTATTCTTGAAGAGATTGTATTCCCAGAGCCTGTGGTCTCACTTCGTATTGAGCCAAAGACAAAAGCTGATCAAGAGAAACTCGGACTGGCACTTTCGAAACTATCTGATGAAGATCCAACATTTAGAGTAGCGAGTGACCAAGAGACGCTCGAGACAATCATCTCCGGCATGGGCGAGCTTCACCTTGAGATTATTGTTAACCGATTAAAGCGCGAATTCTCTGTTGAAGCTGACGTTGGAGCACCGCAAGTTGCGTATCGTGAGACAATCCAAGGAACAGCCGATGTTGAGAACAAATACATCAAGCAAACTGGTGGCCGTGGTCAATACGGACACACTAAGATAAGAATTAAGCCTCTTGAAGCTATTGAGGAAGGTGCCAAAATTCCAAAAACTACTAAAAGAGAAGAGCATTTTGAATTTATTAACTCAATTAAGGGTGGAGTTATTCCAAATGAATACATTCCTGCTGTTGAGAAGGGAGTTCGCGAGGCAATGGAGCGTGGAATTGTAGCAGGCTACCCACTAGTTGATGTTTCAGTGGAGCTTTACGATGGCTCATACCATGATGTGGACTCATCTGAAATTGCATTTAAGATTTCAGCCTCACAAGCTTTTCAAGATGCGGCAAAACAAGCAAAGCCGGTGCTTCTTGAGCCGGTTATGAAAGTTGATGTAACAGTGCCGGAGAAATTTATGGGGGACATTACAGGAAACCTAAAC
Source organism: bacterium (assembly GCA_002687905.1). GTDB lineage: Bacteria > Patescibacteriota > Minisyncoccia > Phycocordibacterales > JABMNX01 > UBA6534. The sequence goes on along the minus strand of NZBM01000006.1, from coordinate 31,367 downwards.
TCAAAGCGCGGATCAGTGGAGAGTATGGATGATCGTGGCGAGATGAAAGTAGTAAACGCTAAAGTTCCACTTTCAGAGATGTTTGGATACGCTACTGCACTTCGCTCAATGACCGAGGGGCGCGGAACCTCTATTATGGAGTTTGACCACTACGCAGTAGTGCCTCAAAACGTTGCAAAGGAGATTATAGAGAAGAGGACTTAAAATCTCTTGACTTTTCTCAATATATAAATAAGATATTGATATCGCATGAGGCGTGTTTTTTTATGCGGGCAGAAATGTTCGCTCTTTATTATTACGACAAGCGAGGAGCGACGCGAGAAACAAGTTTCTCATGGCGTCCGAGCGCCGTCGTAACATGAGAGATTAATGCCTCGCAGTGTTTACTGCGGGTAGAAAGAAAATATGTCGATATTTTCTTTCTGACAAAGCTTGCTTTGTAGCATTGACTCGATTATTAGCGTGTAGGTGGTAGTGATGAGACGTTCTCGCGCTCTCACCACTTTCTCCTACATAATTATTAGAGTATTATGGCAGATTTTGATCGATCAAAGCCGCACGTAAACGTAGGAACCATTGGTCACGTTGACCACGGAAAGACTACTCTTACTGCAGCTATTCTTCACTCTCTTTCCCTAGACGGGCAGAACGTGAAGATGCGAAAAGTTGACGAGATTGACAACGCACCTGAGGAAAAGGAGCGTGGAATTACTATTGCTCTCTCACACAACGAGTACGAGACAGCAAGTCGTCACTACGCACACATTGATGCACCAGGTCACGCGGATTACATCAAGAACATGATTACTGGTGCCGCACAGATGGACGGCGCAATCCTAGTGGTTGCAGCATCTGACGGGGTTATGCCCCAAACTAGAGAGCACATTCTTCTTGCTCGCCAAGTTGGAGTGCCTAAGATTATCGTTTTCCTTAACAAGGTAGACCAGGTTGATGACAATGACCTAGTTGACCTAGTTGAAGAGGAAGTACGAGAGCTTCTAACGAAGTATGAGTTTGACGGTAAGAATGCACCAGTCATTAAGGGTTCAGCTCTTAAAGCCCTTGAAGCTAGTTCAGCTGATGACGAGTGGGTAAAGAAAGTTCTTGAGCTTGCAAAAGCACTTGACGACTACATCCCAATGCCAGAGCGTGACACCGACAAGCCATTCCTTATGCCAATTGAAGATATCTTCTCAATTGAAGGACGAGGTACAGTGGTAACAGGGCGAATTGAGAGAGGAAAAGTAAAAGTTGGTGAGGAAATTGAAATCGTTGGAATAAAAGAGACAACGAAAACTACCGTTACGGGAGTTGAGATGTTTAACAAACAGCTCCAAGAAGGTGAAGCTGGAGACAACGCAGGAATTCTTCTTCGAGGAACAAAGAAAGAAGATATTCACCGCGGACAGGTTCTAGCAAAAGGTGGTTCAATCACCCCTCACACAGAGTTTGAAGCTGAAGTCTACATTCTTAACAAAGACGAAGGTGGACGACACACACCATTCTTTACAGGTTACAAGCCGCAGTTCTACATGCGAACGACTGACGTTACCGGAGATGTTACTCTTCCTGAGGGAACAGAGATGGTTATGCCAGGAGACACCGTAACATTCAAGGTAAAGCTTGTTGGGCCGGTTGCACTTGAAGAGCAACAGCGCTTCGCGATTCGTGAAGGTGGAAAGACTGTTGGAGCTGGAGTGGTTACAAAGGTAGTCGCCTAGCAATTTGCACCACGAGTGCAATAATTGAACTATGACAACAAAGGAAACAGCAAAGAAAGCTGCAGCTAAAAAACCAGCTGCTAAGAAAGCGCCTAAAAAGGCTGCGGCAAGAGCTGCTTCTCCTAAGAAAAAAGCAACTCCAGAGGAGGATTTCCAGAAACTGCGTATACGAGTAAGAGCGTATGAGCACAAAGTGCTTGATACTTCCGTAAAGCAGATTATGGATACTGCACTTCGCTATGACGCGAAAACTGTGGGACCAATCCCTCTTCCAACGGAGATTAAGAAATACACTGTCAATCGAGGAGCATTTGTGCATAAGGATGCGCGAGAGCAATTTGAGATGCGAGTGCACAAGAGACTGATTGATATAACGAGTCCGACACCGAAAGTGGTGGAGGCGCTTACGAACCTTAATTTGCCGTCTGGAGTTAATATCGACGTAAAAATGCTTTAGAGCATTTCCAAAATTTCCAAAAACCCGCCGAGAGGCGGGTTTTTGGTTTTCTTGCGTTTTTTCTGTGCTCCTGTACACTCTCTCTGTACTCATTTGAGTAGCTATGTACGCAAAGCCGTACCAATGGCAATAGCTCGCAAGGCGAGCAGGCGCCATTGTGGCGTTTTTTTCGTAAATATGAAGTTTATATTAGGAACAAAGCAATATATGACCCAGGTCTTTGATGAGGAAGGCCGGGTTCACCCTGTAACAGTTTTAGATGCTGGGCCTATGGTAGTTACTCAAATAAAGGATGATGAGAAAGACGGATACAGCGCGGTTCAGGTTGGTTATGGAGATAGGAATGAAAAAAATATAAATAAGCCGCTAAAAGGTCACTTAAAAGACTTAGGACTCTTTAGATATCTGCGCGAGTTTCGCGGAACGGGGGAGCATAAGAAAGGCGACAAAGTAGATGTTTCAGCCTTTGAGAAAGGAGACGTGGTTGAGGTAAGTGCAGTTTCAAAAGGAAAGGGATTTCAAGGAACAGTTAAAAGGCACGGCTTCCATGGTGGACCACGAAGTCACGGGCAAAAGCACTCGGAGCGTGCCCCTGGTTCAATTGGGGCTACAGGGCCACAAAGAGTTTTTAAAGGAAAAAAAATGTCAGGGCGAATGGGAACAGACAGAGTAACTGTAAAGAATTTAAAAGTGCTTAGTGCGGATAAGGAAAAAAACCAGCTCATTATAAAGGGAGCTATTCCAGGTCGCCGTGGGACTCTTGTAGAAGTACGAGGAAAATAATACGTGTCCCGTTAGAAGTCGCAAATAAGTAATATGGCAGAAGAAACTAAAACAAAGAAAGAGAATACAAAGAGTCCTGTAAGGAAAACAGGCCGACTTTCTGATGGGATGGAAGCAAAAATTTATAACCAAGAAGGTAAAGAGACAGGAAAGATAAAACTTCCAGAGGCAGTATTTAGTGCGCCCTTTAATGCGGACCTAATTCACCAGGTAGTTGTATCAATGGAGGCAAATGCTCGCACCCCAGTTGCGCACACCAAAGACAGAGGTGAAGTAAGTGGTGGTGGAAGAAAGCCTTGGAGACAGAAAGGAACAGGACGTGCGCGACACGGTTCAAGTCGTTCTCCAATCTGGCGCGGAGGTGGAATAACATTTGGTCCAAGGAAAGAAAAAGACTATTCAAAAAAGATTAATAAAAGAATGCGCACAAAGGCACTTTATAGTGCTCTTTCAAGAAAAGTTAAAGACGGTGAGGTGCTATTTGTGGACGAATTTGTGTTTTCTGAACCAAAGACGGCAGTAGCTCACGGAGCCCTCACATCACTTTCAAAAGTTAAAGGCTTTGAGACACTTCTATCAAAGAAAAATAACAGTGCTCTCATTGCTCTGGGTGATAAAAATAAGATGGCGGAAAAGAGTTTCTCTAATTTTGGAAATGTAGAAGTTGATGAAGTTAAGAATCTAAACCCGGTTAAGATTCTGAAGTATAAATATTTAGTTATTTCAAAACCTAAAGAGTCAGTAGAAAGTCTTGAGAATAGAAATAAGTAACATGGCATTATTTGGATTTAAAAAGAAAGAAGAGGAAAAGAAAGAGCCTGCTAAAAAAGCAGAGGTAAAGGCTGCTCCTAAAAAAGAGGAAAAGCCAAAAGTAGAGGCAAAGAAGATTGTCCCTACTATTTCTTCTGGAAAAGATCTTTCAAGAGTGCTAATCCAGCCCCGAGTTACAGAGAAGGCAACCGTTAAGCAGACTACGGAGAATGTATATGTATTTAATGTTGATCCTAGGGCAAATAAAAAAGACGTATCTGACGCAGTAGCGCATCTATTTAAAGTAACCCCAGTTAAAGTAAACATTGCCAAAGTTCCATCAAAGAAAGTCTCTACAAGAATTCGCGGAAGAAGTGGAGTAAAGAGCGGAGGAAAGAAGGCATATGTTTACCTAAAGGAAGGAGATTCAATTTCAATTGTTTAGAAAATATTATGAACGCAGTGAATTACAATTTTCTTAATCTCGTTAGTGAACGCCCTGCCGTAGGCATGGCTTCAGCCGTCTGGGGCGACTTTTCACTAACGGGATCTAACATATTGCTAAGCTCGCTTCACTTCGTTACACTCGCTAAGCAAATATAAGATATGAAAGTTCACAAGCCAACAACACCAGGAAGACGAGGAATGTCAGTTGTAAGTTACAAGAAACTTACAAAAAAGAAGCCTCTCAAATCTCTAACAAAGGGAGTTAAACGTTCTGTGGGAAGAAACAGTGCCGGAAGAATTACCACACGACACAAAGGAGGCGGACACAAAAGGCGCTACAGAGAGATTGATTTCAAATATAATAAGAAAGATGTTCCAGCTAAGGTTGAAACTATTGAGTATGATCCAAATCGCTCAGGATTTATTGCAATACTTCTCTACGCTGATGGAGAGAGGCGCTACACGCTTTTGCCACAATCAATTGAAGTTGGTGATACTGTAATTACTTCAGAAAATGCAGAGCTAAAGCCTGGAAACAGAATGCCTCTTAAGAAAGTTCCTGTCGGTACTTTTGTATACAACGTTGAGCTAAAACCAGAAGGAGGGTCAAAGATTGCACGTTCTGCTGGAAACTATGCAGAAGTGATTGCTATTGATGGAGGATTTGCACATTTAAAGATGCCATCAAGCGAAGTGCGAAAGGTAAGTGATAAGGCCTGGGCATCAATTGGTGAAGTTTCAAATGAGGAGCATAAATTAGTAAATATTGGAAAAGCAGGTCGTGCGCGACATATGGGAAGGCGTCCAACAGTTCGTGGCGCGGCCATGAATCCGGTGGATCACCCACATGGTGGTGGTGAAGGGAAGGCTGGGCGCGGTCACAGACGTGCTCGAAGCAAATGGGGCAAGCCTACAGGAAAGGGTCAAAAGACAAGACGCTCAAAGAAATATTCAAACTCACTAATTGTTAGAAGAAGAAAAGTAGGAAAGAGAAGGTAATACACTCCAAAAAACCCTTAATATAAGCCAAAATTTGCGACTCAACCGGATGAGTCGCAAATTTTTCTTTACCTGATAGCTAATTTTCCCCATTTTTGTATATTTAAAATAGCGAAACGGTAAGGAGGTTCACTATGAACGATACTTTAGTTGTGCCATTTGCCGAGACTTGGAGAGGCAAAATCGTCTCAAGAGAAGAAGGCCCAAACGGAGGATATGACTACGAAGTAGTTCGCCTCAGGACAAGAGGTGGAGAAGGACCACTTTCGGGTTGCAGGTTTGTATTCAACTCATCCAGGAAGATTGCCACTGGTAAGCGTGTTTTTCTCAAAGTTCCAGCAAGAAAGCTCCGTATGAGAAGAGGCGCGGACTTTGAGCTCAGAGTGGATGGTAGAAGAGAGCCAATTAAGTTAAAAGGCGGGAGTAGAACCTACCTTTACCCCAACTAATGCGCCGGATTTGTATGAATGAGTTCCGGCGCCCTCTGTTTGACATAGCCTAATGTTTTAGCTAATATTTCAGCCAAGCTCGTAGGAGCTTTTTGTTATGGCAAGATCAATAAAGAAAGGACCATACGTTGACCCAAGGGTCACAAGAAAAATTGAAGGCAAGAGCCCAAAAGAGTCTGGGACTATTAAGACGTGGGCACGAGGAAGCCAGATTAGTCCTGATATGGTCGGCTTTACCTTTGGTGTTCATAATGGAAAAGACCACATAGATGTTTTTGTAACTGATGAAATGGTTGGACACAGGCTCGGAGAATTTGCACCAACTAAGAAATTTCATCGTCACGGTGGAAAAATGCAAAAAGAGCTTGAGCAAAGGCAGCGTGAGGCTGAAATTACTGCAGCAAAAGCCGCTAAGGCAGCAGGAGATTCAAAATAAATATGAAAGCAAAACTCTCAAATTACAGACAATCACCCAGAAAAGTAAGACTTGTGGCTGACGCTGTGCGTGGCAAAAAGGTAGATCACGCCCTAACCACACTTTCTTCTATGCCAAAGCGTGCAGCTTCTTCAGTTAGCAAGCTTATAAAGTCAGCCAGTGCCAATGCAAAAGCTAAGGGAGCGAATGAAGCAGATTTAACTATAAAAAAGATAACTGTTGATCCGGGAATAATATTTAAAAGATACAGACCGCGTGCTCGCGGAAGAGCGGCACAAATTTTAAAAAGAACAAGCCACATTAATTTGGAGCTTGGCACTAACGGTAAGTAATATGACTCACAACGTACATCCATATGCGCATCGTCTTGGAATACTTCGCGACTGGAAGAGTCGTTGGTTTACTGCTGATAAGAAAAAGTACCGCGAGTCTCTAAAGGTGGACACAAAAGTACGTGAGTTTTTGGTTAAAAGATTGCGCGGAATGTATGTCAGCTCAATTGAAATTGAGAGAAACGACAAAGTGCTTCGTGTAATTTTAAAAACATCACGCCCAGGCCTTATTATTGGAAGAAATGGTGAGGGAAGCACGAAAATAAAAGCCGACATTGAGAAGGTGCTCAAAAAAATAAAACTAGAGGAGACTCCGGAGATAAAACTTGATGTTGAAGAGGTTCGCTCCCCTGAATCAAACGCAGCAATAGTTTCTCAAATGATTGCAGAGGCGCTTGAAAAGAGAATGCCTTTCAGAAGGGTATTAAAACAAACCGTTGAGAAGGTAATGGCTAACAGGGACGTAAAGGGTGTGAGAGTTGCTGTTTCAGGACGTCTTGGTGGTGCAGATATGAGTAGAAAAGAAGAGATAAAGAGAGGTCGGATTCCGCTTCAGACCTTTAGAGCAGACATTGATTTTTCAAAGGAAGCGGCGTATCTTCCGTATGGCGCCATTGGGATAAAAGTATGGATTTACAAGGGAGATATTTTTGAAGAGTAATATGTTGTTACCCAAAAAAGTAAAATTCAGAAAGTGGCAAACTGCGCGAAAAAGCGCGAAGCGCCTCATGTCTCCTGATACCAGAGGAACTACCGTTGCCTTTGGTTCATTCGGCCTTAAGGCAATGGCTCCAGCGAGAGTTAAGTCAAACCAAATAGAAGCATCAAGACGAGTTATAAGTAGGACTCTTGGAAAGGTTGGAAAGACTTGGATAAGAATTTTTCCAGACAGGCCATACACTGCAAAGCCAGCCGAAGTTGGAATGGGTAAAGGAAAGGGAGATCTCCAGGGATATGTCTTTGAGGTTCGCCCCGGAAGAATAATTTTTGAAGTAGATGGAGTAAGTGCTGAAATAGCAAGGGAGGCGCTAAGAAAAGCCGGCACAAAACTTCCTATGAAAACAAAGATAGTAGAGAGACAGGGATAATATGGCAGAGAAAACGAAAAAAAGTGATAAGGATTTAATGAAAAATCTCTCAGACAAAAGGGAATCTCTTAGAAACTTTAGATTTGGAATCACTGGAACAAAAACTCGAAACGTTAAAGAGGGAAAAAATCTAAGGAAGGAAATAGCGAGAACATTAACGGAGTTAAGTTCACGAAAGAATAAATAACATGGAAGAGAAAACTTCAAAACAAAAGACATTAAAAGGCACAGTAGTGTCAGACAAGATGAAAGACACTGTGGTTGTTGCCGTTACTCGCTACACGAAGCATCCCAAGTATCAAAAGTATGTAAAAAGTACTAAGAAGTATCACGCGCACGATGTCGGGAATAAGCACGAGGTGGGAGATAATGTTGAGATAAAGGAGTCAAAGCCAATATCAAAGACAAAATCTTTTGTAGTAGTTAATTAATATGATTCAGCCACAGACATTAGTAAAAGTAACAGACAATACCGGAGCAAAGACTGCGAGAGTATTTAAAGTACTCGGAGGTTCAAAGCGCCGCTACGCGGAGATTGGAGACGAGGTGGTACTTTCTGTTCAAGTGGCAGAGCCAAGAAAGCAGGTTAAGAAAAAGGAAGTGCTAAGAGGGGTGGTAGTTCGCCAAAGGAAACCTTTCAGGAGAAAGGATGGCTCATATATCCGCTTTGACGAGAATGCGGTCGTAATAGTTGAAAAGGAGAAGAAAGAACCGCGCGCAGGGCGAATTTTTGGTCCAATTCCAAGGGAAATTGGCGAGCGTGGATATCAGAAAATAGTCTCTCTAGCACCGGAGGTAGTTTAAATATGAAAATAAAGAAAGGCGATAAAGTAATAGTTATATCTGGTCAGGACAAGGGTAAGTCTGGAAAGGTGGTTCGCGCATTTCCAAAAGATGAAAAGGTGATAGTGGAGGGGGTAAACATTAAGAAAAGACATCAAAGGGCAAATGCTAAAAGACAAAAAGGGCAGGTAGTTGATAGAACAATGCCACTTCATGTATCAAATGTAATGATAGAAGATCCGAAAACTGGAAAGCCAACCAGAATAATTGCCAAAAGAGTGGATGGAGCTTATATAAGAACCACAAAGAAGAGCGGCACAAAGATATAGTATGCAAATCACGAAAGAAAAACAGAATAAGATGTTTGAAGTGCTTAAAGGGGTATTAGGTTTTTCAAACGTAATGCAAACTCCTCGTGTAGAGAAAGTGGTTATTTCAACTGGGGTTGGAAAACTAAAGGATAAGAAAAAATTTGAGCTAATTACGGATAGACTTTCAAAGATTACAGGACAGAAACCATCTGCGCGTCCTGCAAAAAAATCAATTGCATCATTTAAAGTGCGCGAAGGAGACACTAGTGGATATCAGGTAACTCTCCGCGGAGCAAGAATGCATGATTTTCTAGACAAGTTGATTCATATTGCGCTTCCTCGTACACGCGATTTCAGAGGAATCTCTCCAAATTCAATAGATGAGATGGGAAATCTTACAATAGGAGTCAAAGAGCACACTATTTTCCCAGAGACTTCGGACGAGGATCTAAGGGATGTATTTGGTATGTCTATTACGCTGGTAACGAGCGTAGAGGACAAGGAAACTGCCAAGGCGTTTTTGACTGAGCTAGGAATTCCTTTTAAGAAAGAAGAATAAATCTGGCATTTGACTTAAAGTGGCTCAGTTGATAGGATTTCACCGAACGCACAGAGCGTTTTTTGTTTGTATATATGGCTAAAACTTCAGTAATAGCAAGGTCTCAAAAGACCCCAAAATTTAAATCTCGCGTAGTAAGGCGTTGTTTTCGTTGTGGTAGGAAGCGTGGCTATATGAGGGCCTTTGATATATGCAGAATTTGTTTTAGAGAGCTTGCAAACGAAGGACAAATTCCTGGAATTAAGAAATCGTCATGGTAAACGACCCTGTAGGAGATTTAATAATTCAGCTGAAAAACGCTGGCGCGGTTGGGAAAAAAGCCGTGGTTGTTCCTCATTCAAAATTGAAGTTAGCAATCCTTGAGAAGTTAAACAAAAAAGGATTTGTGGGTTCAGTTGAGAAGAAGGGAAAGAAGGTTCAGAAATCAATCGAGGTAAATCTTCTTTATGGAAAAGATGATTCTCCGAGGATAAATGATGTAAAGAGAGTTTCAAAGCCCGGTAAAAGAGTTTATTCATCAGCAAAAGAGGCTCACCCGGTTAAATATGGAAAAGGAGCAATGATACTTTCAACTCCAAAAGGAATTCTTACCGATGATGAAGCAAGGAAAGGAAGCGTAGGAGGAGAGGCTCTATTTAAGATTTGGTAATATGTCGCGAATTGGAAAACAAACAATAACTATTCCGGAGAAAACGGAAGTAAGTGCAAACGACGGAATGATAATCGTTAAAGGTCCTCTTGGTGAACTAAAGAAGCCCTTTAGTGGAGTTAATATTGATATAAAAGACGGAGAGGTTAGCGTAAGTCCTGCAAACGATTCAAAACTATCCCAAGCTCTTTGGGGAACTTTTGCTTCTCACATCAAAAATATGGTGAATGGGGTTAACACTCCTTATGAAAAGAAGCTCGTAGTTGAAGGAGTTGGGTACAAGGCAGAAGTGTCAGGAAAGGACCTTGTGCTAAACGTTGGATTTTCGCATCCTGTAAAACTTGAAGCTCCTGAAGGGCTAAACGTATCTGCAGAGAAAAATGTTATTACAATTTCTGGCTCTGATAAAGAGAAAGTAGGTCAATTTGCATCAAACATCAGGTTGGTCAAAAAGCCAGAGCCTTACAAAGGAAAGGGAATAAGGTATGAAGACGAGGTTGTAAGAAGAAAGCAAGGTAAGAAAGCTGTAGCCTAATATGAAATCTAGCGTAAAAACAGAGAAAAGGGATAGTAGGCGAAGACGAATTCGCGCGAAAATAACAGGTACGAAAGAGTGCCCACGTCTTTCTATATTTAAATCAAATACTAGATTGGTAGCTCAGCTTATTGATGATGAAAATGGAAACACACTAGCCATGGCTTCTTCTTCTGAATCAAAAGGAAAAACAAAAGAGGAAAGAATAAAAGAGGCCGGGCAACTTTTAGCAAAGAGAGCTAAAGAAAATAAAGTTGAAAATGTGGTGTTTGACCGTGGAGGATTTGCTTACACAGGAAACATTAAGGCATTTGCAGACAGTGCTCGCGAGAGTGGATTAACTTTTTAAATATGGCTACAGCAACTGAAGAAAAGAAAACAACTAATGAGAAAAAGCCTTTCAGGAGGAATCCTAGGAAGGTTGTTAAAAGAGAGGATAGGGCAAAGTCTGAATTTCTTCAGAAGGTAATAAGTATTCGTCGTGTTACTAGAGTTATGGGCGGTGGGCGAAGATTTAGCTTCAGTGTGGCTATGGTTTTGGGAGACAAAAAAGGGCGTGTTGGAGTAGGAAATGGAAAGGCGTCTGACACAGCTCTTGCTATTGAAAAAGCTGTAAAGAATGCAAAGAAAAATATGGTCAAAGTTAACCTAACAAAGACCATGAGTATAAGGCATGATGTATCCTCAAAATATGGCGCATCTGTTGTTGAGATAAGGCCTTCAAAAGGACGTGGTCTTGTAGCTGGTTCATCAGTGAGAATTGTACTTGAGTTGGCAGGAGTCACTGATGTTACCGCAAAGCTCTTCTCAAGAAGTAAAAATAAGTTAAATAACGCAAGGGCTACCATAAAAGCTCTTGGAACTTTAGCTAAATAATATGCAGTTAAGTGATTTAAAACCGAATACAAAAAGAGATACCAAGAAAAGAGTTGGAAGAGGAGGAGCTCGTGGAAAGACTTCAGGACGTGGTCATAAAGGACAAAAGGCTCGTGCCGGACACAGTATAAGACCGGCTATGAGAGATGTTATAAAGAAACTTCCAAAACTTCGTGGCTACAGGTTTAAGAGTATTAAAGATAGTGCTATTCCTGTTAATCTGTCATCTCTTGAAGTTCTATTTGAGGCAGGAGACAATGTAAGCCCTAAGACTCTTCACAGCAAAGGAGTATTTAAAAAGAAGGGAGAGAAATATCCAAAGGTTAAGATTCTTGGGGGCGGAAAGCTTACAAAAGCAGTGAACATATCTGGTGCAGAGGTTTCTGCTGCTGCTCGAGAAGCTGTAGAGAAAGCCGGAGGATCAGTAAAATAAAATGCTCGATACATTTTTTCAGAAATTAAAGCTTGTAATAAGGGACGAAGGCCTAAGGAAAAGAATCCTTTTTGTTATTGCAACGCTGGCTCTTTTTAGAATACTTGCTGTTATTCCAATTCCTGGGATTGATCCAATTCAACTTGCAAACTTTTTCTCAAATAACCAATTCCTTGGGCTATTAAACATATTCTCTGGTGGAGGTTTGGCTAATCTCTCAATTGTGATGCTTGGAGTGGGACCCTACATTACTGCTTCTATTATTATGCAGCTTCTTACTATTATGTCGCCTAAGCTAAAGATGATGTATCAGGAAGAAGGAGAGGCTGGAAGGAAAAAATTCAGTCAGTACTCAAGGCTTTTAACAGTACCTCTGGCTTTCGTTCAGGCTCTTGGATTTTTCATACTTCTTCAAAGGCAAGGCATAGTCGCTGACCTCGGGATGTTTCAGACAGTAACAAACGTTGTTGTTATTGCGGCTGGTTCAATACTCCTTATGTGGATTGGAGAGCTCATTACGGAGTTTGGAATCGGAAACGGAGTGTCACTCATCATTTTTGCAGGAATTGTTGCAGGGCTACCTACAGCTCTTAGCCAGCTTATATTTACATTTGATGTATCACAAGTTCCGCTTTACCTAGGGTTCATCCTAATTGGACTTATTATTACTGCTGGGGTTGTCATTATTACCGAAGCTGAAAGACCCATACCAATTACATACGCAAGGAGAGTCCGTGGGACGAAAGTCTATGGAGGTATTTCAACCTATCTTCCATTAAGAGTGAACCAAGCTGGAGTTATTCCAATTATTTTTGCTCTCGCAATACTTCTATTTCCTCAAATGGTGTTTAGTTTTCTTGCAGGAATTGGAGGAGAAATAGTGAGTTTAGTTTCATCCGCCATTCTCGGGGCTCTATCGAATCAGCTCTTTTACGGAATACTTTACTTCTTACTGGTATTTCTATTTACCTACTTCTATACTGCTGTCACATTTGACCCAGACACAATTTCAAAGAACTTACAGAGAAGCGGAGCTTTCATTCCGGGGGTAAGGCCAGGAAGGATGACGAGCGAATACATCGGAAAGATTTTGACCAGAATTACACTTGTAGGGGCATTATTTCTCGGCTTTATTGCGGTACTTCCGCTTGGAATGCAGGCAGTCACAGGGATTACCACTATAGCGATAGGCGGAACCGCGCTTCTAATTGCAGTCTCTGTGGTGCTTGATTTGGTGAAGAAAATAGACGCTCAAGTATCCATTCGCGAGTACTAATAACCGCGCTATACTGAGGTTATGGAACCTAGAACAATTGCATTTTTTGGCATATCCGGCTCTGGCAAAGGTACGCAAGTTGCTCTTGTAAAAGAGTATTTAGAAGAAAATGATCCAAATAGAGAGGTCATTTCGATTGAGTCAGGTACTCTTATAAGGGAGTTTGTTGAGAAAGAAGGATATACACAGGAGCTCTCGAAAGAGTTATTAGATCAAGGAAAACTTTTTCCTGCTTTTATTCCAATAAAACTTTGGGGGGACTTTCTTGTTGAGAATTTTAAAGGAGATGAGCATCTTCTACTTGATGGATTATCTCGTCGCACGAACGAGGCTCCAGTGTTTGATGGAGCTATGAAGTTTTACGGAAGAGAAGTGATAGACGTAATAGTTCTTGAGACAGATAGAGAAGTTGTGGCAGACAGACTTCGAAAAAGAGGAAGGGCGGACGACATAGAAGATGAAGATATAGATGAAAGACTTAACTGGTATGAGGAAAGTACGAAACCAGTTATAGAAATGCTTAAAAATTTTGGTCACAACATACATTTGATAGATGGAAACAAAACAATCGAAGAAGTTGACGTAGAGACAAAGAAGTCTCTGGGACTTACATGATAGTTAAAGATAAAAAAGAGAAGGAGATCCTAAAAGAAGCTGGTAGGAGATTAGCCACAGTTCTTCACGAGACTGCTGATCTTGTTCATCCCGGAGTCTCAACAGAGGTTCTAAACAGAAAAGCGGAGGAAGTGATAGGAATGTTTGGAGACAAGTCGGCTTTTCTAAATTACCAACCAATAGGAGCACCAAAACCTTACCCCGCCACACTCTGTATTGCAGTTAACGATACGGTTGTTCACGGAATACCAAACGAAGATCCGATTGTGCTTAAAGAGGGTGACATTATTGGTCTTGATTCAGGACTCGTTCACAAAGGAATAGTAGTTGATAGCGGGATTACAGTTCCAGTGGGTGAAATAGATAATGCTGCAAAAAAACTACTTAACGTAACGAAAGAAGCTCTTCATATTGGCATAAAAGCAGCGAGAGTCGGAAATAGAGTAGGTGACATCGGGTACGCCATAGAGAGTTTTGTTAAGCCATATGGATATGGAATAGTGCGTGAGCTATGTGGTCACGGTGTTGGACGCGCAGTACATGAAGAGCCAAATGTGCCCAATTATGGGCGTCCTAACGAGGGTCCAGAGCTTTTAGAGGGCATGGTCTTGGCAATTGAGCCTATGTTAAATGAGAAGTCAGAGAAGGTGATTTTTGATAGAAATGACTATACAGTAAGGACTCGCGATAGTGGGAGAAGTGCGCATTTTGAGCATACTATTTTAATAACAAAAAAAGGTCCGGAAATAATAACTAAAAAATAGATAGGTTATTGAGATATAATAACCTTCATGGAAGAAGCTCTGGGAATTGAAGGAAAAAAGTTTAGTACACCTGAAGAAGAAATAGCTTTTCTTCGCGAACAGGTAGCTCTTAAGGAGCGCCAGATTGAATCAAGTGACAATAATATTGAGCGCGAAAGGATCGCAAGGAAAAACATTGAGGAGTACAAAGCGCAGGCTCCGGAGGAGGTTCTTGATAAAGATTATAAGATAGAGGCAGAAGAAAGAGACGGAATAGTTCTTAATCTTGCTCCAGAGAGCCATGACGGGAGGATGCAGGATTTGTTAGGGATTCTTCAGGAGAAAGGAGTTAAAAATACTTTAAGTGTTGTTGAAGGAATGAAAAATCCTCACCTTGAGGATGATTTCCATCGTTTTTTGGTCCAATACTTGGTTTCAGGTTACCCGGTAAGCGGGCTTAAGGAAGAAAGTGCTACTTGGAGAGCTCTTCATATGAAATTATATGAAATAGCGCTTCCATCTAACAAAGAAGACAGAGAAAAAAGTCTTCCGGAACTACTTTCTTTGATGGAGCAGTTTTACAACGGAATGTTTTCTATTGCTGATGAAAAGTTTTTTAAAGACAGCGTATTTTCTTTTGAGATAGCGATACCTACTACGGGGGAGGAAGTGGTATTTTACATTGGAGTACCAAGTGAAAAAACGGAGCTCTTTGAAAAGCAAATTTTAGCAATTTTCCCAGGTGCAAAAATAGCTACTTGTGGTGATGACTATAATATATTTAATTACGAAGGTGTGGCTGTTGGTTCTTACGCGAAACTAAATAAGAGCGGGGCGTTTCCAATAAAAACATATGAAGAATTTGGGCAGGATCCTCTAAACGTAATACTTTCGGCTTTTTCAAAATTAAAAAGTGATGGAGAAGGCGCTGCTATGCAGATTATGTTTAGCCCCAAAGGAGAGCGCTATACCAAGCACTATAAAGGGGCACTCGATAAAATAAGCGCAGGAGGACCGCTTAGCTTAGCAAATGATTTGCCAGAATCTGGCACTATGCGTGCCGCCAAAGGTATAGGAGATATATTTAAAGCTCCACCCAAAAAAGAGGAAGGGGTTACTAAAAGAGTAGACCCCGTTTCAATAGAGGAAATTGGAAATAAAATAAAAAGTCCAATTGTTGCGACAAACATTCGTCTTGTAGCTTCGGCAAAAGATCAAGTTCGCGCAGAGAATATATTAAATGATTTGGAATCTTCTTTTAATCAATTCTCAAACGCGCTAGGCAATAGTTTTAGATTTTCTGATATAAGTCGTGGCACTCTTCGCAAGTTTATACATTCTTTTGTGTTTCGTATTTTTTTAAAAGATGAAGTAGTGCCTCTTAATCTAAAAGAGCTAACAGGTCTTTATCATTTATCAGCCGCTGTTGCCACTACTTCAAGAGAATTAAGACAAAGCAAGTCAAAACAAGTGCCGGCTCCTGTAGGAATGCCTCATACGGGGGTGCTTCTTGGTACAAATTCATACGCAAATACAAAAACTCCAATTTATTTTCCTCCGCTTGATCGATTAAGACATTTCTACACCATAGGACAAACCGGAACGGGTAAATCTACTCTTTTAAAGAGCATGATTATACAAGATATTAAAAACGGGGATGGAGTTTGCTTTATTGACCCTCACGGGAATGATTTAAACGATGTATTGGCTTCTATTCCGCCGGAAAGACATTCCGATGTAATTTATTTTGACCCAAGCCAAACCGAAAGGCCGATGGGTCTTAATATGCTTGAGTATGACCCGACACGACCGGAGCAAAAAACTTTCGTAGTAAACGAAATGTTTAGTATTTTCCAGAAGCTCTATGGCTCTATTCCGGAATCAATTGGTCCTATGTTTGAGCAGTATTTTAGAAATGCGACCATGCTTGTTATTGAAGACCCAAGCACTGGTAACACCCTCCTTGACGTGTCTCGTGTTTTAGCTGATGCAGAGTTTAGACGCCTCAAGCTGTCACGTTGCGGAAACCCTTTAGTTGTGCAGTTTTGGCGTGATGTGGCAGAGAAAGCAGGAGGAGAATCGGCTCTGGCCAATATTGTGCCTTATATAACAAGCAAATTTGACGTATTTTTGGCAAATGACGTTATAAGGCCAATAGTTGTTCAAGAAAAGTCCGCTTTTAACTTCAGAGAGATTATGGACGGTAGAAAGATACTTCTGGTAAACCTTGCAAAAGGAAGACTTGGAGATATAAACGCACATTTAATTGGACTCATTATCGTAGGAAAGATTTTGATGGCCGCACTTTCTCGCGTGGATAATCCTGGAGAGCTTTCGCCGTTTTATCTATATATTGATGAGTTTCAAAATATTACAACCCCTTCCGTGTCAACAATTCTCTCTGAAGCAAGAAAATATAAACTTTCGCTTAATATCGCGCATCAATTTGTTGCGCAACTCGACGACAATATAAGAGAAGCTGTATTTGGAAACGTAGGAAGTAAATGTGCGTTTCGTGTTGGTACTGATGATGCGACATATCTTGAAAAACAGTTTGAGCCAGCCTTTGAGGTGAGTGATTTAATCAATATAGACAACTTTAATGCCTATATCAGCCTACTGGTTGACGGAAAACCCGTTTCCCCCTTTAATATTGAAATTGTTCCTATTGAAGGAGGCGATACGTCGCAAGTCGAGACAATCAAGAACCTCTCATATGAGCAATATGGCAAGGACCGCTCTTATATAGAAGAGATGATCCAAGCAAAATATCAGAAGAAGAGTAATACAGTATAAAATGTCAAAATTTAGCAAAGAAAGAACGCTGGTAATAGTAAAACCAGACGGTGTTCAAAGATCTCTTATTGGAGAGATAATTGGACGCTTTGAAAAAGTAGGTCTTAAACTGGTCGGACTAAAAATTACTGTTCCAACAGAAGATCATGTAGAGAAGCACTACACGCTTGATCCAAGTTGGAGACAGGTTACTGGGGAGAAAACCATTGAGTCCTATAGGAAGAATGGAAAGACGCCTCCTTCGGAGGACCCACAAGAAATAACAGCCGTAATACTTGAGAATCTAAAAAAATATCTTACGTCTGGTCCTTCTATAGTTATGGTCTGGCAAGGAGCTCATTCTGTAGGACTTGTGAGAAAAATTGTAGGAGGGACTGAGCCGCTTAGCTCGGATGTGGGTACTATAAGGGGGGACTATGTTATGGATTCATATGAGATGTCAGATACTGACGATAGAGCTATAAGAAACTTAATACATGCCTCCGGCTCAGTAGATGAAGCAAATAATGAAATAAATCACTGGTTTTCTGGCGATGAGTTAGTTGACTACAGATTAGTTGGTGAGCAGATTCTTTACGACGTAAACCTAGATGGAATATTGGAGTAGGTACGTGATATACTTAATGCGAGGTTAGGTGAGCATCGTCCACTTTAATTCTTTGCTCGGGAGTCTGACTTGTAAGTACATCTTGGTGTACTTCTTAGGACACCCACTTGGGTTAACCGGGCGAGGATGTTCTCCTAACCCCACTAAAGTGCCCCGCGTTCTATAAGTGAGTCGCGGGTCGTTTTAATAAAATGCTTAGAAATAAAATTTTTATAGCTCAATTTTTACTCATAGCTTTTATTGGAGTGCTACATATTACTGCACTTGAGCTTTATTGGTACTGGGTATTCCCTTGGTTTGATATATTAGTCCATTTTCTAGGAGGTCTTTGGGCCACCCTCATATCTTTATGGTTTTTCTTTGAATCTGGATATGTAAAGGTTAAAAGAAGAGTTAGAAATATTTCTCTTGTTGCATTTTTTACTATATTTTTTGTTGCGATCGGGTGGGAGGTCTTTGAATTTTTAGCCGGAGTTCCTATAGTAGGCGATTTTGCAGTAGATACTACAATTGACCTTATAATAGGCACACTAGGTGCACTTATGGCGTGGATCTACTACACTTCAAATTAAGATGAGTAAAGCAAAACTTACATTTGCAGGAGGAGCGGGTACAGTAACAGGTGCAAATTTCTTACTTGATAATGGGGACTTTAAATTTTTGGTTGATTGCGGTCTTGAGCAAGGGGAGAAGTTTTGTAAAGACTGTAACTATGACCCATTTATTTATGATCCAGCTTCCGTTGACGTATTAATTGTTACTCACTCACACTCTGACCATATTGGGCGAATTCCAAAGTTAGTAAAAGAAGGTTTTAAAGGAGTTATATATTCAACTCCTTCTACTCGCGACATTTCTGAGGTTATGTTCGCTGATTCCGTAAAAATTATCGGACAAGAAGCAAAAAAAGAAGATGTAGAGCCGCTATATGACGACGAAGACGTGGCTAAAACTATGAGCCTATGGAAGACAGTGAAATATCACGAGAATACTGATATTGGTGGAGGGTTTAGTCTAAATTTTAAGGATGCAGGACATATCTTAGGCTCTGCTATAGCTGAAGTTACTCATAAGGATAAGAAAATAGTTTTCACAGGAGATCTTGGTAACACGCCTGCGCCAATATTGCGTGACACAGAAAAAGTTGAAGGTGCAGATTATATGGTAATGGAAAGTGTTTATGGAGATCGTAATCATGAAGACAAAGAAGAAAGACGGGCTCATTTAAAACAAGCAATACTTGATATAAAAAAACGAGGAGGAGTTTTAATGATTCCCGCCTTTTCAATTCAAAGAACACAACTTCTTCTTTACGAAATAAATAATTTTGTTGAGGAAGGGGAGATAGATGAGATTCCAGTTTATCTTGACTCACCGCTTGCAATAAAAGTTACCAATCTATATCAAAAGTATCCGGAGAACTTTAACGAAAGTGTAAAAAAGGAAATTAGTGAAGGCGATAACATATTTGAGTTTCCAAAACTTTCATTTACACCAAGAGTTGAAGAGTCAAAATCAATTGCTAAATCAGATTCACCAAAGATTGTTATTGCCGGCTCCGGAATGTCTATGGGAGGAAGAATTCTTCACCACGAAAAGAAGTATTTGGAAGATAAAAACAACATTCTTTTAATTGTTGGATATCAGGCGGCAGGCACTTTAGGAAGACGTATCCAGGACGGCGCAAAAGAAATTGAGATAATGGAGCAAAATGTTTTCGTTAGGGCAGAAGTTAGATCCATTCACGGATTCTCTGCTCATAAGGATTCAGAGAACTTACTTTCTTTTGTTGAGGATTCTTCAGACACTTTAAGGAAAGTATTTGTATGTATGGGTGAGCCAAAATCATCAAGTTTCTTGGCCCAAAGAATTAGAGACTTTCTAGATGTTGAGTCTTATGTTCCAGAGAAAGGAGAGAGTATAGAAATAGAAATATAGACTCGTGATAATATAGTTAACAATGGACGAAGTTGTTAAAGAGGCAAAAAAATATGCTCCCAAAATACGCATTTGTGTATCAGGAGCGGCAGAAACAGGGCATTGCGGGGTTGATGCATATAATCAGGGAAAAGATATCGGAAGAGCAATAGCTGAGCGCGGAGCCGTTCTTGTTACCGGAGCCACAACCGGATTTCCTTTTTTTGCCTCAATTGGGGCGAAAGAAAAAGGAGGCGCCTCTATTGGTTTTTCTCCAGCTTCAACTGTTGAAGAGCATGTAAATCGTTACAAGCTTCCTACAGAATGCCTTGATCTAATTGTCTATACTGGATTTGGTTTCTCTGGAAGAAACTTACTCCTCACACGATCAAGCGACGCTGTTATCGTTGGATGCGGGAGAATTGGCACAATAAATGAATTTACTGTTGCATACGAAGATAGAAAACCAATCGGAATTCTTGAGGGCTCTTGGAAGACTGACGAAATTATAGAGACTATTATTAAAAACGCTCATAGAGAAAATGAAAAAATTGTTTTTGATTCAAACCCAAAAAGACTGGTAGATAAAATGATAGAGATGGTTCGAAATGACAGAGACAATACAAATTTAGTCTATAGCAACCCACGCACTATAGACCATAAAGGAAACGACTGTATTCTCTAAATATTATTTAGCGTTCTCAACAATTCTTTTAAAAGTGTCTGGATGATTCTTGGCGATTTCAGATAACACCTTTCTATCAAGTCCAATTTTCTTTTCTTTAAGCGCGTGTATAAAAGTACTGTACGAGAAGTCATGCGGTCTTACTGCGGCATTAATTCTTACATTCCAAAACCTTCTAAACACACCTTTCTTATCTCTTCGGTGATCAAATGCGTGAGCTCCCGCGTGCATTACGCCTTCGCGGGCTTGCTTTTTCTTGCTTTTACGGCCAGCGCGATATCCCTTAACTTCTTTAAGGATATTTTTCTTTCTCTTTAATTTGGTTGTTCCTCTTTTTACTCTTGCCATATTAGTTGTATGGGACAAATCTACTTTTGTCTTTAGTACTTAAAGCAAATTCATCTGTTCCACGCTTCTTTAACTGCTTAGATCTTGATGCTTTAGCATTAAAATGATTCTGGCCAGGCCTTCTTGCAATGACCTTACCGCTTTTCTTTATTTTCAACCTCTTTGTGTATGATTTGTTTGTTTTCATTTTCCTCCTTTAGCCCGTTCAATTGTGACAGAGAGTCCTTTTGGGCTTTTCTTTATTTCTTCAGATATTTTGTACTCAACTGGTATTAAATTTAGGAATCTCTCAAGCCTTTCCTTTAGGAAGCTAAATTCCATGTACTTATATCGTCCCCACAAGAATAGGTCTACTTTAACTCGATGACCTTCACCTAGCCAACCCTCAACTCTTTTTGATTTTAAGTTAAGGTCGTGGTCTCCAGTTCCAATTTTTACTTGTACAACCTTAGTCTCTGTAACGTGTGATTTGGCTTTAGCCTCCTTCAACTTCTTCTTTAATTCGTACTGATATTTCCCATAGTCCATTATTTTGGCAACAGGCGGCTTTGCTTGGGGAGAAATCTCTATAAGATCAAGCCCCGCGTCTTGAGCGGCTTTTGTTGCCTCCGAAAGAGAAATTACACCTAAATTAGCGCCGTCGGCGCCAATCACACGGAGCTCACTTGCGCGAATCTCCTGATTAATTCGTGTCTTTTCTACTTTCAAAACGGCTATAGTTACGGCTGGTAGTGTACCACCCTCTTATTATGTGGTCAATTAGCCGTGGCGCTCTAATTCACCCTTATAATCCTCCGAAAACATAGTCCACATTGAGAGGAAAAAGCCTGCTATTATAGGTCCTACTATGAATCCTGTTATTCCAAATAGACTAAGCCCTCCGAGAGTTGATAGAAGTATTATTGCGTCTGGCATCGCAGTATCTCTTCCCACAAGAACAGGACGAAGCACATTATCAACGAGACTTATGAACACAGCTCCACCAGCCAAAATTACAGCGGCGCCAGTGTAGTCTCCTGAAAGAATAAGAATAGCTCCGGCAGGAAGCCAAATTACTGTGGGACCTATTGCAGGGATAATTGAGAGTATCGCCATAACAACCGCCCATAGAAGAGCTCCTTCAATTCCAGCAATGAAGAATAATATTCCACCTATAGCACCCTGAATTATAGCTATTACTAACGTGCCCTTAAATATTGCTCTTGTTACAGAAGAGAAACGTTCGTATATTTTTTTCTCACGCCTGTCTCCTAGAGGTAGAACCTCCATAAGTTTGTTTGCAATTTTTGGTCCGTCTCTAAAGGTAAAGAAAAGGATATAGAACATCAGGAGAAGTTTAACTATAAAACCAAATGTGCTTTGACTAATAGCCACTGCTTGTTCTGAAAGCCAATTTATTACAAAAGTTGCAACAGAGGTTAGTTTTTCTTTTACAACTTCGTCTTCAAAACCAAGAGGCTCAAGAAACCTTGCTGCATTTGATACTTCCTCCATAAATCCTCCGTTATCTCCGAAGGCTACTCTTTCGTAGAATCTAAAAGATTCTTCCACAACAAGTGTTCCCGTCACATATAAAGGAACGACCACTATTACGAGTAATGTAAGTATAGAAAGAAGTGCTGCCACACTTTTTTGTTTTACGACTGATACCCACATTTTCTGTATTGGGTAAAAGACTATTGTAAGAACTACTGCCCAGAAGATTGGCGCAATAAAGTCCTGAATCAGCCAGACGAATCCAACTGTCGCGAGTATTAAGAGCCCAAAGAAAAGCGTGTTTTGAATAACTCCAAATTTGAGCAATTCATCAAGTGTTTTCATATTAGGAAGCCTAGCACAATTACTATTGTGGAAAAATAACTGCGGCTTTTTCTAAATAAAGGCGAGAATATAGAATATGAATAGCGCAGGCGTTTCTACCACTGCTATTGTGGTTTTAATAATAATTATAGCGGCACTTGGAGGCTGGTATTTTCTTTACGGTCCAGGCTCTGGTGGAGGGGATACGGTTGAGGAAGCTGGTTTTGGTGGAGCTCTTTTTGACAGCGTACAAGCCCCGGTAGATGAGGCTACTGACACAATTCCGGAGACAAATCCACTTGAGCAAGTTGAAGCAAATCCACTTAAAAACTACAAAAATCCTTTTTCAAATTAATTCATGATTTTTTCTCTAGATAAAAGACTTGCGATCTCACTTTTAATAATAGTAACCGCTCTTTCAATTAGTGCCGGCATTGTAGTTCACGCACAATCAGATGACCTATTCGCTGATATTGAATATCCTATAGCTGAGCTTGGGAATTGCGAAAGCAGAAGTGATTGTGAATCATATTGTGGCTCACTTGATCATATTGATGAGTGTATTTCTTACGCAGAAGCTCACAATCTTCTAACCCCAGAGGAAATAGAAGAAGCAAAAACTTTTGCTGAAATTGGCTCCGTTGGCCCGGGAGGATGTAGAAGCCACGATGAATGTGACGACTACTGTAGTGACATAAACAATATTGAAGAGTGTATAGCTTTTGGCGAGGAGCATGATTTGATCTCGGAGGAGGAGCTTGAAGAGGCAAGGAAAATGTTAAATGCGATTAACTCTGGAGTAGCGCTTCCGGGAGGTTGTACCGATAAAGAGTCTTGCGAGATCTATTGTGAGGACGGTGCCAATATTGACGAGTGTATTGCATTTGCTGAAGCAGCAGGACTGATGAGTCCGGACGAGCTTGAAGAGGCAAGAAAGTTTAGAGACCTTCTAGCTGCAGGAGACACTCCTGGCGGTTGCCAAGGAAGAGATGAGTGTGAAGCGTTTTGTGAAGATGACATTAATTTTGATGAGTGTATAGCTTTTGCGGAGCGTGCGGGCGTTGTCTCTCCTGAAGAGCTTGAGATGATCAAAAAGACCGGTGGAAAGGGGCCTGGGGGCTGTAAAGGTCACAGGGAGTGTGAAGATTTTTGTAACAATCCAGCAAACCAGCAGATTTGTTTTGAATTTGCGCAGGAGCACGATATTTTGCCAGAAGGAGACAAAGAAAGATTTGAGGAAGGACTTATAAAAATACGAGAGGGACTAGAACAGGCGCCGCCGGCTGTGTTCAGCTGTCTTGAAGACAAGCTTGGATCAAACACAATTGCACAAATTAGAAGTGGAAACTTCTTCCCGTCTCCACAAATCGGAGACGCAATGAGAGGGTGTTTTGAGGAATTTGATGAGAGAGGAGGTCCTGACGGCGGTCCTGGGGATGCGCTACATAATGCGCCGCTCGAAGTGCTCAATTGTATAGAGAGTTCTCTTGGAAGTGACGGACTTAAAGCAGTAGAAGAGGGTGATTTTGAAAATCTTGGACCTGAAGCAGAGATTGCATTTAAAAAATGTTTTGAAAATTCAGGAGAAGATTTTCCAGTTGGCGACAGAGAATTTCTACCAATTGAATTTGAACTAGAGAATTTTGATGACAAAGATTTCAGAGACGAATTTGACGAGGATTTCTTAGAGAGAAGGGAGTTTTTTGAAGACCATGAAAAGGAATTCAGAGACGAATTTGACGAGGATTTCTTAGAGAGAAGGGAGTTTTTTGAAGACCATGAAAAGGAATTCAGAGATGATTTTGACGATAGGTTTGAAGGTCCGCTATTTTTTGATGAGGACGAAAGACATTTTGAAGACGATGACCGTTTTTTTCATAGACGAACCATTTGAATTTACCTGTGAGAACGATCCACTTTCTTGTCACAGTGCAAATGAGTGTAATGAGAATGGTCACTTCTGGTGTGCGGCTTTTAATGAATGTCTGACTGATGATAGATTTTGCTCAAGCCATACAACAACCACGGTTACCGGTAGCGGCACTGATAGATGTTTTTACCCAGCGGGGTCGACGCTTGAACGGCGGACAGGAGGGCCAGCAAGGGAGGGAGGCGCACAGTCGTGCCGACCCTCCTTTCTGCGTTTATGTAAAAAAAGTTTGTGAGAGCATAAAAAATCGAAGCCCCGCGCGAAGCAGGGCTTCGGGCGGGGCGGTGGTTCAGGCTACACCTCCATCCTCGTTCCATCGTGATTTATGGCGAACTCACTTCCGTCGAGCGCGAGCACGTAGGAGACACCACGCTCAAAGCCGTCGGTCTCACGAAACCGCTTGTCGTAGGCAGGCGCCCCATCGTGGCCGATGTGAAATGCAACTTCGTCGTAGCCAGGGCCATGCTCGTCGTCGTAGTGCGGCTCAAGAACGAAGGCCAAACCTTCACGGAAATTGCCGACCCTTTTGTAGCGCTCGGCATAGGCCGGCTCGCCACGATGGTCGATGTGGAACATCACGTCGTAGTCTCCATACGTGTCGTCCTGATCGCCATTGGTAACACTGGCACGACCTTCATGAAAATCACCGACATTCTTGTAACGCTCATCGTAGACCGGCATGCCAGCGCTGTCGATGTGGAACATCAGCCCGTCTTTCCGCTTTACCCAAGCACGGCCTTCGTGAAAATCACCCACCTCCGCGTAACGCTCAGCGTAGACAGGCCTGCCTTGGTGGTTGATGTGGAAAGTGCCTGTGCCGTCTTTGGCCCAAGCACGGCCTTCGTGAAAATCACCCACCTCCGCGTAAGGCTCATCGTAGACCGGCTTACCCTGCCGGTCGATGTGGAATATCGGTTCTTGCCTGAGTACTGCCCAAGCACGGCCTTCATGAAAATCACCGACGTTTGCGTAGCGCTCGTCGTAGACCGGCTCGCCACGAAGGTCGATGTGGAATGAGCCGCCTTCGCCCCTGACAGATGCCAGGAATTCGTGGAAAGCTCCGACTTTGGAGTCCCCATACTGCTCTGACAGCGCGTCTGTTGAAAGTCCCATAACTTTCTCCTCTGGTTGTGGTGATTGCGATTATGGAATCCGTTCGAAATCTAAATATACGATATCATAAATATTATTTTTGTCAATACTTTGCAGGATGGCGTTTTGAAATAAAAACTAATAGGAGTAAGGTGGGTGCAAATGGCAGGTAAAGTATAAAGTCTATCTAAAAAGAAAAACGAAAAAACCCCACGTATTTTGGTAAGCCTCACAGCTTACCAATACGTGGGGTTTTGCTTGTTGGGCATCAGTCCCAGATACCAACCTTGATGACGTCAGACTTCTGGATGAAGCGACTCTTAATTTTATTTGTGGAGATGGGAGTTTTGACCTCCAAGTTGCTAAATATTTTGTTTCGTTCCTCACAAAATATTAAGTACTCGTAGGCTCGACTCAGTCCTCTCTCGTGCTTTAGCACGCGGACTTCCGTTTTTTCATCACCCTCGCAAGATGCGCAAGCACCTTGCTCCATCTCCACAGTCAAAACGAAAACCGCCATAAATGGCGGCTCGTTTTAATCTGTGGAGATGGGGGTGATGAAACCCCGTTCAGAAAGGTTTACGTAACGAGTCTACAGACATAGTTTGCTTTTTGGTTTAAGTAAATAAGATAAGAAGCAAACAAAACTCTTATCTACCGATTCCAGTTATTCTCGAGATACCTACTAGGAAATGTGGTATCTCCAGTCCGAATATATGACACAAACTTCAATCTATCGGACGTCAAATGAGTTTGTGATCACTTAGGCTGTAGCGTAAGCGAATTGAAAGTCCTTCATCTGAAAAGGTGAAAGAATTCCTTTTGAAAGTTTGTTTGCACTTACTTTCACCCAGCTTTTTTAGGAAGTTCTGGACTTCCGTCTGCACATTACAAAAATATCTCTCTGTCGATACGTGCATCCCCCTAAAAAATACTTACACGAAATATACTTTAGGGGAGTGATCTCTAATCAATTGCCGAAAGGTGGGGCGGACGGCGTCCGCCCATGGTGGTTGCGTTACTTGATGACCTTATCGAGCGGGAAAGGATCTCCTTCTTTATTTCGGTCATCTTCCCCGACTTCATGGGGATCTGGTTTTCTTGCGAGAAAGTAATACTCGGGTCGAGGCGGCTCGTCTGGGTCTTCCTCGGCGTGTCTTGGTTTCCTTGGAAAGTCCTCCTCCAAGCGAAAACCTTTTTGTTTCCGACGAAGACCTGGAAATGCTTTCGTCATGATGGGTACTCCTTTCTAATCCACCTTTCGACAATTGATTTATTTACTTTTCAAAGTTCGCTCCATATCTCTTTTTGCGTCACGCTTCTTTAGAGTTTCGCGCTTATCGTGTTTTTTCTTTCCGCGTGCAACTGCAATAGAGAGCTTCAGATTTCGTCCCTTACTATACACTGAAATAGGTACTATTGTCAAGCCCTTCTTGCTCTCAAAGCCCTCTAGCTCGGCTATTTCCTTCTTATTTAACAAAAGCCTTCGCGGGCGGTCTGGCTCATAGCTATCGGGGGTGTTTAAAGGTTGGTAAGGCGAGATTGTGGCATTTAAAAGGTATGCTTCGCCACCACGAACAGTCACTCGAGCACCCTCAAGAGAAGCATTTTTTGCCCTTAGCGATTTCACTTCATAGCCAAAAAGCTCAAGGCCTGCCTCGTATGTGCTTAATAGCTCGTAGTTAAGCCCTACTTTTTTGTTTTTTACTAAATCTGTCACTTTCTGACTATATCACGCCTCAAATATAGGGAAATAGTGAAATCCTTTGTTTTTAGGGGTTTTTGTGTATAATAGCGCAACATATGGATATATTTGGCAAGAGTAAAGATGAAAAAGCACCTGGCGTAAAAGGTGGGGGAAAAGGAGGCAAAAAAGGACCTCAACTTCCTAAGGTGCCAGATAGACAGCAATTTTGGGCGAATCTTTTATCAACGCTCTTAATTTTTTTAATTCTTGCAAGCGTTTATTCATTTTTCATCGAAGGACGCGAAGAGCTTGAAGAGATTCCGATCTCAACTTTAGCACTCAATATTGAAGAGGGAATAGTTGAGAGCATTGTTGTGCGTGGCGAAGAGCTTACTGTGACATATAAGGATGAGAGCGAAAAGAAATCTAAAAAAGAATCCGGTGCCGCACTAAGTGAGACTCTTACAAACTATGGAGTTTCAAAAGAAAATCTTTCGGGAGTTGAAGTTGAAGTTTCAAATCCGGGGGGCTTTCGCTTTTGGCTCGTTACCCTTGGCCCATTTTTAATACCAATACTATTTCTTATATTTATTTTTTGGTTTCTATCACGCCAAGTTAAGGGCGCAGGCATGCAGGCGTTTACTTTTGGGCAGTCAAAAGCAAGAATCATTGATCCGAGTGATAAAAATCAGCGCGTTACCTTTAACGAAGTTGCTGGAGCAAAAGAAGCGAAGGAAGAATTAACTGAAATAGTTGATTTTCTAAAAAATCCAAAGAAATTTCTCGACATTGGAGCAAGGATTCCAAAAGGAATAGTACTAATGGGGGCACCTGGTACAGGAAAGACGCTTCTTGCTCGAGCTGTGGCAGGGGAGGCTGGAGTTCCTTTCTTTTCAATCTCTGGTTCAGAGTTTGTAGAGATGTTTGTTGGAGTTGGAGCAAGTCGTGTGCGTGATCTATTTAAAATGGCAAAGAAAACTGCGCCGTCAATTGTTTTTGTAGATGAGATAGATGCTGTTGGAAGAGTTCGTGGAACAGGAGTGGGAGGAGGAAATGATGAGCGAGAGCAAACACTAAACCAAATCCTGGTTGAGATGGATGGCTTTGAGCCAAATGAGAAAGTAATTGTGATGGCGGCAACAAACAGACCAGATGTTCTAGACCCAGCACTTCTAAGACCTGGACGATTTGACAGGAGAGTTACTATTGACCTTCCAGATAGACAGGACAGAGAGGAGATTCTGAAGATTCATGCTCGTAAAAAGCCGCTTCATGATGATGTTGATTTAATGGTAATAGCAGAGCGTACGCCAGGATTTTCGGGAGCTGATCTACAATCTCTTATGAATGAAGGAGCAATTCTTGCAGCACGCGAGACGAGAAAGAAAGTGACACAGTATGACCTCATTCGCTCAATTGAAAAGGTAATGCTTGGACCAGAGAGAAAGAGCCACGTGCTTAATAAAAAAGAAAAGGAAATTACAGCGTATCACGAGGCTGGGCACGCACTCGTTTCTTCTGTTCTTCCATATGCAGACCCAGTTCATAAAATTTCAATCATCTCTCGCGGGCGTGCTGCCGGATACACGCTTAAGCTTCCAATTGAAGACAGAAAGATGCAGAGCAAAAAGGAATTTCTTGATGACATTTCAGCAACTCTTGGAGGCTATATTGCAGAGCGCATGGTATTTGATGATGTTACAACCGGACCAAGTAATGACCTTCAGGTAATCTCTGCGCTTGCGCGCGATATGGTTACAAAATATGGAATGAGTGAGAAGATGGGACCAGTTGCTCTTGAAGGCACAGGTGGAAGAGCGCTTTTTGGAGGAGGTCTTGAAGGGAAAGAGTACTCAGAGAAAGTATCAGCAGAGATTGATGCGGAAGTTAAGAGTATTGTTGATGGGGAATACAGAAAGGCAGAAAAGATTTTGAAAGAGAAAAGAGAAGTGCTTGACGCAATAGCAAAGAAGCTAATTGAAGTTGAGACAATAGAGCGTGACGAGTTTGAAAAGATTCTTCTTTCAAATGGCATTACGCCTAAGAAAAAGGAAGACATAGAGCACAGTGAATAACATGGAAGGGTTTGAGAATCATAAAAAAGAATACAACGAAAGACTCACTGATGAGGAAACACAAAAAGTAGTTGATGAATTTGATGGAGATGTTTGGGTTGATGGCGAATATTTTGTATATCAAACTGCTCGCGGTGAGGGGAGGTTACACAGATGGGTTAGAATTCCCTACAAAACAAATGAGAATGGTGAAGAGAAAGTAGTTGGAATTCCAATAATAGAGTTTCTACATAAAGAACTTTCATAGAAGTAAATAGAGAAACCGGCCGTGCACGAGATGTGAACGGCCGGTTTGGTTCGAGGACGTCGTAAACTCCCACCGCCTCCGCCAGGCGGTGGATCGTGTGACCACGGACCATCGTAAGGATAGTCGTCGTGGCTCTCCTCGTCTCTTGCTCTCAGGAAGTCGGCGAGGGAATGTACGAACTTCAGCACGGCGACGGCTAATCTTGAGACAGGGCCAAGCCGATAGCCTGTGTCGAGGTAATGGTACATCGATCCTTCACTCCACCAGATAGTTGTTGAGATGGAAGAGGCCGATTGTCGTTAAGCAGCCGGTAAGATAGATGACGAGACCGACCATTGCTGGGAAAGCGTCCATTGAGTCGAAAAACAGGCTTCCAACTCCCCAACAAATGACGAAGAGCTCGTCCACTGCTCCCACTATGATGATAATTGCAATAGGCTCCAAACACCACCCATTCCATTTCTCGTCGGCATTTGCAGCAATTACGAGGCCAAACATGACGGGCCACAGGAACAGCACAAGTAGGAAGACGCCCAGGTTCTCCCAGGAAAGCTTCCGCTCTGTGAGATCATAGGTTGCTACCATAATTACCTCCGATGCTAGCAACTACTTGCAGTTGGTAATTTGTCTAAATTGATAGTCTAACATTTCTCACTCCTTGTCAATGTTATAAAAATAATGAGCCGGATACTTTTCCTGTATCCGGCTCTAGCTCTCGAGGCTCTTTGTTGGTCCAAACCTAACGATAAGAGGTAGATGATCTGATCCGTGTAGTTCATCCCCAAGCTCTATTTGTATGTTTTTCGAGCTTGAAAGTACTCCATCAAGGTGAAGCCCTGATGTTGGGTGTGTTGGCTTTTTCGGAAAACCGCCGTTCAATCCAAGAGCAAAACTTCGCTGCTCAAAGTAAATCAGCTCCTCACCCTGCATTTGCTCTTGAATTGAATGACCTCGGTGAATCAGTCGTAGTAGGTAGGACGGAAGATGAACCAGTGTTGGCGTTTTTGTTATGTTGAAGTCGCCACAGATAATGGTTTCTCCGTCGGGGTTCAGATTGCCTATGACTTCCCGGAATTGCCTCATCTTGTTTCTGAATGTTTCTGCAAAGGCAATATGAATATTGAGAATTCTCCATCGCTTTCCAGCAATCTCAATATCAACGCCGTGGTGCTCAATACACTCGTGCCAGCCCAACAGGCGAGCTAGACCTATTCGAACTCCTACTTTTTTGTGTTCGAAAAGTATTGGCTTCCCAATAAATGGGATTCTTGAGACTGTAACAAGATATGAAGAAGTCCGAGGAGGTCTGCCGAAGTGTTCGCCGATATAGTTCTCTATATGGTGGTCAACAGCTTGTGTGAAGTAGGGGTATTCGTTGAGGCCCTCCAAATGTTCTTTTAGAGCAGGTGATGTTTCTTGAATACAGAGGATATCAGGTTTGTATTTACTGATTAGTGCATTTACTTGCTCAAGGTTTCCGTTATCGCAGTGCGCATTCCAGGAAACCAAGGTTACCACATTCATCTTGGTCTCCTTTCCGGGCCAGGGTTAATCTTTTGCTACATTATCACAGAGCTTAAATAAGCCAAAATTTGCGACTCACTCGATTGAGTCGCAAATTTTGGCTTTACTAAGCCACGGCTCTACGTTACTCTAATCGTGCAAAGGGCGTATAGCTCAGTCGGTAGAGCACCGAGCTTATATCTCGGCGGTCCCAGGTTCAAGTCCTGGTGCGCCCACAAAAACGTTAGTGTCCACAGCGAAGCTGTGGGCGCTTGCGTTTTGTAGGAGCGCGTAGGACTTGAAAGACGGAGTAGCGGGTCCCCGCTTGCGAGGTAGTACTAGGACTTGAAAGACGGACCCAGCACCTAACGCGTTAGGTGCTGGGGAGTCCGGGCAGGAGGCACTTACCAAAAACCTTACGATATATCGTAAGGTTTT
>NZBM01000005.1 GCA_002687905.1 bacterium | reverse complement strand
CGCTACCGGATCCAGTTTCCATATACGCCAGAGTGTTTCCGGCTACGGCTTGAAACAGCGTGTGGTATGCGAACTCAAAAAATGAAAATACTTGGTGCGGTACTCTGGGAAGGGAAGCCGTGGAAGATTCTTATAATAACTTCTGGCTACCAATTAGTCTCTATTGAGGCAATCTCTTTAATTGTTAACACATGGGGTTAACGAAAGAAAATGGACAAACTAGTTATAACATTTTTATTTTTGGTTGTATTTGTTGGCGGTTTCATACTGCTTTTTAGCGACAATCAGGGATTTTTACCATATCAGACGGATGATGCATATCTTCCTACAATATATATAAATGGAACGCAGTTTAAGATTGAAGTAGCACGTTCTCCAGAATCAAGAAAAGCAGGGCTTTCAACAAGAGATTCTATGGAATTTGGAAGAGGAATGCTATTTCCATTTGCTACAAACGATGCACATGCAATATGGATGAGGAATATGAAGTTTCCAATAGATATAATATGGCTTGACGAAAATCTAGTGGTAGTTGATATAAAAAGAGATGCTAGGCCTGAATCCTACCCTGAGATTTTCCGTCCCAAATCTCCAGCAAGGTATGTTCTTGAGATAAATGCCACACTTTCCGAAGTCTATAATATTAAAATTGGAGATAAAGCCTCAATCTCCACTCTATAGCTTGTAGGGGTAAGTATTCTTGGGAGAAAATTCTCCGAGTGGTTTACCCCCACACCTATTTTGGCATTAAGCTGGAGGTGGGTCGTGTTTGGATTTGTTATCTTAACTCAAATAACACCCTGTCTCTTTTGCGGCTTAAATTAAGCGGCTTAAGACTGGAAAAACAATGCCAAAATAGGTGTGGGGGTTTACACTAATAATTTTTCATCTCATGTTGGGTTTTCCACAGCTTCTTAGCGACGCTTGGTTAGGTAAAATAGATGAACATCTTTACTAACAACTTTTAGCTGCTCGAAGTTATGTTGAAGGCAAATAAAAAAGCTAAGGCTCAAGCTGAGCTTGATAAAATTATGAATACAAAGGTCGTTACACCAAAAAGAGACGTTGTAGACCCCAGTGAATACAGGGCTTTTGTGCCTCAAATACAGAAACGCGACGGAAGAATTGTAAAATTTGAGTTTCCAAAGATTGCTGAAGCTATAGAGAAAGCGATGAGTGCAACAAATGAAGGCTCAAAGGAAGAAGCGGCTATGGTAGCACACCGTGTTGTTGCGGATATGGTTCGTATTACAAGAAAATACAGGAATTTCTTACCTACAGTTGAGGGGTGCCAGGACGAAGTGGAAAGACAATTAATACTTTCAGATTATGTAGCTACTGCAAAGTCCTACATTCTTTATCGTGCAGAAAGAGCAAAACTTCGTGATGTTGGTATTACAATCCCCGAGCACTTAAAGGAACTTACTAAGAAGAGTCAGAAGTATTTTGGTGACAATACGCTTGGTTATTTTGTTTACCTTCGTTCATATGCAAAATGGCTTGAGACTGAAAACAGAAGAGAGACTTGGATTGAAACAGTGGATCGTTATATTTCTTTTATGAAAGAGAATCTTGGCAAGAAGTTAAACAATAACGAATATGAGGAATTAAGAGAGGCAATACTTAAACAAGAAGTGATGCCTTCAATGAGAATGATGCAGTTTGCAGGAGGCCCTGCGCGCAGATGCAATGCTTGCGCCTACAATTGTACATTTGTCGCTCCAAGTAAGATTGAGGATTTTGCAGAGATTATGTATCTATCTATGTCTGGCTGCGGAGTTGGCTTTTCTGTAGAGAGCTACAATGTGCAGCAATTACCTTTAATAAAGAAACAAACTAGTAAAAAGCTCGCAACTCACACAATAATAGATTCAAAAGAAGGTTGGTGTGACGCTCTTACTCTTGGGCTTAGAACTTGGTACGAGGGAAATGATATTGATTTTGATTTCTCAAAACTTCGTCCAGCTGGAGCAAGGCTAAAAACTATGGGGGGAAAAAGCTCGGGCCCTGACCCTCTCCGCTCTCTTCTTGGCTTTACCAAAGAAAGTGTTATCTCAAGACAGGGAAGGCGAATAAGGAATATTGATGCTCACGACATAATCTGTAAAATCGGAGAATGCGTTGTTTCTGGCGGTGTGAGGCGAAGTGCCATGATTTCACTTTCTGATTTAGACGATGAGTTAATGAGGGACGCAAAGAAAGGACAGTTCTATTTTTCACATCCTCAAAGAAGTATTTCAAACAACTCTGCAGTGTATGAGACAAAGCCGAGCAATCAAGAGTTTATGGATGAATGGGTCGCTCTTATGCACTCCGGCTCTGGAGAAAGGGGAATATTTAACAGAGGAGGACTTGTTCCAACTCTTCCTAAAAGACGAGTTGAGTTCTTAAAGAAAAAGTATGGGAAGATTTCTGGGGAAGGAGAAATTGGACACCCAGGAACAAATCCTTGTGGGGAGATAATACTTCAATCAAAACAATTTTGTAATTTATCAGAAGTTATATGTAGAGCAAATGATACGGAGGAGTCTCTTTCAAGAAAAGTTAGGCTAGCTACAATGCTTGGAACATATCAATCATCGCTTACAAACTTCAACTATCTTTCAAAAGAATGGAAAGAAAACTGCGAAGCAGAAAGACTGCTAGGAGTATCTTTGACTGGGCAATGGGATAGCAAGCAAGTGAGAGAAGCCGAGACTATGAAGAAGCTAAAAGCTGAAGCAATAAAAACCAATAAAAAGTATGCAAAGAAACTCGGAATAAGTGAATCAAGTGCAATCACTTGTGTAAAACCTTCTGGAACAGTATCGCAAACTGTAGACTGTGCCTCGGGAATGCATCCAAGACATGCTCCTTATTACATAAGAAGAATAAGAATAACAGCGACGGATGCACTCTTTAAGATGTTGCGTGACCAGGGTGTACCTTGTCATCCAGAGGTAGGGCAGACGGAAGAGAACGCCAATACTTTTGTTCTTGAGTTTCCTGTTAAAGCTCCAAGGAATGCAATATTTAAAAATGATTTATCAGCCCTTGATCAACTTGAACATTGGAAAGACGTAAAAGAAAATTATACAGAACATAATCCATCAGTTACTATCTCAGTTGGAGACAACGAATGGATTTCGGTTGCGCATTGGGTATATGAAAATTGGGAAATCATTGGAGGGCTGTCATTTCTTCCAAGAAGCAATCATGTCTACAGACTTGCGCCTTATGAGGAGATAAGTAAGGAAAAATATGAAGAGCTTATAGAAAAGTTTGAGAACGTGGACTATTCAAAGCTAGTTACTTACGAAATAGCAGACGAGACGGAGATGAAAAAAGAGGTTGCTTGTGCTGGAGGGGCGTGTGAGCTAGAGTAAAAAACCTTTGTTTTAAGGCTCAAAAATCAACTCACCCGGTTGGGTTGATTTGCTTTTTGTCTATTTTGTGGTATATTACTTTGAGTACTTTGTTGGATAGTTACCCTCTAGATTAGGGGGAGGAAAGTCCGGACACTGCTAATTTTAATTAGAGAATGGTAGCGGGTAACGCCCGTCGGGAGAGATCCTAGAGGTGCGAGCAGAGACGTCGAAGTCGAAAGACAACGACATCCTACATTATAGTAGGGTGAGTCATGCGGAAACGTATGGAGTGAAACGGCTAAATCCTTACCTCAGTGCAAGGCCGAGCCCAATTTTAAATTGGGAGTGCTGCAAGAGGCGACTGGTAACAGTCGTCCCAGATAAATGATTATCGTCATAGACCTTTGTCAAGTTCTATGGTACAGAATCCGGCTTATAGACGAAGTAAAAAGACGCGATAAAGACCTGTGAAAGCAGGTCTTTATCATTTTGTATAGGATATTAAGCTGATATATAATAGTATCTACACTATTAGATAATTTAGTATCTCATGATGAAATCATTAAGTTGGTTGCAACAGTCTTTAGTTTTAGCCACAGCGTTTTTATTACCCGTAATCTTTATTCCGATTCTTTCTGCACCCTTTCAGTTTACAAAATCTCTGATTCTTGTAGCTATAGTATTAGTCTCTTTTGCGATTTGGATAGTAACTCAACTTAAGGTGGGGAGTATAACAATACCAAAAAGTCTTATACTTCTCGGTGGGGCTTTGATTCCTTTTGTTTATTTTTTGTCATCACTTTTTAGCGAGAACGTATCTCAATCTCTTTTTGGAACTGGTATAGAAGTGGATACTTTTCTCTTTATGCTTGTTTTCTACCTACTTATGGTGCTTACCGCTGTTTCTCTTCAGACAGAAAGGCATTTTGTAAATTTGTACTGGAGTGTTCTCGCGGTCTTTGGGGTTCTGGTAATTTATCAAGGTCTTAGAGTTGTCTTTGGTTCTGATTTTCTTTCTTTTGGAATTCTTACAGCCCCTACATCAAACTTAGTTGGCAAATGGAACGACCTTTCAGTATTCTTTGGCCTCTCCGCTCTACTTCTCACAATCAGTCTTGAACAGCTAAAAATGGCTTTAAAGATGAGAATCGGCTTTTGGGCTTTATTGGTTATTTCTCTGTTTTTCCTAATATTAATCAATTTCTCTACAGTGTGGGTGGTTTTGGGTCTATTCTCTCTTGCAATTGCCACGCTAAACTTTTTTGCAGACAGGGTAAGAGGGGAAGGTTCAGGAGCACCTAAAATAAAAAATCTAAAAGCTCCCTCACTTGCGGTACTAGTAGTATCTGCAATTTTTGTTTTTGCGGGTTCTGGTATAACTGGAGCTCTTTCTACAAGTCTTGGAATAGGACAGATTGAAGCTCGTCCTTCTTGGGGAACGACATTTGAAATAGCAAAATCCACTTTTAGCGAGAATGCTCTTCTCGGAGCAGGACCCAATCAGTTTGTTGGTGAGTGGCTTAAGAGTAAATCGTCGGCAGTGAACACAACAATATTTTGGAACGTAGATTTTAACGCCGGCGTTGGATCAATCCCTACTTCGGTAATTACTACAGGCATACTCGGTCTTCTTTCTTGGATAATATTTTTAGGAATATTTGCACTGTCTGGAAGTGCGGCGGCAATAATGCGTCACAGCGACGATCTCGTTAAATACTTCATGATTTCTTCTGTGGTGATTGCATCGTACCTTTGGGTTATTACTATAGTTTATGTTCCCAATATGGTCTTAATTGCTTACGCATTCCTGTTTACAGGAGTGTTTGTGGCAGTTCAACAGCACGCAAGGCTAATTGGAAAAAGAACCTTTCTATTTAGTACAAAACCAAGACTTGGTTTTGTAGCTATTCTTGTGTTAGTGGTATTCCTTCTTGGATCAGGAGCTCTTCTTTATTCAACTTCTATTAAGTATGCGAGCGTTATTTATATACAAAAAAGCGCCGTGTCAGCAAATGTTGAAGGAAATATAGAGAAGGCTAAGAAAAATATAGAAAGAGCAATAGCGCTTAATGGTTCAGATAGGGCGGAAAGGGCGGCAGTTAATGTGGGGCTTCTTGAGCTACAAGCAATTGCAAATGAAGGACTTGAGAACCAAGAAGTTCTAGGTAGGTTCCAGAATGCACTAACTGAAGTTGTGGGGCACGGTATATCAGCAACTCAAGCTGATCCTGTAAATTACCAAAACTGGACAGCGCTAGGGCAGGTCTACGAAGCTCTCGTGCCATTAAATGTTGAGGGGGCATATGAAAATGCAAAAGGTTCATATGAAAGAGCAAGAGACCTTAACCCACAAGGACCAGAACAAAGGCTTCTTTTGGCTCGTCTTGAGGTTCTAAGAGGAAATAATGAAGAAGCCAGAGGCTTTATTGCAGAGTCATTGCAACTAAAGAATAACTACACTGAGGCAATATTCCTTCTATCACAACTTGAGGTAAATGACGGAAACATTCCTGGGGCAATTGAATCTGTAGAAGCTCTTTCATTCCTATCTCCTGGGGATACCACCATTTTCTTTCAATTAGGATTACTAAGGTACAACGTATCTAACTTCACAGGCGCCATAGAATCACTTGAAAGAGCAGTTGAACTAAACAATGTTTATTCAAACGCGCGTTACTTCTTAGGACTTTCATATGACAGGCTTGGAAGAAAAAGCGAGGCACTCGAGCAGTTTAAGTTAATTGAAGAGCTTAACCCAGAAAACGAGGAGATAAAAGCAATTATAAAAAATCTTGAGGCAGAGGAACCAGCACTATTTGACCTAGTGCCTCCATTACCAGCTCCAGAGAACAGAGAAACTCCACCAATAGAGGAATAGAAAATGGTGAGGCGCATTATTAACTTGCTTCACCAAGAGATACGCGGACTCCATGAGGCCGCGTATCTTCTTGGTGTGTTTGCACTTTTATCGGCACTTCTCGGCCTTGTAAGAGACAGGGTGTTAGCGCATCTTTTTGGAGCCGGCACTATACTTGATGTTTATTACGCATCTTTTAGAATTCCAGATTTATTATTCGTAGGAATTGCGTCTTTGGTGTCTGTGTATGCCCTTATTCCTTTTCTTACAAAGGAAAATTCTGAAGAAGAAAACAGACGTTTTATAGGCTCGGTATTTTCTGCTTTTACAATTGCAATATCTGTAATCGGAATTGCTTTTTACTTCATTATGCCGAAGATACTCCCCATAGCTTTTCCATCTCTTGTGGGGTCTGAATATGGTGGAGACTTTATACTTCTATCACAGATCTTACTTCTTCAGCCAATACTTTTGGGCCTATCAAATATTTTTGCGAGCGTTACTCAAGTTTATGGAAGGTTTATGCTTTACGCGCTTGGTCCTGTTTTATACAACATTGGTACTGTAATAGGGGCGCTATTCTTGTATGAGCCGTTCGGTATCTTAGGGCTTGGTTTTGGTGTTGTTTTGGGGGCTTTAATGCACCTATCTATTCAGATGCCATTTATATACAAATCTAAATTTCTATCGAAAATTACACTTATAATTAATTTCTCTGAATTATGGGATGTTATAAGACTGTCATTACCAAGAACAATAGCTCTCTCTTCTCACAACATATCTTTTTTTGTGCTGATAGCATTCGCTGCTTTAATGGCGGAAGGTTCTGTTACTGTTTTTAATCTATCGCTCCATCTTCACGAAGTGCCCCTTGCGATAATTGGAGCAAGCTATTCGGTCGCAGCGTTTCCTACTCTTGCGAGATTATTTTCAAATGGAGATAAAGGAGAATTCTTTGACCATATTCTAGTTGCAACTAGGCACATCTTGTTCTGGGCAACACCAGCTTTAGTGCTTTTTATTGTTCTTCGAGCTCAAATCGTTCGAGTCGCTTTTGGCTCCGGTGCATTTGATTGGAGTGATACGCGTTTAACTGCTGCGTCGTTTGCTTTGTTTATCATCGCACTCTCTGCTCAAAGTCTATCGCTTCTATTCATCAGAGGCTTTTATGCTGCTGGAAAGACAAGAGTTCCTCTCATTGTTAATTTTTTAACCGCAGTGCTAGCAATCGGGCTTGCATATATTCTAGTCCAGATATTTCAGTCAAATATGGCATTTCAAGAATCAGTAGAATCACTGCTTCGGGTTGAGGGCATTAGTGGCACCGTGGTGCTGATGTTGCCTCTCGGATATGCGATTGCTTCTTTTATAAACATTGCATTTCTTTGGATAATATTTGGGAGAATGTTTGAAGGGCTGTCGCGGCACGTAGGTGTAATGTTTTTCCAGGTTCTAAGTTCATCACTACTTATGGGAGTTGCCGTTCACATGTCTCTTAACTTACTTGATGATGTATTTGACCTAAATACTTTCTGGGGTATATTTTTGCAGGGTCTAATTTCAGGTGTTCTAGGATTAATCGTACTTGTTTCTTCACTTAAACTTCTTAAAAACAAGGAAATTGAAGAAGTTTGGGTTTCAATTAGAAAGAAGTTCTGGAGGGCAAACACTGTTTCGGCTGATCAGAGCGACCTTTCATAGACCCCGTCTACATATGGATAAAATAAGGAATTTCAGCATCATTGCGCATATTGACCATGGAAAATCAACTCTGGCAGACAGAATGTTAGAGGTTACAGGCACTGTTCCTAAAAGAGTAATGAAGGAGCAAGTCCTTGATGTAATGGAGCTTGAAAGAGAGCGCGGGATTACAATCAAGATGCAGCCTGTGCGAATGGAGCACGAAGGGTACACTTTAAACTTAATAGATACTCCGGGTCATATTGATTTCTATTATGAAGTATCACGCGCTCTTACAGCCGTTGAAGGGGTAATTCTTTTGGTTGACAGTACTCAAGGCGTTCAGGCTCAGACACTTTCTGTTCTAAGAATGGCAGAGGATTTAGGATTGGTAATAATACCGGTTTTAAGTAAGATTGATTCAAAATTAGCAAGAGTTGAGCAGATCAGAGAGGAGGTAGCGGTCCTTCTTGGGATTGAGGAGGATGAGATTATTACTACGTCAGGCAAGACAGGAGAAGGAATAGATGAGGTCTTAAAAAAAGTAATCAAAGAAATTCCGCCTCCTAAATCAAATAAAGACGACCTACAAGCTTTGGTTTTTGATTTTCAATATTCTGACCACAGAGGCGTTATTGTTTTTGTTCGTGTTTTTAATGGGGAGATAAAAAACAATGAGAAATTATCTTTTAGTGCAGCTGGGAAATCCTTTAACTCACTTGAAGTGGGAGTTTTTAAACCTGACGCAACAAAGACTGATTCTCTTAAGGCTGGGGAAATAGGCTACATTGTAACCGGAATAAAAGAGCCCGGTGTAGCTTCAGTTGGAGATACAGTGGTTAAGGATAAAAGTGGCGCAGAGGCACTTTCTGGCTACTTAACGCCGTCTCCCGTTATATGGGCATCAGTTTATCCGGAGAGCCAAGATGACTTCGTTCTTCTAAGGCAGTCACTAGACAGACTTCATCTATCTGATTCTTCTCTTACTTATGAGGAAGAGACATCAGGAGTTATGGGCAGGGGATTTAGATGTGGTTTTTTGGGAATGCTTCATTTAGAGATTGTGACCGAGAGACTAAGAAGGGAATTCAATCTTGATTTAGTTGTAACAACTCCCACTACGATTTATGAAGCAGAGTATAAAAATGGAAAAAAAGAGACCGTATATACACCTTCAAAATTTCCAGACGATGGCGAGGCAGCAAAGATATATGAGAAATGGGCACGAATTGAGATTATTACACCAAGCGAATATATAGGACCCATTATGCAAATTCTTCATGAGCACGAAGGATTAGTTGGGGAATCTGAAAACCTTAAAGACGAGAGGACTTTAATTCATGTAGAAATGCCCCTTAGAGAGTTAATGAGGCACTTCTTTGACAAGCTCAAAGGTATTTCATCTGGGTTTGCTTCAATTTCATATGAACTAGCTGATATGCGTGAATCTGATGTGGTTCGGCTGGACGTTCTAGTGGCAGAGGAAGTGATTCCTGCATTTTCACGAATTATCTCAAGAAGAAGAATTCAAGAAGAAGCAGAAGATGTTGTAGACAGACTATACAAACTTCTTCCGAAGCAACTTTTTGTAACAAAAATTCAAGCACGTGCGCTTGGAAGGATACTCTCAGCAAAGAAACTTTCAGCTCTTAAAAAAGATGTTACAGGGCATCTTTACGGAGGGGATGTAACAAGAAAAAGAAAGCTTTGGGAGAAGCAGAAAAAAGGCAAGAAGAAGATGCAAAAAAGAGCAAAAGCAAATATTCCTCAAGATGTATTTCTAAAGATGATGAGAGGAAACTAAAATACTTGAGTATGTCCAAATCCGGGGATTAAGCCCGGCGCGAAAAGAAGAATCATACTTATTATTATTAGAATTCCCAGGGCAATCCAGATGTATTTTATCGCCTTTTTTGTGCGTTTATCGAAAAGCATATTTTGTAAGGTATACTCTAACACACATGTTTGATTTTCATGAGAGAAGGAAACTAAAGCAATATGCATACTCAATACCCACACTCATTGCGCTTTTTGTTGTTGTGGTTTTTTTAGGAAATAGTGTATTTGGGGTCTATAAAAAAGAGAAAGAGACAGGGGATAGGCTAAACCAAAGAGCATTGTATCTTGATGATCTTAATGAGCGCGGAGAAGCACTTGAGTCTGAAATTGATAGACTAAGCTCTGAAAGAGGGCTTGAGGAGGAGCTTAGAGGTAAATTTGAGGTAGCTAGAGAAGGCGAGGAGGTTATAGTCATTGTTAATGCGCCTGCTAGCGAAAAAGAGACATTTATAGAAGAGAAAGGAGTACTTGATAATCTTATAGAAGTATTAATTTTTTGGGATTAGCGTGTGATATAATTGTCTAATTTAAGAGTTAGTTTGTAGATTTATGGATAAAAAAGTAGTAATTTATAGCACTCCAACTTGTCACTTTTGCCAGCTGACAAAGGATTTTCTAAAAGAGAAAGGTATTGAATACACCGATTATAACGTTGGTGAGGATATGGAAAAAAGACAAGAGATGATGGAGAAAAGCGGACAAATGAGCGTGCCCGTTATCTTTGTAGGGGATGAGATGATGATTGGTTTTGACAAGAATAAGCTGGCAAAAGCCGTTGGTGTAGAGGCTTAAGATTCAATCAAAAAACAGCTCTAGGATATTAAATGGAGCTGTTTTTTGATTTTAATTTGTGCTTGGGGGCGGTCTCGGCGACAGCTCACTAAACCAAAAACCTTACGATATATCGTAAGGTTTTTGGTAAGTGCCTCCTGCCTGGACTCCCCAGCACCTAACGCATTAGGTGCTGAGTCCGTCTTTCGAGACCAGCCTCAAAATGAAATACGGGCAACTCATGCCCGAATTCATCTTGTGCTCAGGGCCGGTCTCGAACCGGCGACCCCTTGTTCTTCAGACAAGTGCTCTACCAACTGAGCTACCTGAGCTTATATTGTAGGGAATTCTACCCCATCTTGCGCTCCTTTCAACTGGTCAAAGAAAGACCTCAGCTGGTCACCTAAACCAGACCCTAATCCCTGAATTTGCTCTCCTGTGTCCTGTACTGTCTCGATAGTATTTATTACATCTCCAAGGATGGGCTGAAGAAATGTAACATAAAGATACACAGGAACACCAATCAAAATCGCAAGCCAGATTAACTTAAAAATTCCACCCCAAATAGCACCTCGCCTCATCTTGCGCAACAACCTGTTATTATCTTCGGTCAACTCAAGAATCTTTCGGTGCATTTCTCTCTCATCCATAAGGAGATTATATCAAATCCTAATCTGTACAGTATTCTTGAATTAGTCCGAACGCATTTTTCCGAAAAAATCCTCCCGCGAAAATCCGAAAATGCGGCGGAGCCGCGCCGATGACAATTTCAAGTTTTTCTTTGGCGGCGATCAAAAAAGAAATTTAAAAGCAAATACAAAAATTATGAAAAAACATTACTTCTTAGCTTCAACTTTTTTAGTAACACGATACTTAATCCATTTCCCATTTGCATCAGTTTCAAATAATACATCTAAATCGGGGTGTTCCTGGGAA
The DNA here is from genome assembly GCA_002687905.1 of bacterium. Lineage (GTDB taxonomy): Bacteria > Patescibacteriota > Minisyncoccia > Phycocordibacterales > JABMNX01 > UBA6534. Next base: position 21,978 of record NZBM01000005.1, on the reverse strand, counting down.
ATTTTATATATCAATTTGTATAAATCTTCAGGACTCTTTAAATCGTGGGCACTTACAATAAATGGCAACAAACCATCAACTCTTTTTTCTCGGTCAAGACTTCCGTTCTGTTTAATTTGCAAAGCTTCTGAATACTCACCATTTCTCTTTATGCCATCTTCAAACCATTCTGCCATCCATTTACGGTCTTGCTGTGCCCATTCTTCTGCTCGTTGCGCTTTTTCTTCGGGCGTCATATTTGCTTCTTTTTCTTGGTACTCTTGTCGTAACTTCTCTCTTACTGCTTCTTCTTTCTCTTGTCTTGCTAATGCAGTTTCATTGGTCTCTCCTGGCCTAAACTCTAAACCTGGGCCAACAGGCTTACTAAAAGGATTTCCTTCTCGCATACTAAAACCTTCCCCTTTTACGGGTTCTTTTTCCTCGGGAGGTTTTGAAAAAGGATTTTCTCTACTCATAAGTTTTATGATTAAAAAATTTTCTTCCCCCAAAATTAAAATATGGTTCGAGCCGGTGTTTTTCTCCGGGTTCTTTTGCGGTTTTGAGCGGTGCGGCTCCGCCGCATTTTCGGATTTTCGCGGGGGGATTTTTTCGGAAAAATGCGTTCGGACTAATTCAAGAATACTGTACCACGTAGGAATCGAACCTACATCTGACCCGAGCGATTAAAACATTCTGGGAGAATGTTTTAACGTTCTGTTTCTGTACATAGGTCTTCCCGGTAGGAATCGAACCTACATCTGACCCTTAGGAGGGGTCTGTTCTATCCATTGAACTACGGGAAGACCTATGTACAGAAGGCATTGAACTACAGGGACAATATGAGGACTTTAGCACAGAGAAAAAGCAAAAAACACCCAGCTAGGTGTTTTTTTCTAGTTAGACTTAACCTTCAGTTTAGTTTGCCTATCCTTATCAATCTTAGGAAGTTTTATAGTGAGCACTCCGTGCTTTTCCTTTGCCTCGGCTCCTTCTACTTCAACCTCTTGTGGTAGAAGTATTGTTCTTGAAAAAGAGCCCCAGTAAAGCTCGCGGTAGAAATAATCATCTTCATTTACTTCCTTATGCTCTTCGCGCTTCCCGCGAATGGTTATCATATCTCTCGTTATTGATACATCTAGATGGTCTGGTCTTACTCCGGCAACAACAGCTCTAATCAATATGTTCTCTGAGGTTTGATACACATCAACCGACAGTTGTCCTTCGTCTCCTTCAACTTCTAGCTCTGCAGCTTGTTTTGGAGCCTCCTCTTCAACCTGAACAGATTTTAGAGCTGCAGCGGGAGCTGATGGTCTGGTTGGTACTGTCTCCTCCTCAAAAGAGTCTTCGTAATCATCAAGAGCCACTGTGCCCGTTAGTCTTTCAAAAAATGATCTTTTTGATCCTGCCATATTATTTTCTTTGCCTTATGAAGCGAAAATTTGGTTTTCTAATTCTTTTAATTTTCTCAAAGAAGAGTATCAACAGTATTGCTCCAAGCCATACACCAAGAAAGACAAAAAGAATACTTTCTCCTTTGCTGTTAATTATAAATAAGTTGAAAACCGCATGCAAAGCAATCGCTAGGACAATACCAATCCAAAGAAAGCGTCTTTTTATATGCGGCGCCTTGTAAAAAGAAAGAGCAATAGCAGCACCAATTGTGGCTGATGCGAGAACATGAAGAAGAGTTGCGCCAAAGAAGCGTAGATTTCCCGTTAGAATTCCTTCAATTATCGCCCCATCTGATAAAGGGTTTAAAAGGAAAAGAGTGTTCTCAATCGCCGCAAAACCAAGGGCAATAGTAATCATATAAATCATTGCGTCTATCGGCTCATTCATAGCTCTGCGTCTCAAAACAGCAAGATGTGCTCCAAAGTATTTAAACAACTCTTCAATAGCAGCCCATATTACAATTAGAATTGTTCCACTAAAATATGTGAGAAAAAACTTCTGTGGAGGTATTACAAGAGGCACCACTACCATTCCGACTATAAAAGTGAGTAATATTAGACTTCTTGGCTCCGGACGCCTGTCTTCTTTAAGCCAAAACCAAAGCCATAAAAGAGCGGGTAATACGCCGCCAAGTAGGGCAAAGAACAGTGTTTGTGCTGATATCATTTAGTTTGTTGGCCAAGGAGAAACCATAAGTAAATCTTTTTCTTCAAATGAAGACCAAATTTCTTCAGTAACGTACGGCATAAAAGGATGTAGAAGTTTTAGGCTAGTTATAAGTATTTCCTTAAGGACCCACTGTCTTGCCAGTTTAGCCTCCTTATCATCTCCACTTAATATTTCTTTTGACTCTTCAATTATAACATCAGCGAAGCCGTGCCATATGTATTGATAAGCCTCATCAGCAGCAAGGTCTAGTCTGTACTTTTCAATATTGTCCGTGACACCCTTAACGGTGTTATTAAGCTCGTGCAGTATCTCTTCGTCTTTATCACTTAGTTTTGGCTTTTCGGATAAATCAGCTCCATCAATATTTGAAAGTACAAACCTTGAGATATTCCATATCTTATTTGCAAAGTGTTTGTGTCCCTTAATTTTATTTTCAGAAAGCTTTAGATCATTTCCAGGAGCCGCTCCTATGATAAGAGATAGGCGAGTGGCGTCCCCCCCATATTTCTCAACCATATCAAGAGGGTCAATAATGTTTCCGATTGATTTGCTCATTTTTCTTCCTTTCTCATCTCGCACTAATCCGTGAAGGTAGACTGTTTTAAATGGAATGTCTCCCAGATGAAATCCGCCCATCAAAATCATTCTTGCAACCCAGAAAAATAGAATGTCATACCCCGTCTCAAGCACGTTAGTTGGATGATATATTTCTAAGTCTTCTGTTTTCTCTGGCCAGCCAAGGGTTGAGAATGTCCAGAGTCCGGATGAAAACCATGTATCAAGCGTGTCTTCGTCTTGTTGCCAACCTTCTTCTGAAGGCGCTTCAGTTCCAACATATACCTCGTCGTCTTTATACCAAACTGGAATACGGTGTCCAAACCAAATTTGCCTGCTGATACACCACGGACGTAGATTATCGATCCAGTGATAATAAGTCTTTTTGAAATGCTCCGGGAGTATTTCAATTTGACCGCTTTCAACCACTGTTTTCATCAGGTTTTTAAGGTTTATAGAGCTTCCGGAGTCTATGCCGGCTATTTTTGAGTTTTCAATCTTAAATTCTTTGTCTACATCAACAAACCACTGCTCCTTTATCTGTGGCTCAATAACACCTCCTCCTCGACTGTTAGTTGCAAGGCTATGTTCATGGTTTTCATCTATTTTCTCAACGAGACCTTTTTTATCGAGTTTCTCCACTATCAAGGCGCGCGCTTTTTTGATGTGCATTCCTTCAAATTCTCCAGCAATTTTAAGAAGCTTTCCTTTCTCGTCAATTATCTGCTCTTTATCTAGGTTGTGCCTCTCGGCTATTTCAAAGTCAGTAAGATCGTGCCACGGGGTAATAGTCATCACTCCGGTTCCAAATTCCATGTCAGTCGCATCGTCTTTTATGACAGTTGCCACAATAGGGCCGTTTATCCACTCAAGCCCCAACTCTTCTCCGTGCTTGTACTCACTGTAGCGTTTGTCGTCAGGGTGCATCACGACGTATTTGTCTCCAAATTTTGTCTCCGGTCGCGCAGTTCCTATAGTAAATGGGCCGTACTTTAGGTAGTAGAATTTTCCTTGAGTTTCTTTTCTTACAACTTCGTCATCAGATACTGTAGTCTGAAGTTCTGGATCCCAGTTAACAATGCGAGCTCCACGGTAAATTAATCCCGCTTCATACATATTTACAAAAGCAGTCATAACTGCGTGGTATCTTTTTTCATCTAGCGTGTAGGCATATCTTGACCAATCAAGCGAAGACCCCATCTTTTTAAGTTGATTTAAGATTGTTGACTCACTCTCATCAGTGAAGGCCTTTACTCTTTTTAAAAGTTCTTCTCGACCAAGATCATATCTGGTCTTTTTCTCTTTCTTATAAATCTCACCCTCAACTTTTGACTGTGTGGCAATAGCTGCGGAATCAGTTCCGGGAAGCCAGAGAGTCTTTTTGCCCCGCATACGATTAAACCTGACAATTATATCTTCAACCGCAAGCATGGCGGCGTGTCCCATATGAAGAGTACCGGTCACATTTGGTGGGGGAAGTACTATTGAAAAAGGCTCGGCATCTTCATCGCAAATACCAGCTTTTACGCAATTATCTGGATTAAAAAAACCGCTATCTTCCCACTTTTTGTAAATCTTATCTTCCGTTTCCTTTGGGTCGTATGGTTTAAGAAACTTCTCGTCCATAGGCGCTATATTAGCACAAAAACGCCTTAATTTAAGGGATAAAGAGCCAGATTTCCATCAGCGACTATCTCATCTGGATCCGGTAAGGCAGCGCCTGATTTGAGCTTAAAATATGCAGCAGCGGCAATCATAATTGCATTGTCGGTTGAGAGCTTGGTATCGGGAATATAGATTTTTATATCTTCTAATTTATCAAATTCTTTTCTTATATTTTTATTTGCAGAGACACCTCCTCCCACTATTACAGACTGGGCTCCGTGCTCTTCCACAGCCTTTCTTGTTTTTGAAATAAGCACTTCGGTAGCGGCGTCTTCAAACTCTCGTGCAATTATCTTTTTATCTTCATCAGTTGGCTTGCCTATTTCTTTTAGGAGGTAGAGCACTGCAGTCTTGAGTCCGGAAAACGAAAAATCAAAATTTTCACCGTGGATCATAGGGCGGGGAAGCTGATACTTTTGTTCTAGATTTTCTTCTCGTGCACTTTCGGCAAGCTTTGATATTTCAGGTCCTCCAGGGTAGCCGAGGTCCATCATGCGTGCGACTTTATCAAAGGCTTCACCAACTGCGTCATCTCTTGTCTCTCCAATTACTACGTGGTCTCCAATACTACCCACTAATACAAGTTCAGTGTGTCCGCCTGAAATAAGAAGAGCAATTGAAGGAAACAAATCATACGATATATCGTATGATTTCTCATTTTGCTGTGTAAGAAGAGAAGAGATGATATGTCCTTCCATATGATTAACAGGAACAAGAGGTAGTTCCCATACTCTAGATAGAGCTTTTGAGAAATTAATACCAACCCAAAGTGCCGGTTCAAGTCCGGGGCCACTTGTAACGGCTATTACATCAATCTCTGGCTTTTCAGTCTTTGATAGGAAACTTACTAGGTGAATAAATAATTCTGGCTCACGAGATAAGGTCTCCTTTAGTTCATCAACTAATTCTTTAGATAGTTGGTTTTCCTCTGACTCATTAAACAAATTTGCTTCCTTAAGCGTTTTTAGAAGAAGAGGGGTCAAGTTTCTTGCATGCTCGCGCTTTGCCACATTTGGGTAAACTCCTCCGTATTCTTTATGCATCTCTACTTGGGAAAACAGAGAATCACCAAGAACACTAAAATTAGTGCCATCTGTTTCTATCAGACTGACTGCTGTCTCATCGCACGATGTTTCTATAGCTAATATTTTCATGTGGGCGATACAGAATTCGAATCTGTGACCTCATCAACGTCAATGATGCGCTCTAACCAACTGAGCTAACCGCCCCTCTACCCAGAAATGGGTTAGGTCAGACTATTGGCTATTCTTTGCTTAAGAGTCGTGTATGCTTGTGCGTGTTTTTTCAACGCCTGCTCACGTATCTTAGCGTCTGACCGAGCTCTATACGATTCATAGTATACGAGCTCAAAAGGAGTTTTGAATTTAGTGGATTTGTTTTCCCCGTTGTTATGTTCTTCAAAACGCCTTTTGAGATCGTTAGTATATCCAATATACAAACTCTCGTCTTTCTTACTTTTTAAAAGATACACGTAATACATAGCTCAAATCCATTTCTGGGTGAGGGGCTAACCGCCCAATAGGGGAGATTGTAGCAGAATAGAGCCATTTTTAAAGCTTTTACTTGACTTTTACTATATTAATGTTATACTTTCAGCAGTTGAATTCAAACAGAAAGGTTTGAGCTATGAGAACTCTTGGCATTTTGTTGGCCATTCTCTTGGTCTCGAGCAGAGCGATCGCAGGGATCGAGGTGGTGTACCCTAGTTGCAAGGCGGACTGGGAGCTCTACGCGAGAGCCGTTCTGGCCGAACCGAAGGCAAATCAGTGCCTTGCCGGCTCGAAAGTACCAACGGAGGTCTGTCCACTGGCCGGGCAGGTGGTCGGGGGACTCGGCGTCAGGTCACTAAACCAAAAACCTTACGATATATCGTAAGGTTTTTGATAAGTGGCTCCTGCCCGGACTCCCCAGCACCTAACGCGTTAGGTGCTGGGTCCGTCTTTCGAATCCCACCTCACTTCATGCATTGATAATTCGCTCCTATAGCTGACGCTATCCTTGCGAATCATTGCGGAGGAGGTGGGACTCGAACCCACAAGGGCTTGCACCCGTCGCTTTTCGAGAGCGGTCCGTTACCAATTCCGGGCACTCCTCCAAATGCTTGAAGACTACAATATTTTTGCCAATGGAGCAAAAATATTGTAGTATTTGAGCCATATTTTGCGACTCACTCGAGTGAGTCGCAAAATATGGCCTAAAACAGGTCCCATCGTCTAATGGGTATGGAATGGAAACGGGAGTTTCCATCCGGTCGCGAGCAAAGCGAGCGAATTTCCGAATGGAGATGAGGGAATAGGCAGGTTTTCTGAAAACCTGCCGGGCAGTAAAATAAATTGCCGTTGAATAGCATATGCTATTTCTCGGCCCCATCGTCTAATGGTTAGGACAGCAGGTTTTCATTCTGCAAATCGGGGTTCAATTCCCCGTGGGGTCACAAAACAAAAGACGGCGCTGTGCGCCGCCCCAATCGTTTTCATGTCAGCTTGGCTTATCTCTGTTTGTTGCACTGAAGCCAAGCTTGTCGGCTTTGGCCATGAACCCAACCTGTTTGCTCTGCTCAACCTCGCACATGAGGATGGTCATCCCCGATCCGTCAATCCTTTGCTCAGTTGGTGTTTTTCTTGAGAAGCGACCAAAAGCATCTCGGGCTGTGTCCTTTCTTTCGTTTGGAACCACGACTCGCATGGTGAGATCTCCCAAGGATCTCTCATGGTCTCAAGACTAGGTAATTTTTCTGGCATATTTATCTGGCGTGTAGATGATTGTAGATATCCTCTAGTGCTTTTACCGCGTCTCCTGCGGCGATATTGTTTTGATGATATAGCTCATCCGTACAATCTCCAGCTGCCCATATGCCGGGAACTGAAGTTTGTTGATTTTTACCATCTACTTTTATTCTTTTAATTTTGTCCATTTCAAGAAGACCTTCTACGAAAGAGGTGTTTGGCACAAGACCAATCTCAACAAATACTCCCGTTACGGCAAGCTCTCTATTTTCTCCACTTTCTTTGTCTTTATAAACAAGGCCGTTTACAAATTTATCTCCTTTTACCTCAACTGTTTCTGCGTTTAAAATAGCGGTCATTTTTGGATTTTTGAGCACTTTTTCAACTGTTACTGGATCCGCTTTGAATTGAGGGCCGCGGTGAAGTAGAGTAACACTTTTAGCATAAGCTAAGAGCTGAGCAGCAGTTTCAAAACCGGCATTTCCTCCGCCAATTACGACCATATCTTGTCCTGAAAAAAGAGGGCCATCGCAGCTTGCGCAGTAGGTAAGGCCTTTCTGGTCAAATTCTTTTGCCCCAGGAACTTCTAATTTTCTCCTATCAGCTCCTGCGCAAATTAAGACTGTCTTAGACTCAAAACTCTTTCCATCATCAGTTTCCACTAGAAAGCCTCCATCTTTTTTCTCTACCTTATTTGCAAGAGTTCCATCAATCACTTCAACATATCCATCTTTATATGCTTCAAGGTGAGCCTTGAGCGCTTTTGCCAAGTCTTCACCAGAGATTAAAATAGTCCCAATCCAGTTTTGGATATCAGTTGAGACGCTGCTTTGCCCGCCCCATTCTTTGGTAATTAGAACAGTTTTTAACTGCTTTCTGGCAGCGTAGACTCCCGCTGCAACCCCTGCAGGACCACCGCCTATTATTACTAGATCATTCATAGGGGGTATTGTATCAAAAAATCCCGCATCTCTGTAGGATTTTTTCATTACTTAAGTTTCGATCTTCTCAAGAATGCGGGAACCGGCGTCAGGTCACCAATCCCGCCACAGCGGGAAGGTGCCTCCTGCCCGGGCTCGTCTGTCGTTCCAAGTATTCACGACATGACTCCGCCTCACAAAGCTAGAAAAACACCCGCAGGGGTGTTTTTCCTTAACGCTTTGTGCCCCATTGGGACGCGGTTCGTTAAATATTCAAAACTACTTAAGTTTCGATCTTCTCAAGAATGCGGGAACCGCGCCCCAATCGTCATCGCCGCCATCGTCGTCTTTCTTGTCTTTATCTTCATCTTCTTTTTTCTTTTCCTCTATCTTTGGCGTAATAACCGGAGTAGCGGCAGACAGAGTATTGTAGATCTTTCTACCAGCAGGCTTTTTCTCTACTACGTCCTTTGATTCCTTATCTTCTTCTTTTTTATTTAGCTGGAATAGCGTTGAGCTTTTCTGACTTGCAGCTCCTTCTGGAAAGCCTGTAGCAATAACAGTAACCTTAACCTCATTTTTCTTAAGCTTGGTGTCTTTAACAGCTCCAAAGATAACCTTTGCATTCGGGTCAATAGATTCAGTAATTGCCTTTGCTGCGTCCTGAATCTCAAGCATTGATAGATCGTCACCTCCAGCGACTGCAAACAGAACTCCTTTTGCTCCTGTAATTGAGATCTCAAGGAGAGGAGAACTAATGGCAGCATGTGCCGCTTCTTCGGCTCGCTTCTCGCCTGTAGCAAGACCTATTCCCATAAGGGCTGAGCCTGCAGAGTCCATAACTGAGCGGATGTCTGCAAAGTCAACGTTAATGATTCCAGGAGTTGTAATAAGGTCTGAAATACCTTCAACAGCTTGCTTTAGTATGTCATCACACATCGCAAAAGCGTTTGCTACAGAAGTTTCTCGCTGAACTACAGCAAGCAAGCGGTCATTAGGTATTACAATAAGCGCATCAACTTCTCGCTTAAGTTCCTCAAGACCTTGTTCAGCAAGCCGCATCCTTTGCTGTCCTTCAAACGAAAACGGTTTCGTTACAACAGCTACAGTAAGTGAGCCAGCGTCTTTTGCAGTCTTTGCTACCACAGGAGCTGCGCCAGTTCCTGTTCCTCCACCCATTCCGCAAGCTACAAAGACCATATCTGAACCTTTGAGAGCTTCTTGCAGTTCTTCTTTAGTTTCTTCTGCCGCACGCTTACCAAGTTCTGGATTCATTCCAGTACCAAGGCCGCGAGTTAGGTTTTTACCAACGTGAATCTTTTTCTTAGCGCTTGAGTGGTGAAGATCTTGTGCGTCAGTATTAATAGCAATAAAATCAACTCCTTTAACTTTGGAGTCAATCATGTGGTTTATGGCATTTCCCCCAGAGCCACCGACTCCAACGACTCTGATTCTTGCAAATGCCTCCACGTCTGGTTGAACTTGTCTCATATAATAAATTTCTCAGGTAAAAAAGTGTCCCCATCATAGCAGGGGAATTTTAATTGTGAAGCCGTTGAAATTTTTGGCTTCTGTATCACTATTTAAGCCTTATTTTAAGGCAGGAATTGCTTAAGCCAGTTTGCCAGATTTCCTCCAGTTCTTTTTGCAAATTGTAGCCCCACAGGCTCTTCATCTCCGGTAAGCCCCCATATAGTAAGTCCATAAGCGACTGCCCAAGATGCGTCGCGCACCTTTGCATGTTCAGCAACTTTTAGTGTTGCAACTCGAGAGGGAAGTTTAAGAGTAGCTTTAGCCAAATCCTCTATAGTGGTTATGCCGGAGCCACCGCCAGTGATAATAATTCCGGCAGGAAGGAGTCCGTTTTTATTAATATCCTTTAGGTGTTTTTCTATCAGCTCAAAAATATCAGAAAGACGTGCCGCAATAATGTCGTCAAGTTTCTTTTTTGTAAAACTTGTATTCGTAATTGCGCCTTTCTTAATCTGCTCGGCTTCTTCAAGTGAGACTTTTAATCCTAGAGCAATATCGTTTGTGATATCAGTTGAGCCAATAGGGAATACCTTAAGAGAAACTGGCACGCTGTCTTCAAAGACCACTATAGAGACAGTTTCAGAACCAATGTTTGCAAGAATACACCCAGCCTTTTTTTGAGCCTTTGTTAAAGAGACAAGACTCGCAGCAATTGGTGTCGCCATGACATCTATTACTTCAACTCCCGCGTCTTCAACGGATTGAATTAAATCGTTTAGGTGTTGTTCAAGCGCTGTTATAAAAAGAACATCCGTTTCTAGTTTTCCGCCATGCATTCCTACCGGACGTCCAAGTACTTTTTCGCCATCAATTTTATATTGTAGCGGAATCTCATGAAGTATCTTTCTATTCAGTATTTTATTTTCTGCTTTTTCTGTGCTGTCATCAATTGCTTTTTTAATATCAAGATCAACCACCTCAAGGTCGGCGCGCGATATCACCACTTCTCCGGTTGAGTGCACCTCGTCAAGTCCTACTCCACCAATTGATATATATGCAGTCTTGGCTTGCACTCCGGCTTCCTTTTCAGCTTGAGAGAGGGCTTGGCGGATACTTCTTTTTGCATCTTCGGTATTAATAATGTAGCCGTGACGAAGTCCTTTTGATTCAGCTTGGCCACTTCCTATGATGCGCGGAAAATGACGGTCTTTACCTTTAATGTGTTCAGTTATAAGAGCCTTAACTTGAAAGGTACCAATATCTATTCCTGTTATTATATTTCTTGACATAAGAAAAGAAGCAGCCGATTTCAGGCTTTATGTGGAGCAGATATATATAAGAGAACTTACGAAAGTCTAAAGCTTTTTAACAACTCCCGCTCCATCCTATTCATTTTACTACCGTGTCTGTGACCTTTCAAATGAAGCATACCGTGGATAAATAAATATCCTATAAAGCTTTTATAGCTCATAGCAAATTTTTTAGATTCTCTTTCGGCAACGCTTGTGCTTATAAAAATTTCTCCTTCCTCTTTATCAATTGGGAAAGAAAGCACATTTGGGGCATAATCCTTTTTTCGGTACTTTTTATTCAGTCTTTTCATCAAAGTATCTCCCGAAAAGACAAGGCTTAGGTTGTACTTTTTCCCTAAAACCTTGTTCTTCATAGATTCAAAAGAGAGCCTCGGCAAAGGCTTTTTTGTGCGCTTTGTTATTGATAGTGACATTACCTCCTTCTGTGTGTGCGCTCTACAACTTTTCCTTGTTTTACCATTTCCTCATATTTCTCCCTTCTTTCGATTTTTCTTACAGCTCTTTTTTGTTTAAGAAATTGAGAAGCAGGCCTGGTGTAGAAGCGGTTTTTTCTCATACGCGGCAAAATTCCCGATCCTTGCATTCGCTTAGTGAAGCGACGGATAAGGCTAGTTGAATTTTCTGTTCCGTTTTTAACAACCTCTACATTTATCATGAAAGAAAAATTACCATATAAGCAAAAACTATGCAACAAAACTATTTAATTGTCTTTAGATAGGAGGGTAGGTCTGAAATAGATATGGTGCTTTGAGATCTAGTATCAAGGTTTCTAACTATCACAGCCTCATCAATAGCTTCTTTTTGTCCCATTATTACGGCATATGGTATCTGCATTTCCTCTGCTAGTACTAATTGGTCATTAAGTCTTTCATAGCCTAAGGTTTGATAAATTGGAACTTTGGATTTTCTAAGCGCCTCTATAACAAGTAAGCTTTTTAGTTTTGCACCAAAGCCAAGTTGTATGAAGCACACTTTCGGCCTTCTAGGTTTCTTTGGTTCGTAGGATTTGTTTAATCGCCCTTTTCTCTCACAAGTTATTGTGACCCCCGCGGCTGGTATGTCATATCTAAATGCTCTTCTTGAAAGTTCGTCAAACCTTCCACCTCTTGCAAATACTTCGATCTCTTTACTCTCTTCGTCTGGCATATTTTTAATCTCAAATAAGGTTTTGGCATGACAATCACTTACGCCAACCAGACTGGTATCAATTTCATATCTTATGTTTGCGCTTTCAAGATACTCAAGGACTTCTCTTAGGTGAGTGCGACTTGCTTCAGTTAGAAATTGCATGGTGTTTGGAGCTCCTTGGCAAAGCTCGTGCTCTCGTGAAGTTAGGTCACGGTAAGCAAAAAGAACATCCTTTTTCATTAACTGTCTGGTTTGTTCGGGCAAATCTTCAATACGTTTTCTCAAATAGTTCGTTAACTCCTTTGAGTACCTAGCTATAGAGTCTTTGTCACCAATACTATTTATATGAACACATGTATTTCCTATTCCAAGCTCATCTAAAATTGCTAACGCAGTTTTTAAAAGTATTGCTTCTGCAACGCTTTTCTTGGTGCCTATTACCTGAAGTGAGAACGAAATTTCGTTTTTATTACTTTTATTATTGTAAAAGAGAGTTGGTTGAACAAGTTTAGAGAATCCATGCTCAATGTACGAGCGCATAACTCCTGCAAATTCTTTCTCGTCTCCCGAATAATCAATATGTTGTGTTACGGACTTTAACTTTGAAGATTTTCTCGTCTTTCCATACCCATTTAATACCGATTCAATTGGCAGGAAGCCGTAGTAATTTGCAATCTCCACTGCACTTTTCAGAAAGTCATCAGAATTTTTCACTAGGCTATTTAAAGTAATCATTTTTCTATTTAATTTCTCCAGGTAGAATCCCAACTTCTGTTACTGGGAACAATCTTATAAAAGCGCGACCAACTATGTGGTCGCTTGGAAGCGCTCCCCAAACACGTGAGTCCGAACTAGCTTTTCTATTGTCTCCTAATACAAAGTACTCATCATCACTAAGCTCGGCTTTGAGGTTATCATTTAGAGAATTTACGTCCTCAATATACGACTCACTTATTTTTATTATTTTCCCTTTGCTTGTCTCAATAAATAATTCTCCGTTTTTTAATTCAAGTGTCTCGCCTGGGAGTCCTGCAATTCTTTTTATAAAAAACTTTGACGGCTCAAGCGGAAATCTAAAAATTATCACATCTCCTCTCTCTGGTTTATCCAGTCGATAGCTCAATTGATCAACTATGAGGTATTGGCCATTTTCAAAGGTAGGACTCATTGATGCACCACTTACAATAAAGGGTTGCGCAATGAATATTCTTATTGGAGCGACTATAAGAATTGCGATGACAGTGAATTTCACAACTTCAACGAAGAAATTTTCGTTATTCTTGTTGTGCTCTTCCATATTGGAGACATTCTACTACGCCGATATTCATTGACACAACATATTTCTTTATGTTTTGCCTTTTAGGAAGTAACATATTGCTATGGATTACGTAATTGCAGGTCTCGGAAACCCCGGAGATAAGTATAAAAATACAAGACACAATGCAGGACGCATCGTTCTTGAACATATAAGAGGGGCCAATGATTTTTCAGAGTGGAGAAAAGACGGTGTAGCTCGCGCAATGGTTTCAAAAGGTGAAATTGAAGGAAATTTTGTAACATTAGTTCTTCCAGAGACCTTTATGAATGAATCTGGAAAATCTATTTCTACTTTTATTTCAAGTGAAAAGTGTTCGGACTCACTTATTGTGATTTATGACGATCTAGACTTAGGAATAGGGGACATAAAGATGTCTTTTGGCAAAAGTTCAGGAGGACATAAGGGCCTTGAGTCAGTAATCAATGTTTTTAATAATAAAGATTTTGCGAGAATAAGGGTTGGGATAAGTCCAAAGTCTTTTTTCGGAAATTTAAAAAAACCAAAAGGGGACGCCAATGTTACCAAGTTTGTCTTGGGAAGATTCTCTGGTGGAGAAATGAAAAAAGTTAAAGAGCTCTCAAGGGAGGCAGATAAAATGATAAACGCACTTATAAAGAAGGGGCGAGAGTACGCTATGAATCATTACAATTAAGCGACTCCAAAAAAAAAGAGGATTTTAATCCTCTTTTTTGTCTCCGTTCTTGTATGACAGAGTCATTTTTTGCTCCACTGGGTCAAACAGTGTGATATTGAAGTCGTAAGTCTTGCCGAGCTCAAGAGATTCTCTAAGCTCTTCTTCGCTCTCAAACTCAGAGATGTGTACAAGTCCCGCGACACCTTCCTCAATTGAAGCAAGAGCGCCGTGTTTGTTGTATTTGATAACTACTCCTTTAACAGAGCTGTCTTTCTTATATTTCTCTGACGCGGATTTCCAAGGGTTTGCTTTAAGAGCCTTAATTGAAAGAGAGATCTTTCCATCTTTTATTTCAATAACTTTTACCTTAACCTTGGCCCCAACTTTATATATGGTCCTAGGGTCTTCAACTAGAGCCCAATCAATTTCTGAGATATGTACAAGTCCTTCAAGACCTTCCTCAAGTTTAACGAAGATCCCAAATTCTACTGCTCCAGTTACTTCTCCCTCCACTTCATCTCCTATGTTGTAATTGGCTATTATTTTGCCTCTTTCTTTTTGGTCACCACTTTTCTCAGAGAAGATCAGTTTATTCTCTTTTGGATCAGCGGTAATAATAGTTACAACAAGTTTTTCATTTATCAACTGTTTAAGTTCCTCAAGTATTCGGTCTTTATCTCCGTCTTCAACGCGCGGGTAATGATCTCCTGCAAGCTGAGATGCCGGTAAGAACCCTTGAATTCCTTGCCACTCAATAATTAGCCCACCTTTGTTTGCTTCTTTTACAACAAGTTCAAAAGTTTTCTTTTCTGCTATAGTCTCTTCGGCTTCAGCCCAGATAAGTGCTTGACGAGCCTCCTTAAGAGATACTTCCACATATCCGTCTTTGTTTTCAGGGTCAATTACTTTTGCCGCGATTGTGTCGCCAATATTTACTTTGCGCAAAATATCTCTTGCGCTCATAAACTCCTTTCCGTAAATAATTCCGGTGCCAAAAGGGGGAAGGTCAATGTATACACGCGCACGATCAACCGCGATGACCGGTCCTTCTACCAAGTCACCTATTGATGGTGGTGTTGGGCTCTGGTGGAAAAGTGAGCCCATAAATGTTTCTTTCTTGCCTTTCTTTGTTGCGTCTTCTGCTACTTCTAAGTCTTTATTTTCAGCCATAAATTAATACAACTAGAGTACTATTTCATCATCGCTAGTGTATTCGCGAAATAGGGTTAGCTCCGCTGTTTTTAATAAATAAGGTCCGAATAGGCCTCGGGCATTATTGCATACTTGCTATAAAAATAAAAGGCGGCCAGCCTGTTGCTCCAACGACGCTACGATTGGATTGGATTTAAGAGCAACAGACTGGCCTTTTGCACCTCCTTTTTGGTGGCATAGAACAGTTGAGCAATTTAATTTCTTTTTTACTGCTTTGTCAATAGAAGCTGCCAATCTGATATACTTTCCGCATGGTTATCACACATCACAAAGGAGAATGTTTTAAGGTTGGATACTCAACTACGACGATAGCAATAAATCCAATATCAAAAGACTCCAAACTGAAGCCGGCACGATTTGGTTCCGACATTGCGCTTATCAGTCTCAATGACAAAGATTTCAACGGTGTTGAGCAAGTTACTCACGGCGATAAAGAGCCTTTCGTAATAAGTGGCCCGGGAGAATATGAAGTAGGGAATATCGCTATAAGAGGTTTTGGCTCATATTCAAACTACAACGGCGAGAATCGCCCAAACACAATTTATCTTATTACCCTTGAAGGAATGAATCTATGCTTTCTTGGCGCGCTTGGTGCAAAAGGAATGGATAGCAAGACTTTAGAAGGAATAGAAAATATTAATGTACTCTTTGTGCCGATTGGAGGAGAAGGCGTCCTTGACTCTTCACAGGCTCATGACATTTCTGTTTCTCTCCAGCCAAATATTATTATTCCTATGCACTTTGATGGAATTGGGAAAAAAGGCTCTCTTGATACTTTTCTTAAGGAGGGAGGAGCTGAAGGAGTAAAGCCATTAGAGAAGTTGACTATAAAAAAGAGTGACGCGGATACTCGTGAAGGCGAGGTGATTGTGTTAAGTAGTTAGTGTATGGACGATTTTCTTAATAACTTAAGAAAAAAACCAGAGGAAGAAAAACAGTCAATAGCTCTTGGAACAGCCGGAATTTTAACAGTGATAATATTTGCTGTTTGGATTGTTTATTTTACCAATCGACTCGACAACATAGAGACATCTACGGAAATATCTGACGACACCGCTTCTTTTGTTGATCAACTCCAAGAAGGAATAGGAATATTTCAAGAAAATCTCGAGGAGCTCCAGAGTGACACTGAAGAGATAATACTTGAAGACGGGGAGGTTTTCATAGAGCAAAACACCTCAAATTGATAGCCAGATTTGAGTGGCAAATAAGCTAAAATGTGCTAGAATTAAGGCTTAAATGGCCAAAAAGGACAAGGAAAAAAGCGAGAAAATAGTGGGTATCGTACCCCAGAGTATAAGCTCCGAGATGAAGGAGGCTTATTTAGATTATGCGATGTCAGTCATCACTTCTCGAGCTCTTCCTGATGTGCGTGATGGGCTAAAACCGGTTCATAGAAGGATTCTGTTTACTATGCAGCAGATGGGACTTTCTGCCACCGCGCGTTTCCGTAAATCTGCTGCAGTGGTTGGAGATGTGCTTGGGAAGTATCACCCACATGGTGACACTGCGGTATACGATGCTCTTGCAAAGATGGCGCAAAGCTTTACTTATATATACCCGCTTGTTATAGGGCAGGGAAATTTTGGTTCTATTGATGGAGACCCACCTGCTGCTATGCGATACACCGAAGCTAAGATGTCACGTCTCTCGGGCGAGCTCCTTCGTGATTTAGAGAAAGACACTGTTGATTTTAGAGCAAACTATGATGCAACAAGAAAAGAGCCGGTGGTATTTCCTGCGGCATACCCAAATCTTCTTGTAAATGGAACGCTGGGTATCGCAGTTGGAATGGCTACAAATATTCCGCCGCACAACGTTGGAGAAGTGTGTGAAGCAACGATTCATTTGATTGACAATCCAAGCGCCACAACGGACGACCTTATGAAGTTTGTTAAAGGCCCCGACTTTCCTACTGGCTGCGTTGCTTTTAATAAAAAAGATATACAGCATGCCTACGCAGGAGGAAAAGGAGGTGTAGTAGTGCGGGGTGTCTCAGACATAGTTGAAGACAAGAAAGGGAATTTTCAAATTGTTATAAGCTCTATTCCTTACCGAGTTAACAAATCGGATCTACTGGTTAAAATTGCTGATTTAGTTCGCGATAAGAAAGTTGAGGGAATTAAAGATATACGAGATGAATCAACGGACGACATCCGTATAGTAATTGAGCTCAAGTCTTCCGGTCATCCTCAAAATGTACTTAATTATCTATACAAGCACACACAACTTGAAGATACTTTCCACTACAACATAGTGGCTCTTGTTGATGGAGTTCCACAAACGCTCTCACTAAAGGCAATTCTAGAGGAGTTTATAAAACATCGTGATGAGGTTGTTACGAGGCGAGCTACATTTGACTTGAATAAAGCAGAAGCAAGAGAACACATTCTACTTGGTCTTAAAAAGGCTCTTGATCATATTGATAAAATAATAAAGACAATAAAAGCGGCAAAAGACGCCCCTGCTGCGCACGCCGCCTTGATGAAGACTTTTAAATTCTCTGATAAACAGGCTACAGCGATCCTTGAGATGCGGCTTCAGAAACTTGCCGGTCTTGAGAGAAAGAAAGTTGAAGATGAGCTTAAAGAAGTACAGAAATTAATTAAAGATCTCAAAACACTTCTCGCAAGTAAGAAAAAGATACTTGAAGTTGTGAAGAATGAACTTCAAGAGGTTATAACAAAATACGGAGACGAAAGACGTACAAAAATAGTTGCTCAACCAGTTAAATCACTTTCAATGGAAGACCTTGTAGCTGACGAGGAAAGCGTGCTTGTTCTTACAAAAGGGGGATATATAAAACGCACCAACCCTGATGAGTACAAAAAACAGAAAAGAGGTGGAGTTGGAGTAATAGATCTCAATACTAAAGAGGAGGATTTTGTAACAACATTTCTCACCACTGGAACCCACAGCGACCTTCTTTTCTTTACCGATAAAGGAAAAGCGTATCAGATAAAAATGTATGAAGTGCCTGAAGGGAAACGTGCTACGCGAGGAAAATCAGTTATGAACTTCCTGTCTCTTACGCAAGACGAAAAAGTAACCTCAGTTTTACCTATGCCAAAAGAAGTTAAGGAAAATGACCTTTCTCTTCTTATGGTCACAAAGACTGGAGTTGTAAAAAGAGTTGAAGCAAAGAATTTCCATGACGTACGAAGAAGTGGGCTTATTGCTATTAAACTATCCGCCGGTGATGAGCTGATCTCTGCGAAATTTGTTGAGAAGGGTGATGATGTATCTATTGTTACTTCAAAGGGTCAATCAATACGCTTTAAGGGAAGTGATGTGCGAAAGATGGGTAGAAGCGCAGCCGGAGTAAGAGGAATTAAGCTAGTTAAAGGAGATTTTGTAATCTCAGCTGATGTTGTAAGGAAAGGGTATTCTGACCCAGAGCTTCTTGTGATGTCGATCGTTGGCTACGGAAAGAAAACGAAACTGAAAGAATATAAGACCCAAGGAAGAGGTGGTTCTGGAATAAAAACAGCTAATGTAACATCTAAGACAGGAGAGCTTATCGCTGCGACGGTAGTTGATGGTGGAGAAGGAGAGATGGTAGCAATGTCTAAGAAAGGTCAAGTCATCAGAGTTGATCTTAAAGAAATTCCTACTCTTGGAAGACAAACTCAGGGAGTGCGGGTGATGAAGCTCCGCTCTGGAGACAGTATTGCTTCTTTGGTCTCTCTATAATCCACTTGTAGGAAAAATTTACCCCTTTGGTAATGTATACTTTATCGTATATGCGCTTTACTGATCCCGCAAAAAACATTGCTAAACTAGGACTTACGGACGGAATGATGGTTGCAGATTTTGGAGCTGGCACGGGAGTCTACACTATGGCTGTAGCTGATAAAGTCGGTAGTCGTGGTGCGGTTTATGCTGTTGATGTTCAGCAGGATCTTCTTTCAAAGATAAAAAATCAGGCAATTGAAAATAAGTATGAGCACGTAGACACTCTTTGGGCTGATATAGATGAAGTCAACGGAGTTAATCTTAAAGACGAGCTCCTTGATGCAGTTATACTCTCAAATACTCTTTTCCAACTCGAGAAAAAAGAAAATACAGTGGGTGAAATTAAAAGAGTATTAAAAAAAGGAGGCAAACTCCTTTTGATAGACTGGAGTGAGGCCTTTGGAGGTATTGGCCCGCATCCAGTATGCGTAGTAACAAAAGAGAGTGCAAAAAATCTTTTTGAAAGCGCAGAGTTTTCTGTGGATGATGATTTCGACGCAGGGGCTCACCATTACGGATTTATATTTAAAAAACAATGAAAATAACAGTATTCCAAGTTGTCATATTGATAGTATTTATACTCTCTGCTGTTGTGGCGGTAACATTTTTTGCTCTTGGCGGAGGACGTGGTGGTGGAGGCCAAGAAGAAGTAGGAAGGGTTGAGATATGGGGGACATATGATCAGGGAGCATTTCAAAGAATATCGCAGGTATTTAATGAAAATACTGATGATTTTGACGGGGTAAGTTATGTGGAGAAAAACGAAGCTACTTTTACAGATGAACTAGTTGAAGCTCTAGCTTCAGGCAGAGGTCCAGATTTATTTTTCCTTGAGCATCCCTTAATTCTTAGGCACAGAGACAAAATAATTCCGATACCTTTTGATATAGTTTCGCGCCGTGCTTTTAGGGATATGTATGTGGAGGCTTCTGAGCTCTTTGTTGATCCTGAAGGAGTGATAGCGCTCCCAACCTCAGCCGATCCACTTGTTCTTTATTGGAATAGAAGTATTTTTTCAAATGAAGGTGTCTCTTCTCCACCAAGATTTTGGGACGAGGTGCTAGTTCTTGCTACGGACAGGCTAAATGTAAGGGACGACACAGGAAATGTGTCCCAGAGCGCAATTGCGCTTGGTGAATACCAGAATATAGATAATGCAAAAGAAATCCTATCAATGCTTATTATGCAGGCCGGCGGAGGAGTAGTTGCGTCAAATGAAGCAGGGGAATTGTTCTCACAGCTTAATATTAGATTTCAAAATGGTATCTCTCCGGCGGAATCTGCTCTAAGGCTATACACGGATTTTGCAAATCCTATAAAACCGGTTTATTCGTGGAACAGGGGATTTAGAAGTGCAAAGGAAGAGTTTTTGTCGGGGAGTCTTGCAATGTATATAGGCTTTGCAAGCGAGCTTAGGGATATTAGGCTTCGCAATCCGAATCTAAACTTTGATGTTGCGCCAGTTCCTCAATCAAGAGACGGAGGCACCGTGACATTTGGAAATGTGGTGGGGCTCGCAATTCCAAAAAACTCTGAAAATATAAATGGAGCAGCAAGAATAGCAATATCTCTCTCGAGCACTTTTGGGAACGAAGTATTTACAGATATTTTAGGTCTTACGCCAGCAAGAAGAGATCTTCTGGTGGCGCCGCCTAGCGAGGATTTGTTTAAGAAAGTATTTTTTGACGCAGCTCTTATTGCGCGAGCCTGGCTTGACCCTAATATAGAGAGAACAAATTCAATGTTTAAAGATATGATTGAGTTAACCACTAGCGGAAGACTTCGTGTTGGCGAGGCGGTAGGCAACGCGGATTCCACTATGGAGAGCTTGCTTAGATAGCTATGTTAAAACTACAAGCTAAATTTCTTCTAACTACCCACGCGCTATTTTTTCCGCTAATTTCAAATGCACAGGATTTAACTACTTCATTTTCTAATGTTGTGGTACAAGTTATAATTTTAATACTGCCTATAATAGGAGGAGCTTCTCTTCTTTATTTTGCGTATGGGTTTTATATGTATGTTCGCTGGTATCACGACAGCGGCAAGCAGGAGCAGGGAAGAGACGCAATGACATGGGCGGTTACGGCACTCTTTTTCCTTGCCGTAATCTGGTGGTTTATGAGTTTTCTTCAGGGAGCTTTTGAGCTACCTGTATTTATTGAAAGTCAGTAATTTATGAAATCTCTTAAGAAAATAGTAAAAGATTTAATTTTTACTGGGTCTTTCTTTTTTCTTATTGTGCCACAATTACTTTTTGCTCAAGCAAGAGGCACAGGCGGCCCTGGTGGGGCCAGAGGAACCGGCGGTGGAAGTTTTGGAGGCACTTTAACAAATCCACTTGGCGGCACTGATACATTCAGTGGTTTAATCGGACTTATACTAGACGCGGTTATAGTAATAGGACTTCCTATAGCAGCTCTCTTTATAATCTACGCTGGCTTTCTTTTTGTAACTGCACAAGGTAATACTGAAAAAATAACGAAAGCAAAATTAACATTTCTCTGGACAATAGTTGGTGTCGGAATATTCTTAGCCGCTCGCGTCCTATCTGATGTTATTGGAAACACCGTTAATTTCTTGCGAGGGTAGATATGTTTAAGAAGATACAATTATTACTTGCTTCTTTGGCACTACTTGTAGCTAGAAATGCAGAAGCTTTTGAGATTTTTGGAAACCAGCAGCGATTTAGTGGTTCACCGCAGACCTTCAGAAGCCTCGTCCTTATAATTGTTGACCTTGTAAATATTGCAATTCCTATATTGGTGTCTCTTGCGGTAATTGGCTTTATTTGGGGGATTACACAATATGGCTTCAATCAAGATAGTGAAGAGACCAAAAAAACAGCTAGAAAAATAATGGTTTGGGGAATAATTATTATCTTTGTCATGGTCTCCATTTACGGGATACTCAATATTCTCACCAATACGTTCTTTAGATAGCTATCCACAGTGCTCAGATTGCTTGATATACTTGTTATTACTTACTATAAGTGGCATAGGTCGTTTAACTAATTCATAAAATACATAATGAAAAAATTATTAATACCAGCGATGCTCCTTACTCCGATGTTTGCTCATGCTCAGACATTTCAGAATATTCTTGGTCAAGTTAAGTCAATTCTTGACTTAGTCATTCCTATAGTAATAACGTTGGCCGTTATCTACTTCCTTTGGGG
>NZBM01000004.1 GCA_002687905.1 bacterium | reverse complement strand
GGCTTCGCCGCGTTCGGCATTTTTTGCGCCGGATGCGCCGCGCCGCCGACCGCCGCCTCGGCGGCGCGGCCAGTTCGAGCTATTTCCAGTATTCTGCACAGAGTTGATATAAATTATTAAAACCTTACTATTGGTGCTCCCGGAGGGATTCGACCACCTATCACTAATTCGCTTCGCTCATAAGTGTATTTGGTCTGGCCTCAGCCCTTAATCGTGCCCCGCACGCGGGCTTCCGGCTTTCGAATCCCTCCTGGAATATTGGCGGTTTACTTGGTGCTCCCGGAGGGATTCGAACCCCCAACGACGGTTCCGAAGACCGCTGTGATATCCATTTCACCACGGGAGCATCCGGATTTATCTATAGTACTAGTAATTAGCCCCATGCCAAGCTTTTTTGAACCAAGAGCTAAGTGATATACACTTGTTAAATAATGCTAAAAATTTCAGCAAGCAAAATTCCAGATGAAGTACGCTCGGTCTCAGATACAATTGAATCTGCGGGCTTTGAGACATATCTAGTAGGGGGGTGTGTTAGAGATCTTCTCTTAGGGAGACCTCCTAAGGATTGGGATTTCACAACCAACGCAAAACCGGAAGATATACAAGGTCTTTTTGAAGACACTTTCTATGAAAACGAATTCGGCACAGTGGGAATTGTAAATAAAGAAACTCCAGAGGAGTCTGTACAAGTTATTGAAGTGACCCCATACAGACTTGAATCAACATATTCAAATGCGCGGCACCCAGATAAAGTAGAATTTTCCGATAGTTTAGAGGACGATTTAAAGCGTCGCGACTTTACCATAAATGCAATTGCATACAGCATAAAAAACGGCGAGATAACTGACCCACACAAGGGAGGGGAGGATATAAAAAGGAAAAGTATTGTTGCGGTAGGAGACGCGGAGGAGCGCTTTTTTGAGGATGCACTTCGAATGCTTCGAGCTGTGCGTCTTTCAGCTGAACTTACGTTTACCATTGACCCAGATACAGCAGAAGCCATAACAAAACACGTTGATGGACTTTCAAAAATTTCAAAAGAACGTATTCGCGATGAGATTATCAGAACGATAATGACAAGTAGTCCAATTGAAGCCTTTTTCCTAATGCAAAAACTTGGAATGCTTCCTTTTGTGGCACCTGACCTTGAGAGGGGGATTGGAATCGAGCAAAATCAGGCACACAAGTTTGACGTGTTTGAGCACCTGCTTCGCACAATGCAACATGGCGCAGATAAGGGTTGGTCATTTGATATTAGAATTGCCGGACTTTATCACGATATTTCAAAACCAGAGACTAGACGCTGGTCAGAAGAGAAGAAAGACTGGACTTTTCACGGGCACGAAGTGGTTGGTGCGCGTGTAGCAAAAAAGGCCTTTGAGGATCTAAAACTTCCAAAAAAACAGATAGATAAATTGGTGAAGCTAGTGCGTTGGCATATGTTTTTCTCCGACCCAGACCAAGTAACACTCTCTGCTGTAAGGAGAATGATAAGAAATGTTGGAGAAGAAAATATTTGGGATTTGCTTAACCTTAGAATTTGCGATCGAATTGGTTCGGGCCGTCCCAAAGAACAACCTTTTCGTTTTAGAAAATACAAATCAATGGTTGAAGAAGCTCTTCGTGACCCAATAGCAGTGGGAATGCTTAAGATTACAGGGAACAGAATTATGGAAATCACTAAAGAAAAGCCTGGAAAACGTATCGGGTGGGTCCTGCACGCCCTTCTTGAAGAAGTACTTGATGATCCTAAATTAAATAATGAAGAATACCTAGAAAAGCGCTCTGTAGAGCTATTTAAGCTCCCTGAAAATGAGCTTCTAGCGCTCGGCAAGAAAGGAAAAGAGCGTCAAAAAACGGAGGAGGAAAGCGCTGTAGAGGAGCTTCGTAAAAAATACTGGGTGTCTTAAATACAATACAAAAGAGCCGTCTTATGATGCGGCCGGCGTGGAGATAATAATCCGACTTCAACATAAGGCGGCCCTATGCGGTTTCAATCATCTGCTTCGTACTTCCCAGTTGGTTACACAATACCTTTTTCCCAAAAATTTATGTGGTGTGCGTAAATGTGTATTGCCAAAAAGGCTACTTGGTGGTGACTGAAACTGAGCACGCTCGTAAAAACGATGTACTAAGACGAACTGCTCTAGATACAATAATATTCTCTATAAAGGACATGTAAAGGACATCTTGTGGATAAGTGATGTCCTTTATAGATTACTTTAGTTCTATGCCAACAGGGCAGTGATCAGAACCATAAATATCGCTTAAAATAAAGGTTTTTTGGACTCTAGACATTGCTGCTTGATTTGCAAAGAAATAGTCTATTCTCCAGCCAACATTCCTGTCCCTTGCTCTAGTTTTCATATCCCAGTATGAATATGCCCCTTCCTTTTTTGGATTGAAATGCCTGAATGTATCAACATAACCGTGACGAACTACCTCATCTATCCACTCGCGCTCCTCTGGAAGAAAACCTGTATTTTTTTCATTTTCTTTTGGCCGAGCTAGGTCAATTTCTTCATGCGCAGTATTTACATCTCCACAAAAAATTAGTGGTTTTTTAATTCCATTAATGTATTCAAGAAATGCGTCATAGAAGTCCAATTTATACTTCAGCCTCTCGGGGCCTCCTCCTCCATTTGGGAAATATACACAAAGAAGGACGAAATCCTTGAAATATGTAGTTATCAAACGGCCTTCTTGATCAAATTCCTTGATATCCATACCATATTTGACCTTTTCTGGCTCAATTTTAGTGTAAATAGCAGTACCGCTATAGCCTTTTCTAACCTCAGATGATGCGAAAAACGACATATACCCCTCTGCCTCGCGAACTTCATCTGGCAATTGATCCGGCTCCGCTTTTGTTTCCTGAAAGCAGAAAATATCAGGGTCCTCCTTAAGGAAAGTGTCCCAATAACCATTTCTGTGCACAGCCCGAAGACCATTTACATTCCAAGATAGTATTTTCATTGCTCCATATTAACTAATTGAATACAAATTAAAAACCGCCAATATAATATTGGCGGTTTTTAATTTTAGTTTTGCAATTTAAGCAATAAAGCTTATGTAGGTAAGATACGCTCCAACTACAATAGCCACAATACTAAACCCTGTAATAGCACTCTTTGTGTTGAAGTGCTTCATAAAGCCTACGATTGAAGCTTGTGGCAAAAGCATCATAAGCACTCCTTCCGCAAGCGAGAGCCAGCCTACGGCTGAAACTACACCTGTAAGGAGTGAGTCCCAAACATTGTGGGTAAGCACAATAAGAAGTCCTACAACAAGCGCAAGCGCACCGTCAAAGTAGGGGAGTACGTAACTTTTACCAACTTCATTCATTGCTCTTCTTGTCCTCTCCGGATTAAGAAGTGCTCCAACGCCGGTAACGAGAAAGTAAACTCCCATTATCTGCGCGAGAAATATTGTTAGATCCATAATATTTTCTATTTAAATCTTTCGACCGGTCTGCGACCAGGCAGGCCTACATATATCGTAGCAACGTATCTGTTTTAGAAAATATATACAAGTGGATAGCTATTTTCTTCTTTTTCCGTGGAAGCTCTTGTGCACTTCCTCTAGGTGTTTGTCCGTTACGTGAGTATAAACCTGTGTGGTTGCAATATTTGCATGCCCTAATAGCGCCTGAACACTTCTTAGGTCCGCTCCGTTTTGAAGAAGGTCTGTTGCAAAGGAGTGGCGAATAATATGCGGGGTAGCTTTTTTTGAAATACCAGCTTTGATTGCATAATGTTTTACCAATCTCTCAATTGAACGAGGAGTTAGCCGAAGTGATTCAGCACTTTTTGCACCGCGACCAACTTGTATGAAAAGTGCGTCATCAATATCAGTCCTTTTATCTAAATATTTCGTTACAAACTCCTTTGCTTTCTTTGAAAGAAACACCACTCTCACTTTATCCCCCTTTCCACGTACAGAAAGTTCGTCACGTTTTAAATTTATATCTCTATTTAGCGATGTGAGCTCCGAAACACGTAATCCAGTTGAGAAAAGTAATTCAAGTATTGCTTTGTCACGTAAATCTTTTAGCTCGCTTCCTTCTGGAGCTTCCATTAACCTTTCAAGCTCTTCTATAGAAATAAGGTCTAAGTCGCGCTCGCTTGTTTTGGCTAGCTCAATACTTTCAGGCGAGAGCGTTTCGATACCGCGCTTGCCAATGTACTTAAGAAACGCTCGAAGTGCTATCAGATAGTAGTTTTGAGTTTTTCTTTTTAGAGTTTCATTCTCTCCGCTTGACTCCTGCCTGTTTAACCAGAGTCGATACTCACGAATCAAATCCGCATCAATTTCTTTTGGTGATTTTTTCTTTGAGAAATCAAGAAAACGAGAAAGGTATCTGTCGTAGTTATTAATAGTGTTTAGTGAGCGTCCTTTTTCTATCTCAAGATGTTCTAAAAACTCACGCTTTAATTGCTCCAGATTTCCGCTAGACATAGCGTAATTATACGTCGCACAATATTTGTTGCCATCATATGAACCCTGCTTAGCTCTTGCAAAATTAGGCAATATATGCTATGGTTTGTCCATGCTAACCAAGCGTAAAAAGGCGAAAACTATTAAGGATGCCGGCAGGCACGAAGGAGACACGGGCTCTCCTGAAGTGCAAGTTTCAGTTCTATCAAAGAGAATTGATGAGCTTGCAACACACCTTAAGAAAAATCACAAAGACAAACACTCCAGAAGGGGACTTTTGGCAATGGTTGCGGATCGTCGTAAACATTTAAAGTACCTGGAAGGAAAAGACAAGAAAAAGTACAACGCTCTTGTTAAATCTCTTGGGTTGAAGAAGTAATTCTTCATTTAAAGCAGCTCTTTTATTAGTTTCATAAGTTTTTATGGCTGTTATTAAGCATAAAAGCCAAAGGGTCGGCATTTTTATTGATACGCAAAATCTCTACCACAGCGCAAAGCATTTGTATAAATCGCGCGTTAATTTCGGCAACGTTTTGAAAGAGGCTCTAGCGGGCCGCCAGCTCATCAGAGCAATGGCATACGTTGTTACAACCGAAAGTGGTGAGGAACAGAATTTCTTTGACGCTCTTACAAAACTTGGTATTGAGACCAAGACAAAGGACCTCCAAATCTTTTATGGAGGAGCAAAGAAGGCAGATTGGGACGTTGGAATGGCAATTGATGCAGTTTCGATGGCACCAAAACTTGATGCCGTAATTCTAGCTACTGGAGATGGCGATTTCGTACCTCTAGTTGAGTACCTTAAACAACACGATGGCGTGCAAGTTGAGGTAATCACATTCGGTCGCTCTGCTTCCTCTAGACTAAAGGAGGTCGCAGATGACTACATAGATATGTGCGAAGATCCGAAGAAGTATCTAATCAGCTATCGCGGCTGGAAACTTGGAAATCTTGTTCCAGGAAGCTCCGATAAAGACAAAGACGAACCCGAAGAGGCTTAAACGAAAAACTCCCCAGTTTTGTGGGGAGTTTTTCGTTGTGTTGCAAAAACCATTCCTTATATATAGAGTATTTTTAGTTATAAGAATTAATTGTGGCCCTTAGATACTCAGTGTTGAACAAAGAATAGTTCAATTCTGTAATCTGATGGTCACTGGCCTTTGGGCAAAATCAATATGGAGATAAAAGAATATTCTACCGAGGTAGGTGGAAAAACGCTTACGGCAGAGTTTAGTGACTTGGCTGATCAGGCAAGTGGGTCAGTGATAGTCCGCTATGGAAACTCAGCTGTTCTTGCAACCGTAGTAATGAGCGAAAACGAAAGAGAGGGTTTGGACTACTTTCCTCTGTCAGTTGATTATGAAGAGAAATTCTACGCGGCTGGAGCAATACTTGGAAGTAGGTTCGTAAGAAGGGAGGGAAGACCAACAGAGGAAGCAATTCTTTCAGGAAGAGTGGTTGATAGAACCATTCGTCCTCTTTTTGACAGTCATATAAGACGCGAGGTGCAAGTTGTTGTGACCGTACTTTCGCTTGATGAATATGACCCTGATGTTTTGGCAATAAACGCTGCCTCTCTTGCCATAGCAACATCAAATATTCCTTGGAATGGACCTGTGTCAGCTGTGCGTATT
The DNA here is from genome assembly GCA_002687905.1 of bacterium. Taxonomy (GTDB): domain Bacteria; phylum Patescibacteriota; class Minisyncoccia; order Phycocordibacterales; family JABMNX01; genus UBA6534. The sequence goes on along the minus strand of NZBM01000004.1, from coordinate 13,530 downwards.
GGGAAAAATGGCGAAGGTTTCGCCATAAACCCAACTTATGAAGATAGAAATGGAAGCGAGAGCACGCTTGATCTTCTTGCATGTGGAAAAGATGGGGATATAAACATGATTGAGATTAGTTCAAACGAGACAGATGAAGACGAACTAAATAATGCTCTTAAACTAGCTGTAGAGGAAAATGAAAAACTCCAAGAGTTTCAAAGAATGATTGTTGAGAAGATTGGGAAAGAAAAACAAAGTCTCCCCGCACCAGAGATGCCGAGCGAACTCACGCAGTTATTTAAAGATAATGTAGAGCCTAAGCTGGAGAAGTCAGTTTTCTCTGGTGCAGGAAATGCCGGAATATATTCTCTTAAAAAAGAGTGGAAGAAACTTGTGACTGAAAATTTGCCAGATACGCCGGGTAGTTTCATAGACGACTTATTTGAAGAAGCGGTAAACAATATCATTCACAAAGAAGCTATCGGAAGTGACAAGAGAGCGGATGGAAGAAAAATGGATGAAGTAAGAGAGCTTCGTGCTAAAGCGGGAGGAATTTCTCCAATGATTCACGGAACTGGAGTGTTTTACAGAGGTGGCACTCATGTTCTTTCGGCTCTTACTTTAGGGGGCCCGGGAGACTCGCAAATAATTGACTCAATTGAAGCGCCTGATACACAAAAGCATTTCATGCACCATTACAATTTCCCACCTTTCTCAACTGGGGAGACCGGAAGAATCGGAGGAACCAACAGAAGAATGGTTGGACACGGCGCCCTTGCAGAGAAAGCTCTTATTCCGGTAATTCCACCTAAAGAAAAATTTCCTTACACAATAAGAATTGTCTCTGAAGCTATGGCTTCAAATGGTTCCACTTCTATGGGCTCGGTATGTGGCTCAACAATAGCTCTTATGGATGCCGGAGTGCCAATTAAAAAACCTGTTGCAGGAATTGCTATAGGTCTAATAATGGATGAGAGCGGGGATTACAAAATACTCACCGACATACAAGGCCCCGAAGATCACCATGGAGATATGGACTTTAAGGTAGCTGGAACAAGGGAGGGAGTTACTGCAGTGCAGATGGACGTAAAGGTAGGAGGCATTCCTCTTAAAATACTTGCTGAAGCTTTTGTGGCTGCCAAGAGAGCTCGAGAGGCGATTCTTGATGTAATAGAGACCGAGATAAAAGAGCCTAGGGCAGAAATTTCATCACGCGCACCCCAGATAATTACACTTAAAATTGATGAGGAGCAGATTGGTTCAGTAATTGGCCCCGGAGGGAAAGTTATAAACGGAATAAAGGATGAAACTAAAGTAGAAGAAATAACCATCGAGGACGACGGCTCGGTGTTTATAACCGGAAGAGATGGTAGTGCAGAGAAAGCTGCGCAAATAATCAAAGATATGACAAGGGAGTACCTTAAAGGAGAGCAATTTAACGGCGAAGTAGTTAACATTACAGACTTCGGAGCGTTCGTTAAGATTACCGGGGGTAAAGAAGGTCTTGTACATGTTTCAGAAATCGCGCCTTTTAGAATTAACAATGTTGAAGAAGTCCTTTCCATTGGAGAGGTAGTTCCAGTTATAATTAAAGAAGTCGATGAACGCGACAGAATTAAACTTTCAATAAAAGATGTTGCGCCAACTTTTGCAGAGAAAAAAGGTGTGAAGCCAAAAGAGACTATTTCAGACCATCGACCAAGTAACAATGGACGAGACAGATGAGAACAAAAAGAGTAGTGAGGAAAATCTAGAGGAGCAATCTCTTCCTCCGATTTCTCCTCTGCCGGCTCAACCTAAAAAAGAGACTACTACACCAGAGCCACAAAAAGAGGTTGAAAAAAAAGAAGCACCAGTGAGTGCTCCTTCAGTGTCTCAAGTTAAGAAGGACTTTTCTCAGACTCCTCCAGTCTCTCCTCCAGCTTCTCCAAAAGAAAATATAGCTCCGAGTACTCCGCCTACCCCGAAATCTGTGGAGCAAAAACCAGTTACACCTACGCAACCCAAAGAAACACCAACGCCACCACTTCCACCAATGCCAAAAACTTCCCCAGTACCTCAACAGCCTCAGCAAAAAGCTGAACCACTCAAGCCTGTGCCACCTAAATCTTTCAATGAAAAGCCTACAGCACCTCTTCCAAGTACTCCTCCACAACCAAAAGCTCCACCTACGAGCCCGCCCAAGGTTTCAAAAGCTCCTTCTCCAGGGGATGTCTTAGCAAATGCAAAAGCTAGACTCTCTGCTGTACCTGCTCCCAAAGACGCTCCACCGACTGCTCCTCCGCAGGACACACCTCTTCAAAATGAAATAAACAAAATTACTCCATCTACGCCGCAAAAACCGGCAGGAGTTCCTAAAAATGTTAAACAGGCAGCAGATAAATTAAGTTCAACTCCGGCACAGAAACCGGTACAAGCTCCGGCGCCCACTCAGAAACAAGCAAAAGAGCCTGCTTCTGTAACTACTCCGCAGCAGGTTCCGCAGGCTGCCAGTCTGGGAGATAAAAAAATATCTGAAATTGGTTCGCAACAACCAAAGAAGGGAAGTGGACTTGGTCAGGCTGTAGTAGGGTCTATTAAAGCTGTTGGTGCCGGACTTAAGGGATCAAGTCTTCCAAACTTAAGAACATTTAAGGGAGATGTCACCGATGCAATGAAGACAAAAAAGACCTCTCTTATCTCAATTGCAGCGGCTGAGCAAAAAGCGCAGGCAAAAGAGCCTCCTAAAGAAGTTGAGCAACCAAGCTCATCAAGGAAGATGAAGCATGTAATAATAGCGGTAAGTGCAGGGCTGCTGATTGTTATAGGAATTTCCGTTGCAGCGTTCACGTTTCTTTCGCAGGCGCCAGCAGATGATGTTTTAGTTGAAAGAGATGTTCCGTCAATTATATTTGTAGATAATACTCAAGCGCTCGATATAACAAATAGAAGTAGGAGGGAGATTATGAATGGTCTTACTTTTCTTAAAGACGACGTAAATATTCAACTTGGTCTTCTTGAACAAGTTGTTCTAATTTTTAGAAATGATTTTGAAGAAGTAACAGTAGTAAATACAGAAGAGTTTTTAGATGCCATAGAAGCTAGGGTTCCTGGCTCTCTTAAAAGAGCCTTTGAGAGTGAGTTTACTCTAGGAATCCATGTATTTAGTGGAAACCAGCCGTTCTTAATATTTAAAGTTAAAAACTTCAGGACTGCATTTGCAGATATGCTTGCTTGGGAGGAAATAATGAATGATGATTTAGCTCCTTTATTTGGACTACCTCTTCCGGCTTTTATTGAAGGAAAAAGTGAGGTTGTTGCCACAACCACTCCTGAAGAAGGTTTGGGAACTACCACTCCAGAGACTACTTCTATCCCGGGAATCCCTCAAAAAAGAGCTTTTGAAGATATTGTCATAAAAAACCAAGACACTCGCATACTAAGAGACGATGAATCTGAAATTGTTCTCCTGTATACATTCCCTGATGAAGAGACAGTCATAATAACCACAAATGAAAACACACTAACTGAAATCCTCACACGCCTAAGCAGCAGAAGAATATTCTGATTTTGAACTCTAGCTGGTATCTAGTAATATTGGCCCATGATTGATGCACAAAAATATAAAGGGAGGCTTGAAGAAGAGCTCTCAAAACTAGAAGAGGAACTTAAGTCTGTAGGTCATATTAATCCTAAAAACCCAGCTGACTGGGAAGCGTCTGCTCCAAATATGAACGTTGATAAGGCGGATAAAAATGAGATGGCTGATGCGATTGAAGAATATGAGACTAATACTGCAGTTCTCAAAGAACTTGAGATTCGTTATAACAATGTAAAGAAAGCTTTAAAGAAGATTGAAGACGGCACATACGGAGTGTGTGAAATAAGTGGAGAGGAAATTGAGGAAGATAGATTGAATGCAAATCCAGCCGCAAGAACTTGCAAAAATCACATTGAAGAAGAGGTCAGTCTCTCAAGCTAAATGAGCTTCGCAAAAGTTCATAGTGCCCAAACCACCCTCCTTGATGGAAAAATTATTGACGTTGAAGTAGACCTCTCGCGAGGTCTTCATTCTTTCTCTATTGTCGGCCTTCCAGGAAAAGCTGTAGAGGAGTCGCGCGACAGAGTCTCTGCCGCGATAAAAAACACTGGTTTTAAGCCTCCAAAAAGTACAAACCAGAAAATTATCGTATCCCTTGCTCCAGCTGACCTAAGAAAAGAGGGGCCAGCATTTGATCTTCCGATTGCTCTTGCATATCTTCTTTCAAGCAAAGAAATAAAGTTTAACCCGAAGCAGAAAATATTTTTAGGAGAGCTTTCGCTTGATGGAGAGTTAAGGAAAATAAACGGAACGCTACCGCTCGTACTTGAAGCCAAAAAACGTGGGTTTAAAGAAGTATTTTTACCAAAGGAAAATACTAATGAAGGGGCCCTTGTCTCCGGAGTAGATATATACGGCGCGAAGACACTAAGTGAGGTAATTGACCATATTGATGAAAACAAAGAAGGAAGCGCAAAAATTGAGAAAACTCCACAGACAAAAGTTGTTCCGGTTTACCCGAGCAGTAGCGTAGATTTTGGGGATATAAGAGGACAGGAACAAGCTAAAAGAGGTCTTTTAATAGCAGCCTCTGGAAGACACAACATAGTTTTATTTGGCCCACCCGGAACAGGGAAGACTATGCTTGCTCGGGCATTTTCAGGAATCCTCCCACAGTTAACTTTTAATGAGTCAATTGAGACAACTGCAATACATTCTATTGCTGGTTCGCTCTCTGAAGAACTTATAACGCATCCTCCTTTCCGCTCCCCTCATCACACCGCCTCACATGTCTCTTTGGTTGGCGGAGGCACATTTCCAAAACCTGGAGAAATAACACTCGCGCACCGTGGTGTACTTTTTCTTGATGAGTTTCCGGAATTTGAAAGGCGTTCAATTGATGCACTCCGCCAACCTCTTGAGGAAAGGAGAGTGACAGTCTCTAGAGCTAAAGGATCTGCCGAATTTCCTGCAAATTTTATTCTTGTTGCCGCAATGAACCCTAACCCGGGAGACGGAGAGACGTATGACCCTGTAGAACAGGCCCGCTATGAGAGAAAAATATCAGGACCTATTGTAGATAGGATTGATATGTGGATTGAGGTTGGAAATGTTCTGCACGAAGAGCTTTCTGGAGAGCAAAAAGAAAGAGTTTCTCAAAAATTGAGAGAGTCTGTTCTAAAAGCTAGAGAAAAACAACTAGAGCGCTTCAGGGAAACTAAAGAAGTGGGCACAAATGCAGAGATGGGGGTGAGAGAGCTTGATAAATTCGTTTCTATAGATACTAAGGCAAGGCAAATTTTAAATGACGCAGCAAATAAACTTAGCCTTTCGCCGCGCTCATACCACAGGGTTATAAAACTTGCGCGAACTATTGCGGATTTAGCAGAAAGTAAAGAAGTTGAGAGCAAACACATACTTGAAGCTCTCCAGTATAGACCCAGAAAAAACTATTAGATAAGCCAAAATTTGCGACTCAACCGATTGAGTCGCAAATTTTGGCTTACTTTAAGGTCTCTTTAACAACCTTATTTTGAAATGCAGTACGAGGCGCGAAACAAAAACACCGCGAGCAATACTTATTGGTATTGTGAGCGGTGTTTTTGTGAACGCAACGAAGTAATGCGCTCAAAATAGTTGTTTCTTAGAAGGGGTTTTTCGCTCCTCTAACCTCAAAGTGAACATGAGGTCCTGTAGAGCGTCCAGTTGAGCCAATGTATCCAATTACCTGACCCTGAACCACAGCTTGTCCTGGGCTAACTATATTTCTTATATTATGAGCGTAAAGAGTTTGGGTTCCATTTGGGTGATCAACTACAATATATTTTCCATATCCTCCGTTCCACCCGTAGTCCTTACTTATGATTACAATTCCACTTGCCGCTGCAACAATAGGCTCTCCTACGGTAGTACCAAAGTCAATTGCGTTATATCCGTGAAGGCCTTGTGATTTTCTTCCTGAAAGAATAGGGGCTATGTAATAGCCGGAATAAGACGGACCTCCAGTTCCTCTTACCACTCTTGTAGTAGTACGTGGACTATACTTTGGAGTCTCTATTTCTCCACCTGGAATAATTACAATATCGCCAACCGCAAGTGTCGCATTTTCAGAAAGACCATTAAATTGTTCAATCTCTTTGACGTCACCTTTGTATTTCTTTGCAATATTCTTAAGAGAGTCCCCTTTCTTAACAGTATAGCGAACACCTGATACCGGAAGTATTACAAGAGTTTGGCCTTCGTGAATTACAGACCCTCTCTGAATGTCATTTGCCCAAATAATAGTGTGGGTTGTGACGCCAAACATCTTTGCGATTTGAGAAAGTGAGTCTCCCTCACGAACAACGTATACACTAATTTGGTCACTAGCAGGCCTCTCTTCAATATCAGCAAGTGAGCCTGTTGGGCCGGTTTCAGAAAGTAGAGCTGAACCTCCCACTATTGAAATATCTCCTCCGCCCTTAGCTGGATTTGGATCAGTATTAAGAGCAGCTCTTAAAAGAGGTAGAGTTTGTGAATTGTGAGCTGAGGAAACTAAAGAAGAGTTTTCTGTCACGATTCCTAAAATTTTTGAAACAAAAGCAAAAGCGCCGGCACTTGCTGTAACCGGAAGCATAAACAAAAGCGCGTAAGCAACAAGGCGCGCAGTATATAGCCGCGTTAATTTATTATCTGTCGTCTGACTGGATCCTTCGATACTCAGCGGGTCAGAGTCTTGTTCTTTAGGGTTGATATTCTAAATATTAATTTCGAGCAGCCTATCTGCCGGTAGTAGGCAGGCGTCTCCAGCGTTCTCCACGCTCGCCAGAAATAGCCTCCGTATCTGGAATATATCAACTATATAGCTAGGGTAGAGTAAGTCAACAAGCTAAATATAGACTGTGGATTTAAGCACCTAAGCCTGTTTTATATGGCTAAAACACAGTGTATTATGGATAAATGGACAATGCTCCTTCTAAAAAACCAGGCAAGGAAAATGAGAACGAGGATTTCTTCGCCCTTTCGTCTTCTCCTTTTAGAAAAGGCGGCCAAATACCAAAAAATGAGCAAAAACCAGAAGCGGTGGCAGTTGGAGATAAGAGTGCAGTAAAAAATACAGAGCCATTAAGAGCTGTGCCAAAAGAAGTGGAGGGGCCGCCGGTTCTTGATCTATCAAAGAATAAATTTCCTAAGCCAAAGTCAATTCTTGTCCCAAAAGAGGCAGAGGCAAGACCCCCAAAAATGAAAAGTGATCCCCTTGGAGGAGGAAAGCCTTTTAGTTCAAATGCTAATAAGATTCCTGCGGGAAATATTAATAAAAAACCAATACCAATGGTTGATGTATCCGCTCCACCTCAAAGAAAAATTTCAATTCCTGTAGAAAAGACGGCTCCTGACAGGCCGGATAAATACAAAGAGCCAATAGAGGATACTGGTTCGCCAGCTAGTAGGGATGCGGGCACAGATTTCAGTAGAGATTCTTCCTACTTAAAAGAAGGGCTAAGCGAAGTTGAAAAAAGAATAAAACAAATTGAAACAGTAATGCCAAGCGCGCAAACCGTAAAAGAAAGTCCGCCCCAAGAAAAACCTACAGATGTTATAGATGAAAAAACAACAGCAAGTTCTGACGAAATTGAAGGCGCAATAAAAGAAATAGAGGGATACGTGGAAATGATTGGAGGAGTGGAAGATAATGGAAAACTTCTTATGCCAGAAGATATTGGAAATATTTCAAGGAGGCTTTTAAACAACGAGGAGGGAGCAAGTATTGAAGAGATTCCACAGGAAAGCGGAGTCAGAGACCTCGTAGTTGAGTTTTCAAAAGACATTAAGATTCGGCTTAAATAATTGCCGAGATAATTCTAAGTGATAAAGTGTGTTGGTGAATACCCTAGACTCACTTAACAAAATGCAGAGAGAGGCTGCTCTACACAAGGACGGGCCCCTTTTAATTCTTGCGGGCGCTGGTGCCGGAAAAACTAAAACCATAACGGAAAGGATTGTTAATTTAATCCAAAATGGAATATCCCCTGAGAAAATTTTAGCTGTTACCTTCACGAACAAAGCAGCGGGGGAAATGAAGGATAGAGTTAGAGATGCAATACACAAAAATAGGGATTTAAATACACCTATAACAGCACTCGCCACAGGCTCAAAACTTCCTTTTGTATCCACCTTTCATTCGCTCGGCGTACACATATTAAGAGAAAATGCCAGGCTCCTCGGAATGAATAGAAACTTCACTATTTTTGATAGAAATGACTCTATAAGGGCTATTAAAGAGGCTTCAAAACGTGTAGATATTGATACTAAGAGATTTGAAGCAAGAAAATTACTCTCATCTATTTCAAAACAAAAAGGAAACGGTATCAATTCAGAAACCTACTCGCTTGATGCAAATGACTATTACAAAAATATAATCGCTTCAGTTTGGAGTGCCTATGAAGAAATATTAAGGTCGGAAAATGCATTTGATTTTGACGACCTTCTTCTTAAGACAGCTCTACTTCTTCAAAAAAATGAAAATGTAAGAAAACACTATCAAAATGTTTGGGAATATATACACATAGACGAATATCAAGATACGAATGATATACAGTACGAGCTAACAAGGCTTTTGGCGGGAGATAAACAAAATATATGTGTTGTAGGAGACATTGATCAGACAATTTACAGCTGGAGAGGAGCTAATATTGATAATCTTCTTCTTTTTGAGGAGACATTCCCAAACACCAAAGTAGTAATACTTGAAGAAAATTATCGTTCTACAAAAACAATTCTTGGAGCTGCAAATGAAATAATTGAAAAGAATGTAAATAGGAAAGAGAAAAAACTTTTTACCAAGAAAGAGGGTGGTGAGAAAATCCTACTTTACGGGGCATACAATGAAGAAAACGAAGCTAATTTTATTACGGAAAAAATATCCTATCTTTTGGAAAGCGGAGTATCGCTAAATGAAATTGCAGTTCTTTATCGTGCTAACTTTCAATCAAGAGAGTTGGAGGAGGCGTTTTTATACAAAGGAATACCCTACCAAGTGCTCGGCACAAAATTTTTTGAAAGAAAGGAAGTGAAAGATACACTTTCTTTCCTTAGGCTTTCTCTAAATAAAGATAGTCACTCCGATTTAAAGAGAATAATCAATGTTCCACCAAGAGGAATTGGTAAAGTAACTATGCTAAAGATGATTGAAGACAAAACTGACACTCTTACCCCAGCAATGAAAAAAAGGGTAGATGATTTTTATTTACTTATGTCAAAAATTAAAGAAAGTGCTGAGAAAAATAAAGTAAGCGAGACTATAAAACTAATACTTTCAGGAAGTGGTATTGAACATCATCTTAAGAAAGGAGATGACGAAGACCTGGAGAGACTGGAGAATATAAAAGAGCTTGTAACCCTTGCTATTAAGTATGATTCTCTTAAGCCGGAAGAGGGTGTAGAGAAACTTCTTGAAGATGCGGCACTTGCCACAGAACAAGATTCACTTGAAAGCACTAAAGACGCGGTGAAATTGATGACAGTCCACGCTTCAAAAGGGCTTGAATTTGATTATGTATTCATTACAGGTCTTGAAGATGGACTTTTCCCTCACGAAGGTATGGAGGAGGATAGAGACGAAGAGGAGGAGAGGAGACTTTTCTATGTAGCACTAACAAGAGCCCGCAAACAAGCCATTTTATCATTTGCATCAACTAGGATGATATATGGATCAAGAGAGGTAAATGTGCCATCTGAATTTATTACAGATATAAGTGAGGAGCATATGAACAGTGTTGAGGATGGCGATGAAATGCTTACTATTGAGTAAAATCCTAAGATTCTAACTTCGGCCTTAATAAATCTCACTAAAACACCACTATGATATATCATAGTGAAGCATTGGGTTGAAAAAGTAGTGAGAAAAGAGAGCACTTCCACTTATAAAAATTTATGGAATTCCACTAAATATTAACTTCTTTTAGATTTTCTACTTATCTGTTTATGTCTTCTTTTCCTGTGTTCTTTCGGCCATGGAAACAAAAGAAAGTGAATCGGATATTTATATTTTAGACGGGCAACGACACCGCTCCAATTTTGATCGGTATATATTCCTCCAATCCTACGTTTTTCTTCTCTTTTATCCACTTCCTCTCGCATATTCTTTATCGCTTCTTCATAGCCAGGCGCTTGATCCAATAACCACCTGTGTACACGCCAGACTGTGTCAGGACCCACCTTAAGAGAGGTCATTATCGAATCGTAGGTTGCGCCTGCGAGTAATTCGCGCGCTATCAAAATACGCCTTCCAAGCATGATGCGTTCACTCTCTGTAAGAAGATCTCTCAAAAAAAGCTTCATGGCTTCACGCCCCTTAAGAGTAGACGCTGCGGTATAAAGAGCATCTAGTGTCTCTATTCTATCTTTTTTAGACAATTCTTTCACCTTTACCTTCATATATAATACTATGATATATCATAGTGTATTGTTGGTAAAGGTTGTGGTAGGGGTATATAGTGTGGATGTGAAAAAGTCAAAACTGGGACAGCATTTTCTAAACTCGGAAAGTGCCCTTAAAAAAATCGTAGGAGCGGCTCGTCTAACAAAGAAAGACGTGATCCTTGAAATAGGGCCGGGTAAAGGAGCTCTGACTAAAGAGCTTCTGCTTAAAACCAAAAAAGTTGTTGCGGTTGAGAAGGATCGGAAGTTAATTGAATTCCTAAAGGAGAAATTTGAAAGCGAAATAAAAGAGAAAAAGCTAATATTGATTAACGAAGACGCACTAAAGACAGATTCTTCAAAGTTAAAACTGAAAAAATACAAAGTAGTGGCAAATATTCCTTATTACATAACTGGAAAATTGCTCAGAAAAATTCTTTCGGAGGAAAAGCAGCCACAACTTGCAGTTCTCTTATTACAAAACGAGGTTGCGGAACGAATTTCAAAGGATAAAAAAGAAAGTTTACTCTCTCTTAGCATAAAAGTTTATGGTGAACCATCATATATTGGCACGGTTTCCGCAAAAAAATTTAATCCACCGCCTAAAGTAGATTCGGCAATACTTCTTATTGATAATATTTCACGAAATTTCTTTAAGGAAATAAATGAAGAGAAATTTTTTGAACTTATTCGCGAAGGATTTAGAAGTAAAAGAAAAAAGCTGATAAATAACTTATCCAAATTCGGAAATAAAGAAAAATTAGAAAGAGTTTTCTATAAAAGTGGAATTAAAGAGGGTGAACGAGCAGAAAACATATCTGCGTTAAAATTCAAGTCTATATTGAGAAATTTAGATTGATGTTCCAAGTATCAACATAGTGAGGCCTGGAATAACCACAAAAGGCGAGTAGTCTATTATACAAAGCCCAACAGGACCAGCCCTACCGAGGGTCCATTGACCCGGGTGAGACGGCGGTCCATATAAAAATGTTAAGGTAAGCCCTGCTTGCCAAATATAAGGCCCTGGTCTAGGGGGGCCTATAAGAACATGTATAGCAGCATTTAAGCAAGGAGTTAACGTAATAACCATACCTCCAAATGGAATAATCGCCTCAGCTTGGTAAAATGGTGAAAGAAGAAAAAGTATAGAGAACAGTATTGAGATCAAAATAGTGCTCTTTTTAAGAGAATGTGCCACAGAAGAATTATAACAAAATACTAATGCTATACTTCAAAAATGACAAATAATAGCCTTAAAATACTGGCCATAGGAATAGTGATTGCCTCTATCTATTTTCTTTACAACAAAGATGAAGAGGGTATAGAAATAGCTGAAATTGAAACAAACCAGAACGAAGTAGTGGTTGGTGAAAAAGCGATTAATACTAATGATAGAGAGAAATTGGAAGAAAAAATCCATACTAATGGAGAAAATGCTTCTATAGAGCCAATTTCTTACAACGAATACTTAAAAAAAGTTGGAATAACGTTTAGCAGTCCTGTTGATACAACACCAATCAAGAAAATATCAGCAGATAACGATGATTTACTGGAAAATCTTAGAAAATACGGAAATGAAGCTGGAAAAATAATAGAAAATACAACTCTTGATGCAACTTTTCAACTAGATTCATTTGACAATTTCTTAAAAGAGCCCAAAAAATCGTCTTTCATAAAAAATATGAGCAAAATTGCTGATTCCTACATAGCTATTTCTAATTTACTAGAAGAAATTGATGCTCCAGCGCAGGTGAGCCTTGCTCATGAAGAACTTTTTGATGTTTATAAGGAGGTTGGAGAAGCAGTTACCACTTTTTCTGAGGATTTTTCAAGTGGGGGTGATCCAATTAAAGTAACCCAAAGCTATACTTCTGTAATTTCCAAGTTCCCGGATGCATTTCTAGGAGTTGCAACTCTCCTTCGCGCCTACGGAGTCAAATTTCGGGACAGCGAGCCCGGCTCTGTATTCACACTATCTCTCTAAGCAGTTGTGCCCTCTCTGATATACTTAAGGCGTGAATTGGCTAAGAAATCCAAAATTTTTAGCTGCGGTTTTTGTGATTGTTTTGGTTGTGGGAGTACTTATCCTAAACAGACCGGCAAGAGAAAAATCAGAAATCGTTATTGGTACTTCAGACACCAAAGGGGCTGCAGTAAAAATAGTACAAAAGGACACAGACTCTGACGGTCTTAAGGATTGGGAGGAGTCTCTAATAGGTACAGACCCAGAAAAGAGAGATACCGACGATGACGGAGTGTCTGACAAAGAAGAGGTTGATAGTGATAGAGATCCATTAGTGGTTGGAGAAGGAAGTGTTCTTGCAAGTAAGAGCGTGGCTGAAGAAGCAGACTCACAACTTGAAAGTATAAGTGATGTAGATAAATTGTCTCGAGAATTCCTTGAGGGCTACATAGATTTAAAGAAAAGAGGCTACATTGGAACCGGTTTTGAAGACAGATTTATAGAAGACTTATTTGAAAATAACTTCTCTCTTGATTATGAAGATAAATACAATGAAAATGAACTTGCTATAAGAGATGATTCATCTAGAGAAAGCGCTAAAACCTACAGAGAAGATGTAGAGAGTGCAATAGAGAAAATATTTACCATAAAAGAAGATGAACTTGCCGCATTTGCTATCTTCGTTGAAAACGGAGATCTTAAGGAACGACAAAAACTAGAAGAGTCGTTGACAATATATAAAGAGGTTCTGGAAAACCTTCTTCTTGTCTCGGTTCCAAGAGATGCTGTGTCAGTTCATCTTGGGCTTGTTAACAGTTTTGACTTTCTTTCAAACACCGTATCACAAATGATTGGAGGCTCATCTGACCCGATAAAATCATTTACTGCAGTAAGTGGTTACCAACAAAGCGAAGCTGACTTAAAATCCGCATTTTCGCGCTTAAATACTTACTTTTTATCGAAAGGCGTCTAGTATATGAAATTTATGCTAATAAAAAAACAAGTGGCACTAATTCTCATACTGGCTTTTATTGCTCCTTCTGTTTTTCTTATAAATCCTAGGCCATTGCACGCCAATGGGGGTGCGGGTGCTTTGGGTTGTCTTGCAGGAGGTATTGCAATTGGAGGAGGAGTTGCAGCTGCAGCTGCAGTGATTTCAGTTCCAACT
>NZBM01000003.1 GCA_002687905.1 bacterium | reverse complement strand
CTGTAATACTCCAAACTGGAGCTACCACCGCATAAACTTTCTAGAGCACTGTGCTCTAACCGCTGTAATACTCCAAACTGGAGCTACCACCTCAACAAACAGGATTCTAGCAGAAAAACCAAAATCTGTCCGTGTGCCGGGAGACGGAATTGAACCGTCGACCTCAGGTTTATGAGTCCTGCGCTCTAACCAACTGAGCTACCCCGGCAAGAAGCTTATTAGTAAAAAAGGCTCCTCAGAGCACCCTTAAAGTACCATACACAGCTTCTTTTTCAATTACATTGCTATATTTTACGAGCAAGGTAGCTTGTATATATGAAAGCTCTAATTAACGAGCTAAAGAAAGAAGGGGTTTTAAAAAATAAGGATATTCTACGCGCATTTGAAAATGTAGATCGAAAAGATTTTGTTCCTGATATATATCAAAATGAAGCGTATGAAAACCGCCCTCTCCCCACAGATTGTGCCCAAACTATCTCTCAACCCTACACCGTAGCTTTTATGTTGGAGCTTCTTGGTCCAAAAGAAGGTGAGAGAATACTTGATGTAGGTTCCGGCTCTGGATGGACTACTTCTCTTCTTTCAGAAATTGTCGGGAAGAAAGGTGAGGTTATCGGTACAGAGATAATTCCTGAACTTGTAAAATTTGGTCAGACAAATCTGTCTAAATACAATTTCAAAAACTCAAAAATAGTTAACTCAAAAGGCACTCTAGGAAACCCAGATGATGCGCCGTATGATCGTATTTTAGTATCAGCAGCAGCTAAGATTCTGCCTGAACCCTTAATTGAGCAATTACATGTTGGGGGCACAATGGTAATTCCAGTGAAAGATGCGATATGGAAAGTAACAAGAACAACCGAACTTGAAACAGACATAGAAAAGCATCATGGCTTTATATTTGTACCTCTTGTAACAAAACCTTAGCTTGTTGCGGGGGTAGGAATCTGCGTCAGGTCACTAAACCAAAAACCTTACGATATATCGTAAGGTTTTTGATAAGTGCCTCCTGCCCGGACTCCCCAGCACCTAACGCGTTAGGTGCTGGGTCCGTCTTTCGATTCCTGCACCCGAGATACACAAAATCCCCATAATTGTGGGGATTTTGTGATCTTGTTGCGGGGGTAGGAATCGAACCTACACCTGGAGGTTATGAGCCTCCCGACCTACCGTTGGTCTACCCCGCTATAGAAAAAACGCTTTAGCAGCGTTTTCTCGATTATACACGAAATTTATCTAATTTCAATTTATATATTGAAGGTCTTTAAACACTCTGCGATACAAATTTATAGTTTGCTTTGCTTCGTCGTGCGTAATGTCATATCTTGTTCCCTCGTGCGCAATTCTGTTTCTAACCTTGTGAGCCTCCCACGCTGAATCTATAGATTCGAAATCGCCCCTCGCTACAGATTTTAATTGCTCCCCAAGTGTTTCTCCTTCATACCCAGCTCTTGTAAGAATTTGCTCAAGCAAAACATCAGCCTCAATTATTGCGAGCCTCCAGTCATTTGGATTTTCAGACCCAATGTGAGCTAAGATATCTTCCCATTTGCCTCCCACATCAACAGAACCGGGAACAGATTCCTTAGAAGTACCTTCCTCCTCGCTCGCTTGAATTGCGATAGTTTCAAAGGCCTCTTCTTCTGTCTTCTTTAACTGCCAAGCTCTAACTAGCACATAAACTATTGAAGTAAAAAGAAGTAGAGAAACAACAGTAGATACTATTCTAAAAATATCCCACAACACAAAAAAATCACCTGGTATTAAAGTTAAATTAACTTCCTGATTTAATATCAAGTAATAGAGAAATAGAAGTAGATATTCTATGTTAAGAAAGATGGTGCTTTCCATAAGCTAATTAAATACTAGCTTCTATATCTTTTCCAGTATCAAATAAAGATTTCTCGTGCATATGAGGAGAAATCATCTGAAATCCTACCGGTAAACTTTTCCCGTCCCTATCAACCTCTCCGTTTGGAATAGAAATAGCAGGCATACCTGTTAAGTTTGCAGACACAGTAAATATATCCTCTAAATACATTGAAATGGGGTCACTTTTCTCCCCGATCTTAAATGAAGGAGAAGGCGTTGTGGGTGTTGCTATCAAATCTATTCCACTCTCAAAAATACCCTTTAAATCCTTGGTAATAGAGTGCCTTAGTGAAGTCGCCTTTCCATAATAAGCATCATAATAGCCTGCAGAAAGTACATAAGTACCTAAGACTATTCTTCTTTTTGTCTCCTCTCCAAAGCCAGTCTCTCGACTTTTTGCATAATCTTCAAACAAAGACCCTCCTTCAACTTTTTTCCCATAACGGATCCCATCAAAACGCGCAAGGTTGGTAGAAGCTTCTGCCGGCATAATTATGTAATAGACGGCAAGAGCAGTATCCGGTTTATAAGGTAATTCAATATCTCTTATTTCATAACCAAATTTCTTAAGAGACTCCAGTGTCTTATCGAAATGCTCTAGAACATCTTTATCTACCCCATCGGAAAGAATGTTTCTAGGTACTCCCACCACCTTACCGCCTGATTTAGATGAATAATTCTCAAGTGTTGTACTATCTTTCTTGTCGTTGCCTTTTATTGCTTCAAAAAGGATCTCTGCATCTTTAACTGTTTTCGTTATTGGTCCAATCTGATCCAGCGAAGAGCCAAGAGCTATTAAGCCCGACCTGGAAACAGCTCCGTAGGTTGGTTTAAGACCTACCACCCCGCAAAAACTTGCAGGCTGCCTGATTGACCCACCCGTGTCTGAACCCAAAGACGCAAGTGCCCCATTCATAGAAACTGAAGCGGAAGAACCTCCAGAAGAACCTCCAGAGACTCTTTCTTTATCATGTGGATTTAGAGTAACACCATAAGCGGAGTTTTCGGTTGAACTTCCCATAGCAAATTCGTCCATATTTGTTCTACCAAGAAACACAACCCCTCTCTCTTTTAATTTTGACACCACTGTTGCGTCGTAAGTTGCTCTGTGACTTTCAAGTATCCTCGAACCAGCCGAAGAAATGTGTCCATCAATTAATATATTGTCTTTAATTGAAATCGGAACTCCCAAAAGTTTTCCTGACTCTCCGGACTGAATACGTTTATCCGACTGACAAGCTATATCAAGCGCGTCATCAAATACTTCAAGGTACGCATTTATATCTTTGTTTTTCTCCTCAATGTTCTTAACATATGCTTCTGTAAGCTCAACTGCTGAAAAGTCCTTATTTTTAAGGCCTTTTGAGGCACTCTCAATTGTAAGATTATCAATATCCATTAATCCTGTTCTATTATCTTTTTCACACTAAGGTAGTCTCCATCCTTCTTTGGGAACTGTTCTACAATCTTTTCAGTGTATTCACCGGTTTTGTGCGGCTCCCCGTCTTCTCTCATAACATTTCTGTGCTCCGGCGCTTCAATTTTTTCCTTACTAACATTTTCAGAAACTACCCCCACATAACCCAGGATTGATTCAATGTCTTCTGCAAATCTCTTTTTCTCAGAGTCTGAGATATTTATTCTTGCAAGGTCTGCAAACTTCTCTATTTCATCAGGTGTAATCATGGAGCTAGAATACATTTAGCTTGATATTAGTGCAATGAACTCATTTTCAGATATTGTTTCTACCCTCAACTCTTTTGCCGTATCAAATTTTAAGCCTGGAGATCTACCAACAACAACATAGTCGGTGGATGAGGATACAGAACTCGATAGATTCCCTCCTAAAGAACGAATTTTCTCACTAGCTTCATCTCTTGATAGTGATTCGAGTGTTCCGGTGAGTACAAAAGTCTTGTCAGAGAGAGAACTGCCTGTCTTTTTAATCTTTTCAATGCTTACGTACTTAAGAAGCTTGTCTACAATATTTTTATTGCTATTATTTTTAAACCAAGAGCTTATTGACTTCCCCACAACATCACCTATCCCCTCGATACCAGCTAATTCTTCCTCTGATGCTTTCATAATACTTTCCAAAGAGCCAAAGTGACCTGCTAAATCGTGAGCAGTCTCTTCACCAACCTGCTCAATAGAAAGACCTATTATAAATCTAGGAAGAGTTGTGTCTTTTGACTCTTGTATTGAATCCAAAAGATTTTCTACTGATTTTTCTTTAAATCCTGGCAATTGTAGAAGAGCTCCTTCTTTAAGGGTAAAAATGTCGTCATATGAATTAATTAATCCTTCCTCAAGAAGTAAATCAACTATTTGTGGACCAAGTCCGTCAATGTTAAGTGCTTTCTTTGATACAAAATGATGAAATTTTCTTCTCTTTTGTGCGAATGAATCCTTGCTTACACAACGCCATGCGGCTTGGCCGGGAACGCGCTCTATAGAGCCGTCCCCTCCGCATTCTGGTACTTTCCTTGGAAATATATAGGCCTTTTCAGAACCACCTCGAAGCTCTTTTACAACCTCTACTATGTCTGGAATCACATCTCCGGCTCTTTGAATTATTACGGTGTCTCCAACCCGAACATCCAATCTCTTTAT
Source organism: bacterium (assembly GCA_002687905.1). Taxonomy (GTDB): domain Bacteria; phylum Patescibacteriota; class Minisyncoccia; order Phycocordibacterales; family JABMNX01; genus UBA6534. Next base: position 13,899 of record NZBM01000003.1, on the reverse strand, counting down.
TTCGTCTTCATTATGAAGCGTTGCGCGAGAAACAGTTGCACCAGATACTCTAACTGGTTTTAAGTGTGCAACAGGAGTAATTACTCCGGTTCTACCCACCTGAAGAGAAATATCTTCAACTACAGTTGTGACTTGCTCAGCAGGAAACTTATATGCAATAGAGAACCGCGGAGCCTTTCCGGTGTGTCCAAGCGCACGCTGAAGCAAGAGATCATTTACCTTAACCGCGAGTCCATCCATTTCGTATTCCTCTTTCTCGCGTTTCTTAATCCATTTTTTATAATATTTCTCAATAGAATCTATTGATTCGCACCTCTTAAAATTTGGATTCGTACTAAACCCAAGTTTTTTTAGAAGTTTTAGTTCGTCAATCTGAGTCTTTGGTTCGTCTATCTCCTCACTCTTAATTTCTAAAAGCTCAATGTCATAAATAAAACTACTCAGCCTTCTCTCTGCTGCAATTTTTGGGTCAAGCTGCCTTAAAGTCCCCGCCGCCGCATTTCTTGTATTAGCAAATACTTGCTCGCTATTTTTTTCTCTCTCTTTATTTATTCGCGACAACTCACTGTGCTGAAGCCAGGCTTCGCCAACAACAATGATATCAATTTTTTTATTTAATTTGAGCGGCACACTTTCAATTGTCTTTAGATTGTGTGTTATGTCCTCCCCGACTATTCCATCTCCTCGCGTGGCACCTCTTATAAATACTCCGTTTTTATATTCAAGAATTATTTTTAAACCGTCTATTTTATGTTCTACGCTATAGTCAATCTTTGAATATGAGACGCCCTCTTTATCTAGATATCTTTTTATCCTCTCTTCCCATTTCAAAATATCCTCGTTTGAAAATGCATTATCGAAGGACCATTGGCGGACCTTGTGCTCTACTTTTTTGAAATGTGTAGCAGGCTCACCCCCAACACGAACAGTGGGACTCATTCCATCCTTTAATTCAGGATTCTTGTCCTCCAATTCTCGAAGTTCTTCTACTAGAGAATCGTAGGCTTCATCTGTTATTTCTGGCTTATCAAGCTCGTGATATTGCATTCTGTGACGCTCTATAAGGTCACGTAGCTTAATAGCTCGCTGTTTGTCATCTTTCCCAATGCTAGCCATTTTAATAGGTTACCCTAATTGCTCTTTCAACCCTAAGGGGATTTTCTGTCTCCTCACACGTCGTGTTGTACCCTTTTGACTCAACCTTTGTGCGAGGGTGCGTCAAACTTTTGGTAACTGAAACAATTGAGCAGAACCTTGCGACCTCAAACTGGAAAGTCATTGGTACCTCATAGCCAACACCTCCTCCGTCAGCAACTGTGGTGTTTGCACAAGTTAGAGTACTTGCTGTTGTTGTGGAAAATTTTCCTCCTTTTTGATCCCAGTAAAGCGCGCACTCAACCCCAGTATCCGCAGCATAGAAAGAAAATTGTGATTCCCGTCCGATTGATGATAGGACTATCTCTTTGCTGGTAATCCCATATATAGCTATACCTATTGAAAGCATTAATCCCGTTACAAGAACCGCAATAAGTAGAGTAAACCCTTTGTTTCTGTATTTCTTCATTATGATTTCCAGTTAAGAATGTTCTCCTGAATGCTAAAAGTCCTACTAAAGAGTCCAGCAGTCCAAGCAATTGTTACTATCACTTCAGCTTCGGTTGCGTTTAGAAGATTTATGGAAACTGTTCTGGTAAATCTGGTTGTATCGCCACTATTGTAGTTATAAAGCAATGTAGAAGTATTAAATTTAAGATTCTCACAAGTTCCACTGCAAGAATCCATATCGCCATCGGTAACATCTATAGTGAATGGATCGCCATTTGTTGCCGGAAACTCTGCAAGCCAATTATCCTCTCCAAGAACGTTCTCATCTCTTTTGTTTCGTATAAACTCAACTGCTTCTTGGGTTAAGTAAAATGCCGTGATTTGATCACGCGCAAAAAATGCAGAAGACAGCCCTCTTGCGGCAAGTGTAAGAGGCGCTGCAACTGAGACAACCAAGACAGTTATAGCTACTATTGTCTCAATTATTGTAAAACCTCTACTGTTTTTTCTTATACTCATATTAAATATCAAGCAGTCTCTGTGAGACTGTGGTTTGTATATCAAAAGAAGTCTGTTGTGCAGCCGTCACTCCCGCTGTACCACTTATCGTAATCACGACCAAAGGCTGTTCCTCATCGTTTGATGCTGTGCCGTCAACATAAAACTGCATATCTGTAATATTTACTTCTTCAGCAGTAATTCCAGTAAAAGTTGAACCTCCATTAGCAGATTTTTCCATCTTATTATCTTTAATTCTGTATATAATCTGGTCACTTGCAGTACCTGTATCACCGTCATGAGCCTCAAAAGCAAACAAAATGCCTCCATTCTGACAGTCTTTTGGCTCATCAAGATTTCCAGGAGGATTTACACTATTGTGGCAATGATATGTGCGTCCAACGCGAATATTTCTTGACATGTTTTCAAGTGCAAAGTTTAAATTGTTTATCACTGATTTAAGGGATTGTGCACGCCTATTTGCATCAACTAGGGATAAAAGAGACCCAACACTAACAAGCATAACGACAGCAAAAAGAGCTGTTGATATAAGCATTTCAACTAACGTAAAGCCTCTTTTGTCTTTTTTATAAATCATGAACCTGTTGGAATTGAAATTTGCCCTGTTGACTCAATAAGAACTGATCTTTGGGTACCTTGAGATGACTCAAGAACTATTCTTGCGCTCCTGTAACTTATTATAGAACCGTTAACTGATATGGTCGCATCGGGGTCGGGCCTTACAAAAGTAAGGTTTAAGGTGGATATCGCGCCTACATCAGAGCAGTCTTCTGTCCCTCCAGTTTGTGTAGCACAGAACTTTTTAATCTTAAATCCTTGTCTTAAATTAAAAGTCTCTTCTATTTCATCTGCTCCACTCTGATATGCCTTATCCCCGTTAAAATCAGCGTAGATTATGTAAGAAGTTAAATCACTAGTTGATAAATGCACCCCATACCCTATATCAAACCTGCCTCCTCCGCCGGTTAATTTAAATTCTCTAACCGAAAGACCAAAAAGTTGAGATTGACGAATAGAAAGAGCTACATCATATGCTAAGTTACTCACTAAAATGTCTCCCCCAAACCTCGCATGATTTGCAAGAATAATTGATGTTATTACAGTAAAGACTCCTACAGAAACTAAAAGCTCAATAAGTGAAAAACCTCTCTTGTTTTTGTCTTTCTTGATTAAAAACATCAGAATAATAAGAAATTAAATACATTAACGTTAAAGAAAAATACAATAAATGCACCGAGTGCAAGAAAAGGCGCAAAAGGTACTTCACGTTTAATTGTACGAGCTCGCTTACTTAATTTCAATTTACTACTGCGCATTAATAAAGCTCTTTTCTGCCAATCTAAAAATAGAATGATAAGAGCAACTACAGCCCCAATCCAAAATGCAATTAATATCGCAGATGCTCCATCTGAAAGTCCAAGTAAAAATCCTATTGATAATGCAACTTTTGCATCGCCAAGACCCATCCACATACCCTTTGAAACGACCCACAATATATAGAAAGGTAGAGCTAGAGCTATTCCGGAGATTATTTGGTCTAAAAAATAAGCATTGCCTAGTCCGACGGAGAATATTAGTGAGAGAATTGCCGTAAGATAGACTCCTTCATTTGGGACTATTGTGTGAAGTAAGTCATAAGCTGAGATAAATAGGAAAAGCCAAAAAATCGATATAAGCACTATGGTGCTTAAAATTGGAAGTGAAAGAGAGAAGGAGAACACAAAAATCACACCGGAAATCATCTCTACTATTGGATATTGATAAGATATTTTGCTGCCACAACTTGTACAATTGCCTCTTAGAGCAAAAAAAGAAATTATCGGCACAAGTTCGTGCCAACTAAGCCCTTTACCACAACTTGCGCACCGCGACCTTCCTCTGACACCTTTTCCGGAGTGATATCTAAGAATTAAAACGTTTAAAAAACTCCCAAAGATAGTCCCCAAAACAAACCACGAAACAAAATAAAACGGATCCATATATTAAAGTAAGTATACCCTTAAAAGCGCAAAGCCCGCTTTGTGCGGGCTTTGCTAATGCTTAAGCAGTTCTCAAATAACCTAAGGTTTTACGTCATAAACTGGATCCGTACCAGCAAAGTCTGAGGCACTTCCTGTACATACTGTTCCGGCAGAAGCATCAACGTCAGTACTCAACGTTGAGTGACTAGAATCCTCAAGTGTTGCACCTAGGTGGTAACTTGAACAAGTTGTTCCAGAACCAAGTGCCGCGTATGAATACGCACTACCAGAAGTCGGATCTGTAGGAATAGCTGAAATATAGCCTGGTGTGACTAGGTTAGCAGTCGAAACGGCTGTTGGGTAATTACTGTTTGAATCAAAGTAAAGCTCAAGTGCAAGTTGCAATTGCTTAACATCAGAAATACGTCGCGCGTCGCGTGATTTCTGTCTTGCGCTATTTAGTGATGCAAGCACTACAGACGACAGAATACCGATGATAGCGATCACAACCAATAGCTCTATGAGCGTGAACCCGCGAGTTCTACTTTTGTACATAAATATTGCAAATAATTAATAATCTCGACCACGTACGTGACTTAGATAAATTATATTATGAGTGTATATTTGTCGCCAAATAAAGTGTGGATAATCTATATACTAGCAGAAATGTTGTATATAGGAAGTAAAACAGAAGCAAGCAGTGTTCCAACCCCAAGACCAAGCGCAACAATCATAATAGGCTCAATCAGATTAACTAGCGTATCAACGGCATTAGTAACCTCTCTTCTATAGAATTTCGCCAAAGTCCCCAAAATCTTACCAAGTTCTCCAGTTTCCTCACCAATTCTTATCATCTGAATCAAAATCCCTGGAAACTCATCATACTCACCAAAAGCCTCTGAAACGGCTGTACCTTGCTTTATTTTCTCTGTGGCCTCTTTAAGAATACGCTCATACCCGTAGTCACCCACAACAGCGGCTGTTATCTCAACTCCTCTTACCATCTGAATACCACTTGAAAGCATGGTGCTTAAGTTATCAGCAATTCTGGATAGATATAGTTTTCTGTATAAGTCCCCCACATAAGGTATGGACATCTTAAGCTGCGAAAATGCTCCCGAACCCTTCTCGCTTTTTGAATACCTCCACAAGAAAATGCCTCCGGCTACGAGAAGTATTACAACAAATGGTCCAAAGTTTACAAAAAAGTTGGAAATGGCAATAACCACCTTCGTATAGACCGGAATATCTTGCCCAGATTCAATCAAAATAGTTGATAGCCTCGGAATAACAAGCGTAAGCATTAATATTATAACTGTAAGAAAAGTCGCTATAACAAAGGCGGGGTAAATAAGAGCATTGGTTGCCTTTTTAGCAACTTCATAAGTTCTATCTAAATGATCTGCTAGAAATTCAAAAGTCTCGTCCAACTTTCCCGCCTCCTCACCAGCTTTAACCATGTTTACGTAGAAAGAAGAGAAGACTTTAGGATGTTTTTCAAGCGCACTTGATATATTACTTCCCCCCTGTATATCATCTGCTACTTCCGTCAGCCTTTCTTTAAGAAGCGGTGTTAGAGCTTCTGCTGCAAGCATTCTAAAAACCCTAAGAGCTGAGACTTGCGCTTCAAAAAGTGTCGCGATCTGCCTTGAGAGAATAACAATGTCACGGTTTGAAACTCTCTCAAAAATTTTAATCCTGTAAGTAAGTATTGACCCTGAACCATCAGCTGGATCAATAGATGAGACCACTAAACCACGCCTTTGAAGAGAGCTAAGAGCAACTTCCATGTTAAGAGCATCAATGCTTCCATCTTTTTCTACCCCATCTTCTCCTACTGTTTTGTAATTAAATAACATATTACAAAAGTCTATCTAGAGCTTGAGAATTTAGAGAACGAGCATATGCATTTTCCACTGTAATTTCTCCTCTTCTTACTAAATCAGAAAGGTTTCTATTCATATCAATCATTCCATCTTCAAGACCTGTCTCAATAACTGTGTTTATTTCGTGAGATCTCTTCTCGCGAATAAGGTTAGCAACGGCTTTATTATTTATCAAAAGTTCATACGCTGGAACCAAACCGCCAGAAACCCTCGGAACTAAGCGCTGTGAGAAGATTCCCGCAAGACTGGCTGCAAGTTGAAGCCTAATTTGATCTTGTTGGTTAGCAGGAAATGCATCAATTATCCTATCGATAGTTTGTGCTGCATTATTTGTGTGTAAAGTTGAGAAAACTAAATGCCCGGTTTCTGCAGCCGTTACTGCGGCGGCCATTGTCTCGGGCCCCCTCATCTCACCTATCATTATTACGTCAACATCTTGTCTGAACACTGCCTTAAGCGCGGTCTGAAAACTTCTAGTATCAATGCGTACCTCCCTTTGGTCAATCATGGATCTTTTGTTTTCAAAAATATATTCAATTGGATCTTCAATGGTAACAATGTGCTCCGTCCTTTGTTCATTTATCAAATTAATAAGAGATGCAAGTGTAGTGGATTTTCCTTGTCCAACCGGTCCAACAACCAAAAAGAATCCTTGTTCTCTCTGGGCAAAATTTTCAAGTATGGGAGGTAGGCCAAGCTCGGCAACAGTCTTTATTTCTTTTGGAACGAGTCTTAAAGCTACCGCGGCAGTGCCTTGTTGAAAATAACCGTTTCCTCTAAAACGCGCTGATTCATGTGCATAGGAAAAATCAATTTCTCTGTTTTTAAGAAAGTATTCCTTCTGCTCTGGCGTCAGAAGCTCTGATATTAGACCTAGAGTGTCATCGCCAGTTAATTTTTTCTCTTTAAGAAGAGGTGTAAGAGTGCCAGATACACGAATTGTAGGATTTGAACCTGAAACAAAGTGAAGGTCAGAACCTCCTTCTTTAACTAAAGACTCAATGAATTTTATTAATTCCTTTTTATAATCCATCTTATTCTACTTTTCATCTACTTCGGCATCAACTTCTACGTCCGCAGAGAGAAGCAAACCACCAAGAGTGTTTATCTCCTCAAAAGGAACTATGCGACCGAATGATTTAATAATAGCATCTTCCTTCATAGTGAACATTCCATTTTTACGCGCAACTTTCCGTATTTCTGTATCAACTGGATTAGTTAGCAAGACATTCTCAATCTCTTTATTCATTTCAAGAACCTCAAATACAGGAGTCCTGCCTTTCGTTCCGCTTGGACAATCTTCTGTGTGCTGGAGTCCATATAAATGACCTTGTGCTGGTATTTCCTTTTTGTATTTTTCCGGAAGGTCATTAAATTCTTGATCCATCATTGCTTTCACACTGGCATCTACTGGTATTTCCTTACCTGTTCCATCACAAAGTTTCCTTACAAGCCTCTGCGCAATAGCTAACTGAAGAGTTGGTGCAATAAGGAATGGGTCAACATCCATATCAATAAGTCTTGGTATTACTCCAACGGCATTGTTGGTGTGAATCGTTGAAAGCACCAAGTGACCAGTTAAAGCGGCCTGAACAGCTAGTTGAGCGGTCTCTTTATCCCTAATCTCACCTACCATTATCACATCCGGGTCTTGCCTTAGAGTTGTTCTTAGTCCTGATGCAAACGTATATCCAATCTCTGGGCGGACTTGGGACTGGCTAACTCCCTCCATGTTGTACTCAACCGGATCTTCAAGTGATAAGACGTTTTTAGTCTCACGATCAACTTCTGCAAGCATTGAATAAAGGGTTGTGGACTTACCTGAACCAGTAGGGCCTGAAATAAGAATCATTCCGTATGGCTTTTTAATGGCATTTTTTATAGAAGCAAGAGCTCTCTCCGAAAAACCAAGGTTATCAATCTTATAGAATCCACGATCCCTATCAAGAATACGCATCACCACTTTCTCTCCAAAATAAGCCGGGAATGTAGAGACACGAAAGTCAATTTTCCTGTTTCCAATTGTGGCCGAGAAACGTCCATCCTGTGGTTTTCTCCTTTCATCAAGACGCATAGCAGAAAGTATTTTAATTCTTGCTACTGCTGAACGGTGAACGCTCGTTGGAAGAACTAAGCTCGTACTAAGCATTCCATCAACACGAAATCGTACTTTAACTTGCTCGCCAACGTGCTCAATATGAACATCGGATGCTCCTCCTTGGACAGCGTGTCTTAAAATAGTTGCAACAATCTTTGTGACAGGAGCATCTTCTTTTATTACATCCCCTTCCTCTGCACTTGTACTCTCAAGATTATTTAATTCCTCCTGAACTTTCTTCTCTTCAGTTGATAATTCCGTCTCTAAATCAGTGAGTGCGCTGGTAACCTCCCCAGTAAGACCTTTATACATCGCAAGAACGTTCTCAAAATCTTTTTGAGATATAAGAAATATTTTAAAGGGCAAATTTACTTTTGAAGATATGAAGTTAAGGGCATCAAGGGCATCAATGTTGTCTGGGTCTACTATTCCGACCTCAAGCACGCCGTCTGCGATGCCGATCGGAACAAATAAATAATGACTTGCTGACTCTTCAGGAATATATTTAAGAACATCATAAGGAATCTTGTTTTCCCCAATTTCCCTTGGGGGAATATTAAACTGAGTAGCCTTCGCAGCCAAAATTTCTGAAACAGAAACTCCCTTTTTAACGAGTATGCTCTCTATTGTTTCCCCAGATGTTTTCGCCTCCTTCTCAATTGAAGCAACGTCAGCACTACTTACTAGATTTTTCTTTGCTAAGACACTTAAAAGATTCATATATTTTCTCTGCTTTTCTTCTCTTGCTCATACCTCAATCCTATAGGGGCGCAAACGGATTTTCTCTACCAACTGGCTCAGGAACAATATCACGCCCAAAATCAAGAAGTGCTCTAAATGCAGGGTCATCAAAAATTGACTCGTCTAAGTCAATTGACTTTAGGTCAAGAAGAAGCGCCAAAAGTTCTTTTCCAACAATAGCGTCAGCGGCAGCTTCATTGGTAACTGACGTAAGAACTCCCCCGTCGTTCCCAGAAAAGAAGAAATTATAGCCGACAAAAGCTAACGCTATCAAAGTTGCTCCAATAAGTATATTTTTGTATTTTTTTAAAATTCCCATATTACTTAAGCCAATACGTTCTTATACTCATATCAAATTCGTAAAGATCCCCTATCCTGTTTGATTGGAAAGTAAGAGACAAAACATCAACGATCCTCAAACTAGATTCTAAGTCTCTAAGGAAGTTTATAAAACCGTCATACGTTCCAGCAACAGAAAAACTAAGTATCAGAGAGTCAAACGGTCTTGTATCTAACCCTATTATCTCAGGAGTCGCGCTTGAATCTTGTACAACCTGAACATTTCTGGTTCTCATATTGTATTTTGATGCCACTCCGTCAATATCTAAAATAAGTCTTACGTTATCAACGTTATCTGGAAGCATCTTCTGAAGTCTGGCTAGATCAGCCTCTGAAAAAGTGTTGAAGCGCGAAAGAAGCGAGCCACGAACCTCTTGGAGTTCTCTTGATTTATCAAGCGCTTGATTAAACTGACTATCTTCAAATTGAAGAATTTTCACGTCATCATAGGTTGGCTTTATATAACCAACAAAAACTCCTGCTGATACTAGAAGTGCTATTAGCGGTATTAATAACTTGCCCATAATTATTGTGTGCTTCCAGTTGTCGTCGCGGTCGTATCAACTGATTGCGTTTTTACCGGTTCAGCTCCTCGACCCGAAAAAGAACTTAAATTATTTACAAACGATATCAATCCTTTATCTACTGTAGCAGCAAAATCAAATACAACGTTGCCTTCTTGATCTAGATTTAGTCCTGAGAAAATAGGATCTTTTATCGTCCTATCCCTTCCAAAGATGTCTGCTTGAAGAGCAACACCGCTAAAGTTACTTGCCTTACCGCTCATCGTTATATTTATTCTGTCGTCCCCAACAAGAACGTATTCAAAAGTCTCAAATCTAACACTCTTTAGGGTTAGTCTCTCAAGTAGCTCAAAGAAAGACGATAGAGCAATATGGTCATCAAGAATTTCCTCTGAAGCTTTTAGCCTTTCGTCTACACGAACAAGTTCTCTTATCAAAGTTGGCTCAAACGCTGCGCGCGCTCTTTCAAGAGTATTGCTCTTTCTTTCAATAGAAGCTGTGAGTAGTTGTTCATACAAGAACACCCCAACCCCAAAGGCTATAACACCCAACGCGAGAATAATGACCACTATAGTAATAATCCCGAACCCCCCTCCTTTTTTCTTTTTAGGAGTAGCAGAAATCGGATTTTTCGGGATAAATGATGTCTTAAATTTTGGCTCCATGTACTAACTTTTTTCTTGAAGTTTTCTTAAGGCAACACCTACTGCCACAGCAAACTCCGGACCTACTTCTTTAAGTATTCCTTCAAGGAAAGCTGGCGATTCTACCTTTGAGAAAGGATCTCCAATAGACACCTCTGTCTCAAAATGTTTGCTAGCTTCTTCAAGTAAACCTTTCATAATAGCGCCTCCACCGGTAAGAATTACGCTTCTGACACTCTTATTAAAGCGTCCTTGATAATTCAATAATACTCGATTGGCTTCTGAAAATATATGATCCAGTGTTAATAAAATTGACTCTTTTGTCGCTGGATTCTCCGGTAGACCAAATAATCCAACCTGTCTTTTATGCTCCTCTGCTTTTGCAACACTCATTCCGGTAGCTTGAGAGAGAGTTAGTGTTATGTCTTGTGATCCTCTGTTAATAATGTGCGAAGATTTAACTATTCCAAACTCAACCATATAAGCTTTTGTACTTGCCGCACCCATATCAAGAACCATTACCGGAGCAATGCCGTGCGAAAGAACTGCTCTAATCGTGCTAAATATTTCTATTTCATAAAAACTCACATAAAGACCCACTGCTTTCATCACTTCTTGGTATTTATTCAAAACATCATTATGTATTGCAACCAAAAGAACATCAGTTTTCTTTCCCCCATCAGCAGACTCTTCTTTACCCTCTGGCGCACCGCCTTGATTTTTTGGAACTATAAACCAATCTAGTGTTACCTCTGAAATGGGAACTGGAATATATTTCCTAGCCTCAATAGGAATTATTGTTTGAAGCTGTTTTTGAGGAAGGTCTGGAACTTGTATTAAAGACGTAAGTGATGCACTAAAAGGAATAGCGACACCAGCTGAAGCGGATGTTACATTGGCTTCTTTAATTAAGTCTAACAAAACAGGTGTTAGTTTTTCAGCAGGTAAATTCGTGGCACGTCCAACCTCAAGATTTGCATATGGACCGAGTGCAAGTTCACCATATGTCTCAAGTATCGCAACGCCCTTCTCTCTCTTCATCTGAACAATCTTTATAGTAGATGAACCAAAATCAATACCAAGAACACTCCCACCGTCACCATCACTAGGTAGAAGCGACCCTAAAAACCCTTTTGCTTTATCAAGCAAACCTGCCATATTGTGCACAAAGTATATCACACAGGCGTGTACACTATTTATATGAACTGGCTAAAGAAAAGCTTTATTTGGCTACTTAATACACTATTTCCGGGAAATGAGCTTGAAGAGGAAATCCGCTCTATGTCTCTTTCTGATATTACACAAAAAATTACTCCAAAAGGTTCGGACAATATAACTAGTCTTCTAAATTACAGGGACCCAATAGTAAGAAAAATGGTATGGATGCTTAAATACCATGGAGATAGACATGTATCAAAACTTTTTGCAGGAATTCTAGATGATTATCTACTTGAAGAACTATCCGACATTGAAGTTTTTGATAAAGTAGAAGTGATCTTGATGCCAATTCCGCTTTCACGCGCGCGCATACACGCGCGTGGCTTCAACCAAATTGAATTAGTTCTTAAAAATCTTAAAAATGACTACAAAATAGACGCGAAGTCATTAATAAAGAGTAGAAATACAAAACCACAGACTGAAATAAGAAAAAAGGAGGAAAGAATCAAAAATGTGGTGGGTGCATACTCTATTTCAAACCCCGAGGAAATTAAAAACAAGCACATAATATTGATAGACGATGTCGCCACGACTGGAAGCACACTAAAAGAGGCGAAAAAAGCACTTTTAGAGAATGGTGCAAAAAATATAGAGTGTTTAGCTTTTGCACACTAAAATTGGCGGTGTTTTTTGGACGAAGTTCGAACATTTTTTGAGCAAAACTCCGAATGATTGCGCGCTTCGCGCGCAAAACCAGAACGCTCGGGCGGGCAAAAAGGAAGGGGGTTGGGGGGAAGGAATTTTTGCCCGCCCTCGCTTTCCGCCGCCGCCAAATTTCGTGCCAGCGAAGCTGGCGCGCCGCCTTTGTGTTTTTACTTTATCACGCCTCTACAATTCTTACTACCACATTGGCAAACAAACGAAATAGAACCGCCTTTTCCATAATCAGAAGTTATTTCCTCGCCTTTCTTAATGTCTCTAACCGCAACATCACAACTATTTTTAACTTGCGTGTTTGCCTCGCAAGAGTGATTAACAAATTTTTCCGGCGATTGCATTAAAAAATATTTATCCTTGCCATTTTCATAGAGATAATGTTTTTGGCTATCTTTTAATTTCTGAACTTCAGATTTTTCTAAAATTTTAGGATTCCATTTCAAAACAACTTCACCTTTATTAAAATCTCTTGCGGCAAACACGCCCTTTTTGTTGATTTTTGATTTTTTAACAATAATGTCTTTATTCATAGCTTATATTCCCAGCCGGGTTGCCAAGATTTTGTTTTTCGCCAATCTTCGGCAAATGCTTGTTCCCAAGTTTTGTTTCTCAACAAAACATCTAACGCAAGTTGCGGTGCTTTATGCGCTACGATCGCAACCGATTTGCCGTCATAATTTTGTTTCAAAAATTCTAGAAAATCAGAAATTCGAGCTTTTACATCTTCATAGCTTTCGCCTTCGGGAAATCGCTCAGTAATCATTTTTTCTTGCATCGGCTCAACGATCGCCGAAGATTGGGCGTTAAACTTTCCGTAATTGCATTCCCGCAACCTTTTATCGGGAATTATTGGCACAATTCCCTCAAAGGTTAATTTTGCCGAGTTTACCGCTCGTTTCAAATCAGAGCAAAACACAACATCAAACTTTTTGTCTTTGATTTTATCTTTTAATTCGATTGATTGTTTGACTCCTAAATCGGAAAGCTCAACATCAAACCAACCAGATGAAATTTCTTTCTCGTTGTCGATGGTTGTCCCGTGTACAAAATAAATTATTTTTATTGCCATATTTATTACAGTTTTCCCTCGTCTTTTGTCATTGGGGGTTCAATACCTAAAAACTCTCGATAAATTCTATCCTTGTACTCTTTGCCGATTTCGTTTACTGCGTCAATAAAAGCTTTATAAGTCCCAAGTCCGCCAATTTTTTCCCAAAATTCATTTCCAATTAAAACAACTTCATCATTTTTCATATCAAACCACCGCGCCGGAAATGCCCAAGAGTAATTTTCTCTTTTTCCAAAAGGATTGTATGGCAAAGCATAAAATGCACCGTCAACTTGGCGCGGTTCCATGCTATATAGTTTGAGAATTTTTTCTTTGCTTACTTTCGTCTGGTCGCTGTTTGGCAAAGGCGCTTTTAATTCAAAAGCATACTTCTTTTTATCTTTTGTGTCCTCAGTATATACATCACAAATGACAGTAACCGGAATAATTTTTGAGCTTTTGCCTTCCAAAATATATTTCAATTCAGTATCCCAATCTGGTCTTATGCGATTTTTTCCTTTCTCGCCGTGTTCGAGGTTGTTCAACACCTCTTGAATTCTACGCAACCTTTCAGCATTTATCTTGCCTGTTATTGTTCGTCCTTTTTCACCGAAACCAAGCCCTTTATTCGCGGCGACAATAGCAAGCTTTTCCCAAACTCCACCAAATGGCGTAACAAAGCGCCTCTCAAAATGAGAACCCTTAAATATTTCATCAGG
>NZBM01000002.1 GCA_002687905.1 bacterium | reverse complement strand
TTATGAAAATGCCAATGGATAAACTTGAATACCTTTTTAATACGGTGATGAGCATATGATAACAGAACAACAACACATACAAAGAGTACGGGACCATAACTTAAGAATAAAATGTATGCCTTGCACTTACCCAGAAGAACGAAAAGCACTATCAAAGAAAACTGTAAGAACTTGTAACGAATGTGGACCTCAAGTTGTTCACTATGGCAAATGTAGTCAATGCGGAAAATGTATTTACTGTAATACGTTTAGATTAAAAGGAGGATCAACCCAATGGCAATAAAACAAAAACAAAAATATATTAACCAACACAAAACTAATCCTAATTATAAAAAAGAAGAAACGGGGCAGTACAAAATCTTACCAGAGGTTAACCCTGGAGTAGGTAAATACCCAGAAGAAATAGAGCCACCTAGTTATAAAAAAGATACTCATTTAAAACCTGGTGAACCTAATCCAAAAGATATCGGAATAGATGGTTATGAATATGAGGAAGATATCTTGGAAGATTATGAACCATCAAAGACAAAGGAGTTTTAATGAGTAACAGAGACATAGGAATAAGAGCTTTAATTCCTGGGCAAAGATCACCGGACGAAATTCAAGAAGACGAAAACAATAGAAGATATGTTGAAACCGTTGTGAACCAGAGGGCCCGGGTTATACCGGAAGTTAAAACCCGTTGGGAAACCCTTGGGGAAACCCTGGTAGCAACAACACCAAGTTTAAACCTTGAGGTAAAACCTAAAGTGGAACCCAAGGGGACACCAATGAACATAGACAAAGTATTAATAGACCAAGCAAAAGGGGCTGAGTTGGTTAGGAAACATAGACAAGATCCTAAATGGGTAGAAGAGCACAACAAAAGATTTCCAAGGTTTAAGACAACGGTATTACCAAAAGAAGATCCAAATAAAAAAACTGTCCAACAACTAAGAACGTTACGGTCGTGGGGGTTACCGACACCGGTTGGATTAGGAGATAAATATAAATCGGACCCAAGAACACCCGTACAGAAAAAAAGGGATGCCTTCGCTGAGAAAAAAAAATGGATTAATGATGATAAGAAATTAAAAGCCTTTGTAAAAGCAGAAGACCCAACTAAAGGAGCACACTATATCCCGTGGGAACAAAGAATGGCTCAAGAGGAGGCGGAGAGTTTAAATCAAATAAAAAGAACTACTTGGGAGCAAGGTGGAAGAGTAAAGCCCGAACCTAAGTATGTAACCGCTCAAGATGTTATCAACGTCTATAAACCTAAAGCGCCAGAGGCTAGTCCGTTACAGATGAAGAAGTTACATCAACGGTTAGAAAACCATAACCAAAATACCGGGGAGTTTAAAAACTTACCTAAGGAAGAAGAACTCCACCCATATGAAAAAGGAATGGAAGAAGACCTACAAAAGATTGAAGACAAAGGTAAAAGTTGGTTTTCGAAACATTTAAAGAAACCTATGCCTATTGTTGAATACGTTAACAAAATAAATAAGCTCTATGAAATATAAAGATAAAAATAAAGGTCACACCAGGGAATTTAAAAGTGATGATCCAACAAGTTTCTTATCACACCCGGAGCAACAGAAAGCTATGTTGTTAGATACGATAGATGACGCAAAAGTAAAACCAAAGATAAAAAAGGTTGAGCCGATTGAAATGCCAGAAATAATTTCTGTGCCCCGTTCAAGAGATATGTCGAACAAGTATTTTGGAAGGTTGGATCAACCAATTAAGAAAGTAGAAAGCTACAATATAAGGCCACAAACACCCGTAGGTCTAAGCAAAAGGTTTACCCAGGATAGACTAAGAGAAGGGCAAATCTTAAAGCAATTAGATAGGGAAATGGCCATAGAAAGCGAGAGAGGTCAAACAACACTTAAGGAGGAGCCAAATGACTGACCCATATAAATATCGATCAATTAGCCTAAGGAATAAAACCTATTCGAAATTAGAAGACCTTACTAATATTGTAGTGCCCGGATCCACATTATCCAATGCAAAAACAGTAGAAATTCTTATCGACGAAAAGCATAGAAATTCCCAAGGCCCAGATAAAGGAATTATTTATGCCGATAAAATTCAAGAGGCCTAAAAGAACCCCAGAAGAATTAAAGAAATGGAAGAAACAAACTAAAGCGTGTGACCACAACAAAGTTGGTTACCAGGCTTTAAATAAACTTGCTCTTGGTATGTTTGCCAGATCTAAGCAAGACGCAGAAAATATCAGAAAATTATCCGACATACTTTATCTACAAAAGAAAACCATTGAAGACTTAAAGAAATTTAATGTGGCTATGGTTGATAAGTATGAAGATAAATATGAAGAGTACGAGAAAGCTAATGCCGAACTTAAAGAGGCGAACACTCAATTAACTCTTAATGTAGACGAACTTAAAACTCGATTGTTTGGGAGCTTTGAGAGAAGACTTAAGGCTTTTGCCCTAAGGCCGGATAAAAAGAAGGACAACTAAATGAATAAACCCGTATGTGAAGTTAAGAAGTGCTTATTAGAAGATAGAGAGGAAAATATATCTCAATATATTGAAGATGAGATCCTCGCATTAATCCAAAGACTAGAAATTAAACACCCCGATGTTCACCCAGGTTGTCTAAGCGTAATGATTAAAAAATACCTGGATTATAATTCTGTAAAAATATTTGCAGAGCTTATGGAGAAATATCCAAACGCCAAAGAGTTGAGAGTTTCACAATGACACCCCAAGAGATTTTAAAAGATTTATTTCCGGGGGACACATCAAGGTTTATATGGACCCAAAAGAATGGCGCCGGTTACAGAACGGAATATGCAAAAGATAAAGAAGATAAATATATACCGTTAACGAAAGAGGCTTATTCTATTCATACTGATTTTGATAATCCTAAAGGTATAGGAGTATGTCCTAACATTAATGGTTACTGTAAATTTACGACTATTGATATTGATAATCCAAGAGTAAACATAAAGAAATTAAATCAAAGAATACAAATCCTGGGCTTACCTCTTGTGGTTTATAAATCTAAAAGCAAGGGAGCTCATCTTGTTATGGAATTTAAAGAGCTTGTTGAAGTTAAGAAGGCCCTTAAGGTAATGAAGATCTTCCAAAAAGTATTAGATTGTTGGTCACTTAAAGTTAAACCGGGTGTCGAACCCGTACAAGTAATGCCGGAAATATTTCCAAAGGGAGACAATAGAATTAATCTTCCATACTTTTATTACAATGGGGAAATAACTAGAAAAGCCCTAGGGCCTAAAGATGAAGAGTTAACCGTTTATGAGGCTCACGAAAGAGCTGAACTCCTAAGGCAAGATAACACTTCGATTAATCTTTATTATCTTTTGGGCACTAAAGGTATTAACGGACAATACGATATTAATTTTAATGTAGCTCTGTATTACAAAAGGAGAGAACCGGAGAATTGGAAGGAGCTCCTTAAGAAATTTAACGAAGAACATATTGTACCACCTACGGAAGACAAATGGATAGAACACATAGTTAGTAGTCACGATAAGAAAGATTATGATTGGCAAAAAGAATTGGGAAAGAAAGAACCCTCAGCGCACGATCTAATTTATGAAAATGAGCAAACTGAATTCTTTAAGAATGTTTGGTATGTCAAAAAGGACGACAGATTTTGGGATAACTCTACCAATGATGAATATAAAAAGGAGGCTATTAATATTGCCTACGGTAAAATATTTGAGGCTCCGGTAGTAAAGAAATTTCAAAGCAACCCCAATGCTATTATCGTTGAGAGATTTGTTTATAGGCCCGACCTTTATAAACCTGGAGAAAAAATAATTGAAGAAAACGGTCTCAAATACATTAACACCTATTGGCCAAGTGACTTAGAAAGTATTAAGCCAACCCCAGATCTCATAAGACCCTTCTTTGTTTTATTAAGTTTTTTAGTGCCAAACAAAATTGAAAGAGAATGGTTGTTAGATTTCTTGTGTACAATCGTTCAATACCCTGGCCGGAAGATTAGACACTCCATTTTGATCTATTCCAAAGAATTTCAAATAGGTAAATCAAGTTTGTTTAAATTAATTATGAAAGTATTAGGCCTCCATAATTGTTCAGTCATAGGACCCAACCAAGCAACTGATAAAGGAAAAGGCTTTCTCGTTAATAAGCAATTAGTATTAATAGATGAGATTAAATCTAAAGATGATTGGGGGGAACGAAATACACTACTGAATGATTTAAAACCTATGATGACTGAGGATCTACACGAAGTTAGACCTCTATGGAAAGATTATAGAACCGTTAGAACGTGCACAAATTATTTCCTCTTTACCAACTATGAAAATGCTATCTCCCTTCCTCAAAACGAAGTGAGATATACCGTATTTGAAAACCTAAGCAAAAGAATGGAAGACAAATTCTATGCGGATTTCCACAAACAATTAAAAGAAGGTCTACTTGCCAATGTTGTTAAATACTACTTACAGAAACGAACCATATCGGAAAACTTCAAAGCAGAAGGAACTAATTTAAAAACCAAAGCTCTGGCAAAAATGTCAGAGGAAGGAGCACACGAAACCTACAAAGAAGTTAAAAGACTTATGACTGAAAGATCAGCTCCGTTTGAACAAGATGTTGTTAGCATAAACGAAGTATGGGCACACCTTAGAAAAAATAATGGCGTTAGAGGAAGATCTAATGAACTCGCAAAAGCTATGGAGAAACTCGGGTGTGTAAGATTGGGCGATGGAGCTAGGCACGTTCACTCCGGGCGCTATCCAACATTATGGGCAGTAAGAAACGTAGAATTTTATTTAAGTAAAACAACTAAAGAAGTAACCGATGATTATTGGATCCCTCTTGATTGTCTTGCTTGGGGAATTAGAGAGGCAGAAATTGGAATGATCAATAGCCACTTGAAAGAAGTAGAGCCTTATATGGAAAGTATTGGAAAACCGTTTGATAAATCTGTTTATGAAAATGAAACTCCTCCGCCTTTTGCTAAATCAAAATTCAGGGAAACTGTTTGTTGGAGTTGTCGTAAAGAGATTGATACTGAAAGTAACGAGAAATGCCCGGAATGTAACTATGCGATCAGATGTACTTGTGGAATGTGCGCTTGTGATAAACCGGGGAGCAAAATTCCTAAAAAATATGAGGATCCACCATTTTAATGACTGAACGATTTTGGACACCCGAGCGAAAAAAAGATTATTACAAACTTGTGAAAGCAAGGGAGCATAGAAGAAAATACATAAGAGAATATATGCGTAAAGAACGTAAACAAGGGAACTATACAAAAAAATGGGAACGAAAAAAATATGATGCGCTATATGACAAACTTGTTAAGGAG
Organism: bacterium; assembly: GCA_002687905.1. Lineage (GTDB taxonomy): Bacteria > Patescibacteriota > Minisyncoccia > Phycocordibacterales > JABMNX01 > UBA6534. The sequence goes on along the minus strand of NZBM01000002.1, from coordinate 4,407 downwards.
GGCAAAGCATAATGATTACAAAATCCCGGAAAGCTAAAGGCCGAAGATTACAGAATTTTGTTAGGGACAAGATCCTTAAAGTCTTCAAACATTTAAAGAAGGAAGATGTCCAGGTAGCCTTGATGTCTCAACAAGGGCCGGATATTAAACTGTCAAGGATTGCTAAACGATTGGTCCCATATCAATTCGAATGTAAAAACCAAGAAAAAATGAAGACGATCTATCAATTTTATAGCCAGGCCCGGCGTCACGGTAAGTTAGAACCGGTTGTCATTATGAAACAAAACTCTAGAGACCCTTTGATTGTCCTCGGGTTTGACCACTTCTTTGATCTCATAAAGTAAAACCCCAGGTGTTACCGGGGCTTACTCACGGTACCCACAACACCCAAACTCTATTTAACCTTTTGTGTCCCCAATGTGATCCAGAGGTCCTCCCATAGGTATCTCAAATAGTTTTATACTAGGGTCCTTAGGGTAAGTAGGGTAGCCTTTGCATATAGCAGTAAGAAAAAAAGTGGGAACCCAAAATAATCGAGGGTCCGTTGGGTTAAAGGACTTTAAGAGTTTGATATCTCGGTTCTTCCAGAATAAAACTAAATTTAGACCACCTGGATAGACCAGGTAACAATTACGTTAAAAGGACAACATATGGCCCATACATATAAAAAAGATTTAGAAGAATATATTTTCACTCGACCAGAAATGGCGAAACTACTTGGTATTTCAACAAACGCCCTTAGGATGAGGATGAAAAAAGGGAAGTGTGACTTAGAGTATAGGTTCGATGGCAAAAAGTTTTTCTTTAAGAGACCGCGTGATATCATAGTCGCTAGACCACCTAAGATTTCCCAGAACTCCCACGAAAAATCTCTTAGAGACTACGACCGGAAAGTACAAAAACGGTATAACCGGGGAAGTACTCATAAAGAACACGGAGGAGAAAAGCCCTATAAGGGAAAGTATGATCAGCAAAGTTTTAAACATCATAACGAACTGAAACTATTAAATTCCCTCCAAGGCAAATATAAAAATGATGGCCAACGAAGAGAATTCGAAAACATGAATGAGGAGGCCCTTAAAGAGGCGGATAAAAGAGCTAGAGATAAACTAAATAAAATTCATGGCACTTATCATGGCAGACCTAAGTATGGGGGTATGATTTATGGCTCTTCTAAATGGTATTTGAACCCGTATGATTGGGACGCGCCAAAACTTCCAGATACCTCATTCCATATAGGAGGAAGACCTTATGGAGAAATGGTTGGATATGGAAACGATACAAAAGAAAAACAAAAGATTGAATACACTTGGTATCAACCCAGAGCAAAAGACCCTGGAGAAGATTATAAACCAGGTAGATTTAAACATTTAGACGAAGCAATAAAAAACTCAAAAGACAATAAGAGATAATCCCCTTGGTCACCCTTTGGTTTCCTCCTTGGAATACTCAAAGGACAAACAACGGACACAACTAACTTTAATTTCCCCTCATGAGGCCCTATATTACTCATGCATTAATAATACAATTTATTTGGAGGGAGTGCCCATTTTGATTAGATCCAAAATTCTCAAAAAAAGCTCCCTTCATCTTATCCCTTAAAATCCCATACCTAGTCTAAATTTCGAAAAAATTATTTTTTTTATTACCACCCTATTAATTCAAGAAAAACGGGGGTGGGGGTGTCAAAATGTTTTTCCCGCCTATGGCTCTCTGGATTAAGCAATAAAGAGAAAGGAGTAGTAATTCTTTTCTGGAGAGAGGTGGATCGACCCTTGGAAAAGATTGAAACTTGAAACTCAGATGAGCCTCCTTTAGAGAAGGCTCCGCCAGGAGCCAACGAAAGACCGTAGGGAGTTTCGATTGGCGACTGAAGTAGAGGTTGAATTGAGATCTTCCAAAGAATTCCCCCGAAGCCGAAAGGCTTTGCCTTGAGGAGAGGGGGATTTTGTCAGTGACCCAGGAGTGACCCATACTGAGCTTGAACTCTATCTTGAAAAAAATTATGCTTATAAAACAAGGAAATAATTAAAGTGAAGTCATTAACGGATAGGATTTGCAATCCTCTGCGTAACCATTCCGCCACGTGGCCAACTAGCTCTACCTAGATCAAGTCATTAGGTAATACTAGACTTTATACACTTACACATTATTTCTACAAGTATGAAAGTAGATAAGAAAAATGTACAGAGTGACCCAAGAGTGACCCAGGAATTATTATTATTCCAGGATAAGGCTATTCATAAATTACGTAAAAAAGAAGGCAATAGAAAAGATTTTAAATTTAAAGATATTAAAGTTTCATATCTCAGTGGTTTGGTCCTGCGATATTCTCCATTAACTCAAAAGAAACTATTTTATTTAAGATATAAATATAAAAACAAGGCTCACTGGTTAAAGGTCAATGAGTTTATCTATGGTCTCTATGGAACCCTTGAGGTCTCCGCAGAACTCTTAAAGTTATATCAAAAATATTACGACACTATAAATAGACGTTGGAAACATAATCCAAGAGAACAATTAATTACTCAAAGGGAGTTAGATCAATCTCTGGAGTTATCCGTAAGAGAAATTATCCAAAGGATAGTCCAGGCACAGTTTCCAAGAAAAGGAAAGATTGGAAAGTTGGCTATGTCTTCACAAAAAACCTACGCAAGATTTTTAATGGGTTATCACGAAAGATTTGATCAACTTATATTTGATGAAAATGAAAAAGGTTGGGGAACTATAAAACTAAAAAACGGATTAGATTGGAAATCTTTTTGGGCCAAATATCCCCCAGATAATAAAGACCCAAAAAATAGTGATGAAGAAATTTCTGTTTATGACACAAACAATTTAGGTCCTTCAATAATTGATAATTTAACAAAAGGGATTATTTCTAAATATCTTGAAAATAGAGAAAGAGCTCCAGGTACCAAAGAAAACATCTTGGACGCATTACAGTATCTTTGGAATTATGCAGAGAATAAACTTAAATGTTTTGGAGACAAAGCTCCTCCAGTAAACCCAACACAAAATATTGAAATCCTTAAAGATGATGACAGTAAATTTAAAGGATCTTACTTAAATGAAATCAGCTTTGATGAACACCAGGTCTCCCAGGTTGATAGGGCAATGATTAAAATCGTAAGAAAGAAACCATTTCAAAGCGAAGCCCTTATGCTCTTAACTTGTGTAGATATTCGACCAGAACACTTACTAAAGTTTAAAAAATCAGACATAAAAGATGATTATATTTTGTTCAGAAAAGAAATCAAAAAAGACAGATCGAAAGCTAAGGTTGAAGACACTAAAATTTATCGTACAGATGAAATTAATAGAGCTCTGAATAGACTGGATAGACAATACAAAAGAAAGTGCCATCAAAAACATAGATTTATTCCATGGTTATTCCCTTCAGATCGTATCGATTGGGGAACCCCTAAAGATTTTAAAACAAACAAAACTAGAAGACGAAGCTTAAGTGGAGCTTGGGAAGAAGTAAGGAAACTAATTAAATTTGAGGGCAGTATAAAGACCCTAAGGAAAACTTACTTTACTCATGAAGTTGAACTGGAGAAATCTAAAGGTAATACCACAGATGAAGCTATTGAAAAGGTTGCCAAGAAATCTCACAAAGGACCAAAGATGATTAAGACCAGATATAATAAACCTCCCGAAAGTGTGAAGATGAGAAAAGCCCAAGAGTTATCCCAGGTTATAAAATTTAAAAGAAGTAAATAATTGCCTTCACCCCTTGAATAAGTATAAAGGATAATATGAAAGCGAGAAAGCCCAGTCCCACTGAAGTTGCACAAAAATTAGGCGAAGCTATGAGAAAAGGTCCTAATGTTCCTAGGTTAAAAACCTGGGGTGATTTAGTTGACAACTTGAAAAAACTTAAAGTGACCCCTGGAGAGGCTTATAGAACAGTACAAGAAAAATTAACTTCAGATAACACAAGGTTTAATTGGAAAATGATAAGATTAACTTTGTATGTATGGGAGAGAGTTAGAGAAGATAAATCGGGTTATTTAAAACCTAAAATTGATACAGTTAGAGCAGTAGTTAAAACTAGAAGATTTGAGGATTTTTTTTATGGTTATTATCCTGATCTTAAATTTGACGAAAAAAGAGAAATTGAACTACTTAACAAATTGATTACTGAAAAACCTGGTTATGCTTACCTGGTGGAAGGCTATTATTTATACCCTGGAAGTAAAAGGCTTATTCCTCAAAAGCACTTAAACAACGTCCTTTGGCCTAAAAAATAATAGTTTTTACCCCTTGCAATATTCTACGTGGTGTACTATATTAAGGTAATGGCACTACTCAATTTTAAATTTAGTAAACCGTGGTATCTACAATCAGATGTTTTAGATGTCCTATCTATCTCTAACTCCCGATTGAAAAGATACATGACAG
>NZBM01000001.1 GCA_002687905.1 bacterium | reverse complement strand
ACTTGAAAGACGGACCCAGCACCTAACGCGTTAGGTGCTGGGGAGTCCGGGCAGGAGGCACTTACCAAAAACCTTACGATATATCGTAAGGTTTTTGGTTTAGTGACCTGACGCCAATCCCGACCGCTGGCTCAAGGTATAATCTATAAATGCGCGATAAGTCAGAGATTGAAAAGCAGATTGAAGCGATAGAAGCGGGGATGAATGAACCGTCTTTTTGGGATGATAAAGGCGCTGCGCAAGTGGCTATTGCAAAACATCAGGAGCTTAAAGACCAGCTCGCTGGCGTAGGGAAATACGATAAAGGAAATGCAATTGTCACGATTTTTTCTGGTGCTGGGGGCGATGACGCTGAGGATTTTTCCGCAATTCTTTTTAGGATGTATGAGAAATATATTGATTCCAAAAATTGGGTTTTAAATAAACTTCATGAAAATACAAACGAGACTGGAGGATATAGAAATGTCACTTTTGAGGTAGAAGGAAGTGGTGCATATGGGGTGCTTAAAAATGAGTCGGGAGTACATCGACTCGTTCGCATTTCACCATTTAATGCACAGAAAAAAAGACATACTTCGTTTTCAATGGTTGAGGTGACACCAAAGCTTCCTGATTTAAAAGGAGTTGATGTTTCAGAGGATGACTTTGATATACAATTTGCTAAATCAGGTGGTCCAGGAGGGCAAAATGTGAACAAAAGAGAGACTGCAGTGCGCATAGTTCACAAGCCAACCAATCTGTCGGTGCACGTTGACTCTGAAAGGAGCCAGCAACAGAATAGAGAAAAGGCTTTGGAGATTCTTAAGGGCAAAATCTTCAAGAAAATGGAGGATGATAGAAGAAAACAAGAAAAAGGACTTTCAATAAGTGCTACAACAAGCGTTGAATGGGGTAATCAGATACGCTCTTACGTATTCCATCCATATCAGATGGTTAAAGACCACAGAACAGAGGTTGAAGTGCGTGATGTAGACAGTGTTATTGATGGAGATATCCAAAAATTTATAGACGCAGAGCGTGATTTGGAGTAAAATCGGTGTGTCATGATCTATTTCGATAGAGTCTCGAAAATCTACAATGGAGGACCCGCTGCGCTTGATAACATCTCTCTTACAATAGAACCAAATGAGTTCGTCTCTATTGTTGGACACTCCGGAGCTGGAAAAACGACTCTTTTAAAGATGCTTTTAGCTGAAGACAAGCCGACCGACGGCGCGGTGTTTTTTGAATCAAGCAATATATCAGAGCTTCAGAAGGAAAGTCTTAACGACTTGAGACGTCGTATGGGTATGGTATTTCAGGATTTCAGGCTTCTCCCTCATAAGACAGTTTATGAAAACATTGCGTTTGCTATGGAGGCTGCGGGGCGCACCGACGAAGAAATAGAGGCTGACGTTCCATACGTACTTGATTTAGTGGACTTGGGAGAGAAGATGTGGAATTTCCCGCACGAACTTTCAGGAGGGGAGAAGCAAAGAGTTGCAATTGCTCGCGCTATAGTTAACCAGCCAGACATTGTGATAGCAGATGAGCCTACTGGAAACCTTGACCCACTAAACACATTTGAGATAGTTCAGATTCTAAAAAAGATTAATGACCTCGGAACAACAGTTATTCTTACTACACACAACAAAGGAGTGATAGACTCTCTTAATAAGAGAGTTATTACGCTGGATGCCGGAAGAGTAGTGCGAGACGATAAATCCGGCAAATACGTTTTGTAATTTATGAAATGGACCAACACAAAAAGGATTCTTCGTTCAGGGTTTGTAAGTTTTTGGAGAAATAGTTTTGTCTCAATTGCTTCTATTCTAGTGATGACCGTAACTCTTTTTGTTGTTGGCTCGCTTGTATTTGTTGGAGCACTCCTTAATTCAACTCTTGATCAGCTTGAAGATAAGGTGGATATAAACGTATATTTCACGGTTGAGGCTGATGAAGGTAACATTCTTTCTTTAAAGAAATCAATTGAAGTGCTGCCGGAGGTGAGGGAGGTGGAATATATATCACGTGACGAAGCACTCCTTCGTTTTAGGGAAAGGCATAGTGATGATCAGCTCACTCTCCAAGCACTTGATGAGCTTGAAGAGAATCCACTTGGCGCAAGTCTTTCAATACGAGCAAAGGAGACGAGTCAGTATGAGGGAATTGCCAATTTTTTACAGGAGCAAGAAGACGCAACTCCACAAGGAAAAACTTCTATAATTGAAAAGATTAATTTCTTTCAGAATAAAATAGCGATTGATAGATTAACGAAGATAATTAACTCTGCAGAGCGTTTTGGAACTCTTGTAATAATATTTTTAGCTCTTGCATCAGTTGCTATTACATTTAATACGATTCGTCTGGCAATTTACACTGCAAAAGATGAGATATCGGTTATGAAGCTTGTTGGAGCAAGTAACACTTATATTCAGAATCCATTTGTGGTTGAGGGGCTTCTCTATGGCATTGCTGCGGGAATCATTACTCTGGTTCTTTTCTATCCAATTACGCTATCTCTCGGCTCAGTAACAGAAGGATTTTTCAGCAATATAAACATATTTGAATATTATCTAAACAATTTCGGACAGATTTTCGTGATTATTATGGGGACTGGAATCCTTCTTGGTGCAGTCTCAAGTTATTTGGCCGTTCGCCGTTATCTAAAAATTCAATAATGGCTCGCAAGGAACACAAATACATATTCGTCATTGGCGGGGTTATGTCTGGCGTCGGAAAAGGGATTGCCACCTCTTCAATTGGTAAGATTCTTCAGTCAAAAGGTTTTAAGGTTAACCTAATTAAAGTAGATCCGTATCTAAATGTAGACGCGGGCACTATGAACCCCACCGAACACGGTGAGGTTTTTGTTTTACGCTCCGGGCTTGAAACAGACCAAGATATGGGAAATTATGAGCGCTTTTTGGGTAAAGATTTAACGGATGAAGACTATATAACAAGTGGGATGGTGTATAACCACGTAATTCAAAAAGAACGCTCTCTTGGTTATCGCGGCAAGTGTGTTGAGGCGATTCCGCATATAAGAGATGAAATAACGAGACGTTTTACACGCGCAGCTGATGTAAATGGCTCGGAAATTTCCGTAATAGAGATCGGAGGAACAATAGGCGACTACCAAAATATAATGTTTATTGAAGCTGCGCGCGTGCTCAAAGTTGAAAATCCAGATGACGTCCTTTTCATTATGGTTTCTTACTTGCCAATTCCAGGGAAGCTTGGCGAGATGAAGACAAAACCTACGCAAAACGCAATTCGCGCACTTAACTCATACGGAGTTCAGCCCGACATCATAATTGCACGAAGTGAGGTAGCGCTTGATAAGAGAAGGAAGGAGAAAATTGCAACATCGTGCAGTGTAAAGAGTGAGCACGTTATTTCCGCACCTGATATTAAAAGTATTTATGAAGTCCCTCTTAATTTTGAGCGCGATAATTTAGGAAATACTATTTTGGAGCTTCTTAAATCGCAACAGAAAAGCAGAAAAGCGAATTTTGCAAAATGGAGAAGCTTTGTAAGTAAGGTAAATGCCAAAAAACCAAAGATAAAGATCGCTGTAGTAGGTAAGTATTTTGACACAGGAGATTTTGTTCTTTCAGATGCTTATATCTCTGTCATTGAGGCTATAAAGTTTTCATCTTACAAACTTGGTGTTGAACCAGAAATACACTGGCTAAACGCTAAAGATTTTGAGAAAAAGAGCAAAACCAATGAGCTTAAAAAATATCACGGAGTGCTAGTACCGGGGGGATTTGGGGAGCGTGGTATAGATGGAAAATTAAATGCAATACGCTACGTTAGGGAGAATAAGATTCCATATTTTGGGCTTTGTTATGGCATGCAATTAATGGTTATTGAATACGCAAGAAACGCACTCGGTATTAAAGGTGCGCAAACGCACGAAATTGATCCAAAAGCGAAAGACTTAGTGGTTGATATTATGCCCGATCAGAAAAAGAAACTTGAGAAAGAAGATTATGGGGGAACAATGCGACTTGGAGTTTATCCTGCGTACTTGAAGCGAGGAACGATTGCCAGAAAATCCTACGGAAAGGAATTAATAGAAGAGAGGCACCGTCATCGCTATGAGGTAAATCCTGACTATGTAGAGCGCTTAGCGAGCAAAGACCTTGTATTTTCAGGAGTATCTCCAGATAAAGTACTTATGGAGATAGCAGAGCTTCCGGAGGGTAAGCATCCGTTTTTCTTGGGGGTACAATTTCATCCAGAGTTACAAGCACGTCCGCTTGAACCACACCCACTTTTTACGGCGTTTATAAAAGCGGCTATCAGCAGAAGCAAAAAAAGAAAAAAGTAATATAATAACCAGATTATGCATCAAGGAAATTGGAGTTGTAGCAGTTGTAATAAAGCGATTACAGAATTACCTTTTGAACCAAACAGAACAGATGGTCTTCTCTGTATAGATTGTTTTAAGAATAAAAATTCGGGAGGAGGAACACAAGGCGAGAAGAAAATGTTTGAAGGGGATTGGAAATGCGGTACTTGCGGAGCAGAAATTAAAAAGCTTCCGTTTCAGCCGCGAGAGACTGGAAACTTAAAGTGTCTAGATTGTTATAAGAATAAATAGGTCGTCTAAAGCTGTCTTGAAAACAAGGGATTTTCTGGTACTTTTAAGTGCGGTTTGGCCCAACTGGTTTAAAGGAGGATGTTGTGGGACTAATGAGTACCAGACATTTTTTATTGTTTGCAGGCGTTTTGTCTGTACTTGCAGCTTTTCTATACGAAGAGCACCCATTGGATAGGCTTGACCAGTTCAGCATGGAAGACTTTAGGAGACTACTGGTCGCGCGAGGCCTGCTAGTTTCTGGAGTGTTCTTCCTTGTTTTATCTATATTCATATAGCTCCCCCACGCAAGGTCTTGCGTTGGGGGAGTTGAAGCTATTTCTTAACACACATTGATACTTCTCAAAGAAGTACAAGTTTTAGGTTCAATTGGTCTTTCAAAGATTGTGTGCGCGGTAATATATACTGTATTGTAATGCGTAAGTGGATGACATATTTACTCATCTTTATTGTAGGATTTATTGGCGTATCGATCTGGAGTTTTTGGATTGTTATTCATCCTCCTCAAATAAACATAGGAGCTTCTCCTGAAGACTATTCACTCCCATATGAAGAAGTGAGTATTAAAACCAAAGACAACATCACTCTCTCAGGCTGGCTCACTCATTCTCAAAAGGAGTCTCGGAAAATAATCATCATTCTCCATGGTTATCCCGCAGAGAAATCCGACATGCTTAGCATAGCTTCGGCACTCTATCCTGATTTTTCACTCCTTCTTCTTGATTTGAGGCATTTCGGCAACAGCGAGGGAGCTTACACAACACTCGGTGTAAAAGAGCGAGGAGATATGCAAGTGGCAACTGACTTTGTAAAGGAGCGAGGCTACGAGCATATTGGTGTATTTGGCTTCTCGCTTGGCGGGGCGATCGGGATTGTGAGCGCAGCAGAAGATGATCGTATTAATGCTGTCGCCTCATATGCTGTGTACTCTGATTTACGGCATCTCGGATGGGAATCTTACAGAGTCATCTCGCTTTTAAAATATCCGCTTGTTGAACTTATGAATCTGTGGTCGAAGATGTTATTTGGTACTTCAGTTGCTAGTCTTTCGCCAGAGCAAGCGGCGGTGAAGCTTAATATTCCGGTCTTTATAATCCACACAAAACAAGACGAGCAGATTGCTTTTTCTCACGCCAAGCGACTCGAGAGGGCACTTGAGCAAAACAGTAAGGCGGAGTTCTATTTCCCAGAGCAAGGCTTTCATGGAGAGCTGCCGCTTGATTTTAATGACCGACTAAGGAACTTCTTTAGGAGAAAACTCTCGCTAGAAAAATGAGGAACTCTCTGGTAATTATGAGTCCGAAAATAGCAATTGTTGAGAGAAATAAATTAACGGCTTGTTTCTTTTTCCTCTCTAGTAGGAGAAACAGTGGCTCTGCAAAGAAAAGAAGACTGCCTAACCTTAGATTACTACCTTTGAAAGTAGAATGAGAAAAATAACCGCTGTTATTGCTGCAAATATAGAAATGGTATAGAGAAATAGATTTGCAGCACGTTTTTTTCCACCATCAAGGTATGCAAGTAGAGGCTCTGCGAGAAATAAATAAGCCATAACAGAGACAGAGAGGACGAGGAGTGAGAGAATTACGACGGGAATTAAAAGAGAATTTTCATTTGCCGCTTCGATCGTCGTGACTGCCTTATTTATCACAAAGACAATCGACATGATGTAAAGCTCGGCGAGAAATGCATTTCTAGTAGCCCTTAAAAGCATGCTTTCTTTCCTGTTTTTTACAACAAAGCTATATAGTAAAAAGTTGGCTGCCGGACTAGGGCTCGAACCTAGATTACAGGTGCCAGAAACCTGTGTCCTACCATTAGACGATCCGGCAATGTTAGCAGGATACCTAAAAAAGATACAAAACAAAAGGGCTCTAATAAGCCAAAATTTGCGACTCAACCGGTTGAGTCGCAAATTTTCCACAAGAAATTCACAGGAAATCCCCGAAATTAGCTATTTCTGGCGGTTGACTATTCTCTCTGTAGGAATAAACTTCTTTCAGTGTTCGCTTGATTGCTTTCGGGTAAGTAAGTGGGCACGGCGGGAAATGTCACCTTCACGGGTGGCTTTTCCGTTTTAGAGAACCTATAAAGCAAGAAATCCCATTACCAAAACTCCTACAAGAGTTGCGGTAACTTGGATAAGGGAACTTTTTATACGAGTTACCTTTTGAAGCTCTGGAATAAGATCTGCAACGGCTATGTATATAAAACCACCGGCGGCAATTGGAATGATGTAGGAGATAAACGTGCTACTTGTTGCTCCAAACACAAGCACAACTATTGCACCAAGAACCGCAAGAAGCCCTGAAAAGAAATTGAGGGCAAGAGCACGCATTTTGCTGTAGCCGGCGTGAAGAAGAACCCCAAAATCCCCAATTTCTTGTGGAATTTCGTGAAGCATCACAGCAATGGTAGTTGCAATTCCTACCTCAACACTCACAAGATAACTTGCTCCGATTATTAATCCGTCAAGAAAATTGTGGATTCCGTCTGAAGTAAGCGCCATAGTACCGAGCGGTTTTAAATTTGAATGCCCACTTTTTGGAAGCCTGTGGTCGTGATTCCAGTGAAGCACTTTCTCAAGTACGAAGAATATGAAAAGACCTAAAATTATGAGAAGAGAAGTTAAGGTCGTATCGTTAAGTGCTTCAAAAGATTCTGGAATGAGGTGAATAAAAGCATCTCCAAGAAGTGCCCCAACAGCAAGACTTACAAAAACAAAGACATATCTCTCAAGAACGTTAGTTCTGAAGGAGAGCGTAAAGATACCGACTAGAGAAATAAGGCTTACAAGAAAGACACTTCCGATAACCAATACATAGATTTCAGGCATAGCTTATTCTATAGATTTTGTTTCTTTATTGATAGTCCCTATATAAATTTAGAGATATAATACCCCTATGAATAATAACGCTCTTATAGTGGTAGTTATTGTACTCATTGCAGTTGCGGGTTGGGTAGCGTTTTTTGGCGGTAACTCTGCGGTTGAAGAAGGAGTGATAGATACTGAAGTAGTTGAAGATTCTGCCAAAGAGGAGCCTAAAGAAGATAATAAGGTAGTAACCACACCCAAAACAGAAGAGAAAAAAGAATCTGAACCAAAAGAAGAGGTAAAACAAGAACCTAAGGAAGAACCTAAGGAAGAACCTAAGGAAGAACCTATAGTAGAAACTCCAGCAGAAGAAGAGGAAGCGGAGGTTGTAGTGCCGGAACCCGAACCTGAGCCCGAACCAGAACCAACACCTCCGGCACCAGAGCCCGAGCCAGAACCTGAACCCGAAGCAAGCAATCTGGTTGGTCATTTTAAGTTTAATGATGGGTCCGGGACTAACATTGCCGATTCATCTCAAAATGGAAATGATGGAACTCTTTTCAATGCAGACTTCTTTTTTACTTGGGCTACAGGAATATTAGGAGGTGCTCTTAAATTTGATAACAATGATGACTACGTAAGTATCCCTCATTCAAGTTCGCTTAATCTTGGAAAAGAAGGCGAGAGTTACACTATATCTTTCTGGTTTATGAGGGATGGAAGGCCGCAGACGGAAAGATTGATTGTAGGCAAAGGGCCGGATAACATAATCAGTCCTTTTATCATAAGAATTGACCAACTCGGATATCCCTCGTTTAGAATCTCTGACGGAGCGCGAGCGGCAAGTGTAAAAGTAATATCAAACATTGGTGGGGACACCGGTTGGCACCACATTGCTGCAGTGCGGGATGCGTCTTCTGATGTGATTAGGCTCTACCTTGATGGAGCTGAGGGGGAGGTTGCTTCTGCTGATCCAACCATAGGGAGTATAGAAAATACTGATGAAATAAGAATTAATCGAACAAAAGTAGGGGCGAGTTCGTTTTTCTCTGATCCATTTTTTATCGATGACCTGATGATAAATAACGTGGCTCTTAGTGCTGCGGAGATAAAGAATCTTTTTGATACTGGCAAGGGATTATAGGAATAAAAGAAAAAGCCGGCCCCGTGGGGCCGGCATTTTCGACTTGAGACTCTCTAGAAGAACACAAAGTCGATAAACAGTTGTTCGACGATCTTTTGAAGTGTCAGGTAAGCAAGACAGAGCGCGGCAAGCGTACCCAAGATCCACATCAGCAGCTTCCATCTTGGTTTCTGGGGGGAACTACTTGATCTAGTCATAATGACCTCTTGATCTGTTTATGAAAACCTACAATTTTATGAACATTTTCACAATAGGTAAGTCAATTGGTGTATAGTCTCATAATGAAAAGGTGTGAATGGGCAGAAAGAGAGTCAATGATTGAGTATCACGACAAAGAGTGGGGAGTGCCAGTTTATGATGATAAATTGCAGTTTGAATTTCTAATTTTAGAAGGAGCGCAGGCAGGGCTTTCGTGGGAGACAGTACTAAAGAAACGTGAAAACTATAGAAAGGCATTTTCTAATTTTGATCCAATCAAAATTTCAAAATACACAAAGAAAGATGTAGAACGATTAATAAAGAATGAAGGGATAATAAGAAATCGTTTGAAGATTGAGGCGGTCATAACAAATGCAAAAGCATTTCTTGAGGTAAAAAGGAAATTTGGAACTTTTAGTAAGTATATATGGAACTTTGTGGGTGGAAATCCGATAACAAACAAGCGAAAGAGTATAAAAGATATCCCAGCGACCAGTAAAGAGTCGGACGAATTGAGCAAGGCTTTAAAAAAACGTGGCTTTAAATTTGTGGGCTCGACAATTATTTACGCACACATGCAGGCGACAGGGATGGTAAATGACCACGAGGTTGACTGCTTTAGATATAAGGAAGTGTAAAAGACTACAGTCCGAGGAAGAACTCACGGTTCTACTTCTCGGGCTGTGGAAATCCCAGGTCTCCCTGGAGGTCGGTAGTTGTTTCGGGCCCTCTTCCGTTAAGTTGGCGAAGCGCTCAACTGCTTCGTCGTAGTCCCGCACGCCGCGGATGACGCTTAATGGATTTGAATCCCAGTACACAGCGAGACGTCTGGAATTTTCCTTCCAGAATTTTGCAGCGTTGTCTTTATCCCATCCGACAAATTCTCCCAAAATAGCCGCGATTTCTTCTTTATTCATCTCAGCGGCGTCTTCAGGGGAGAAGAGTTTAGGGTACTCTTCTTTCATACGAAGCAGGTTCTTGAATACAGTTTTGCTCTTAATCCTGCCACGCATATAGATGCAGACGTAGAAAAGAAATCTTGCAAACTCTACTTCGTCCTCGCGTATTTCTTGAGGAATCATATTTTGAGGAAGTTCATCCTCGGCAACGTCAAACGGGTACCAGCCTTTCTCTAGACGCTCTATGAGAGTGTCTACAAGCCAGTAAGCCCTTCTTGAGTTAAGGGTCACTTGCATGACACTCTCCATTATTTTTGTAACGAACTTTCAGAGGAAGTTATACCAGAAGATTCAGGATTTTGGGCTTCACACAGAGAATTTTTCGTGGGTTTGTAATTTTCTCTACTGATAGCACTTTAAATTTTTGATAGTATGGATTTAGAAAAACGTCTGGGCTGCAGTCGTTTGAAACACAGTCGGGGAGAAAAAGATGTCTAGAACAGCTTTGTCCCCAATTGAGGTGGACGACGCATTTGAGTTCACGGACGATATGGTTAATCGTCCTCAATTTGAGCCTAAGGAAATTCCTCGATGGTCCCATCCAAATGAGGTAAATCCGACAGCTCGTCCCGGCGAAACCACTATCATTCTTGGCGGCGGTCCTTGGATCAAAGATGACCCTTCAATTCCTTACGTCACTGTAGTGGATGACGAAGTATTCAAGACATTGATGGATGAAGGTTACAAAAACTGGACCGCTTGCGCGGTTGGAAATGGAAGGATTTACGCAGGCAGGAATGGTAAGAGGTCTGAAGGTCCACTTTTCAAAAAGCGCATTTATCTTCATCGATATGTCGCTGGTGCGCTCAAGGAACCAAGCACAGTGCTGATTGATCACATGGACGGAAATAGCCTCAGGAACGTTGGCGAATGAACCACTCGCAAAACATGGCGAATCATGGCGCTGGAAGAAGAAACGGCATTTCAAGTAGCAGGTTTACAGGGGTAGCCAGGAGAAGCGGATTACACTACATCCAAGCCCCTTATGTAGCCTACCGTTATAGTGATGGCAGGCAGAAACACCTCGGTTATTTTGAGACCGAAATAGAGGCAGCAGCCGCTAGAGACGCTTTTGTCCGAAAGGAGCTTGAGAAAAGGGGCTTTCACCCGGCAGTGATTGCGAATTCCCTTAACATCAAGCCAGACGACATACCGTTTTGAAGAGCCGATCCGTGAGATCGGCTTTCTTCATTTTTAGAGGTGTATAATCTTTCTATATGAGTACTGGGAAAGGGCGAATAATTGCTCACATTGACCTAGACGCTTTCTTTGCATCAGTTGAGGAAAGAGACAATCCTTATTTAAAAGGACTTCCTGTGGTTATTGGAAGTGACCCTGAGGGAGGTTTTGGGAGAGGTGTAGTTTCAACTGCAAATTACAAAGCAAGAGAATACGGCATACACTCAGCACTTCCTATAAGAAAAGCATGGGGGTTTTCAGAAGCTGCGCGTAAGGAAGGAAAATCAGCCTGCGCATTTATTTCTCCCAGCATGAATAGGTACTCAGATGCTTCAAGAGAGATCTTTAATATAGTTTCAAAATATACTCCAACTTTAATGCAGACTGGAATTGATGAAGGCTCTACAGACTTGTCTCATTTGAAAACTTTTAAGGCCGCTCGAGTTCATGTTGAGAATATGAAACGCGAAATTAAGAGAAAAACAAGACTATCTTGCTCCGTGGGCATTGGTCCAAATAGATTGGTTGCAAAAATAGCATCTGATTTTGATAAACCAAATGGTCTAACGGTAATTACACCAAGTAAGGTTGATAAATTCCTAAGACCACTTTCAATTAGAGATATTCCGGGTATCGGACCTAAAGCGGAAGAAAAACTCAGACGTTTTAAAATAAAAACAGTAGGAGATTTACAGAAACTGTCGTGGGAGGAGTTAGAAAAAAATTTTGGTAAGTGGGGATTCTCGATGTATGAGAAAGCTCGGGGGATTGATGAGAGAGAACTTCACGAACCAGTGCCAAGAAAATCAATTGGTAAGCACGAAACATTTAGAGAAGATACATACGATTTAAATTTTGTACTTTACGAGCTATCAAAAATGGCGAGGAGTATAACTTCTTCTATGAATAGAAAAAGTTTCTCTGGCTTTAGAACAGTGGTCCTTACTGTGCGTTTTGCAGATTTCACCACGTTTACTCGCTCAGTTACTACCAGTGAAGTTATGAAATACACAAAGGAGCTTGAAGCAAAAGCCATGAAGCTTGTGCTACCTTTTTTTGAAGGGGTTCAAAATCCAGAGAAAAAGGCGGTTCGACTCGTTGGACTAAGAATAGAGAAGCTTATTTGAGACCTAGTAAAATAAGTGTAAAATAAGGCCAATATGAAGAAATTAATACTACTTGTAGCGCTTTTTGCTCTGGTTTCTATGCCAGCCAGCGCTGCTTTTTTTACAAATTCAGAAGAATATTCATTATCAAAAGAGGAAGTAATTAATGAAGATATATACATATCTGCCGGAAATGTAGTTGTCTCTGGAAGAGTTAATGGAGATGTTTTCTCTGGGGGAGGAAGTGTTTTAGTTAATGGGCCTGTTCGAGGTGACGTAACACTAGGCGGTGGAGATATAGATGTTCTTAGTCCAATCGGGGACGACTTAAGAGTTGCTGGCGGCCAAGTAACCATAGGAGAGAGTGTTGCAGATGATTTAATAGCAGCTGGTGGAATAGTTCATGTGATTTCCGGAACCACGATTTCTGGCGAGGCGATAGTCGTTGGAGGGCGAGTCGTAATAGAGGGAACAATAAACGAAGACCTACTCATTTATGCAGATGAGGTAGTTTTGAAAGGTTCTGTTGGAGGAAATGCAAAAATATTTTCGGGTAGAAAATTTGAAATAGGAGAGAACTTATTTATAGGAGGCGATTTTGAGTATCATGCGCCGGAGGCGGTTGAAATAGGAGAAGGTGTCACAATAGGAGGAGAAACTATATTTGAGAAGCGTGACGTACGTGGGGTATTTGAGCCAAACTTTGCTGCAATCTTTGGAGCGCTTTCTGTTGCAAAGCTTGTACTTCTTTTAATCGCTGGACTTGTTGCGGTCAGACTCTTTAACCGTCTTTCAGGAACTATTGGAAGAAATGCTCTTGATAAAACTGGAAAGAACTTACTTGTTGGGTTTGTGACGATGGTCGTTATTCCAGTTGTAATAGTTCTTTTGTTTATGTCAGTTCTAGGGCTACTTCTTGGGGCTGTTGGACTTCTTCTATTCTTACTTCTTCTTGTGGTTACAAAAATCTATGCAGGAATTGTAGTAGGTGCCGCGCTTTCAAAATGGCTTAAAAAAGAAGTAATAGTTGATTGGCGCTGGGCTGTGCTTGGTATTACAGCACTTTGGATTATTGGACTTGTGCCGGTTCTAGAGTGGCTAGCTAGCGCGGTATTTGGGCTAATAACATTTGGGGTGCTTATCACTATTGCTTACGAGAAGATTTGGAAGAGGCGCTAGATTAAAATAGTATGAAGAAAATAAAGAGAGTATATCTACCAAAATGGATGCGCTACTGGGTTATTCCACTTTTCGTTCTTATTGGAGGACTAATCGGATATGAAGAGTTTCTAAATGAGGGGACAAAAGGAGAGCTTGGAACAATTGGCGCCTTAATACTCTTTGTTGTATTTGGGGGAGCAATTGTTATGTTCTGGCTTATGACCGAAGGCAAACTACCGTCTTACATTATTGAAGAGGAAGTGCACGAGAAAGAAATTGAGTGAAGATAAAATAAAGGAAAGAAAGGAGCGCATCATAAAGATGCTAAGAGTATTAAAAAAACTCTACCCTGGAACAAAAACAGAACTCAATTATGGAAACAATTGGGAACTTTTGGTAGCTGTAATACTTTCTGCACAGTGCACTGACAAAAGAGTGAATGAAGTCACTAAAACGTTATTTAAAAAATACAAAAAGCTTGATGATTATGTAAACGCGGACTTGGGAGAGTTTGAAAAAGACATACGCTCTACCGGATTTTATAAAAACAAAGCAAAAAATGTATTAGCTGCCGCCAAAGTCGTAAGAAACGACTTTGGCGGCAAGATTCCAAAGACCATAGAAGAAATGCTCGCTATTCCGGGTGTCGCAAGAAAGACCGCAAATGTGGTTTTGGTGAGTGCTTATGGAATTCATGAGGGAATAGCAGTAGATACTCACGTACGAAGGCTAGCAATTAAGTTTGATCTAACCGACTCAAAAGATCCTGTAAAAATTGAGAGGGATTTAATGGAAATAACTCCAAAAAAAGAGTGGCTGTATGTAAATCACACACTGGTTATGTTTGGCCGCTACGTATGCAAGGCAAACAAACATGACTGCTTAGAGCATCCACTGACGGAAATATATCCAAAAGCAGTAGAGGTCTGGCCACCTCAAAATAATCAAAAATTAATATAAGACCAATCTCCACTTTTACTCCATGGAGTAAAAGTGGAGATTGGTTATTTTTGCAGTATCTTTACGCAATCGTGTATACTTTGGCTGTGAATCAGATTTATTACACAATAATTAGCTTATTTATTACGCTTCTCGTCGGAGCAGGCTTTTTCTTTGGTTTTAGTATATCACCTGAGAGCGAGGAGATAGTCGCCCTAAAGGAGAGACTTTCAGATTTGGAAGAGAGAATTGGCCTTGTGCGCGATGAGGCATCTGAGGCGCGCGATGAGCTAGAAAGAAGAGCTGAGCTTCGGGAAAAATCACAAGATGATTTACTTACTGCGGCGGTAGCAAGTATCGCTCCTTCTGTTGTTTCAATTGTGATAAGCAAGGATGTACCAAAAATGGAAATAGTACACGTAAATCCATTTGGGGATGACCCTTTCTTTAAGGATTTTGATATAAGAGTTCCAAGAATTGTTGAGAGAGGAACTGAAAGAAAGCAGGTTGGCGCAGGAACAGGATTTTTTATAACAAGAGACGGACACATCGCAACAAACAGGCATGTTGTTAATGATAATGAAGCAGATTACACAGTAATACTCTCTGACGGTTCTACAAAAGGCGCTCAAGTAATTTATAAAGACTCTGATATTGACTTTGCGATAATAAAAATCAGTGGAAGCTCTTCTAAAGTTTCTCTTGGAAACTCGGACTCTCTTAAATTAGGGCAGTCGGTCTTTGCAATTGGAAATGCACTTGGAGAGTTTAGTAACTCTGTTTCTGTTGGAATAATTTCAGGGCTAAATAGACAACTCGAAGCACTTAGCGATAGCGGCTTGGTTCCACTTAACGGAGTAATACAGACGGATGCCGCGATTAATCCCGGAAACTCCGGCGGCCCACTTTCTGGTCTTAATGGAAATGTGATTGGAATAAATGTAGCAACCGTACGCGGGAGTGAGAATATAAGTTTTTCTATTCCAGTTGATGAGATAAAGGCGATTATAAATCGAGAGATTTAGAGTTGACATGCTGTACACCTTGAGTTATTATCCATGTGTCTGTTCGTGGGGATATTGGGCAGAGGGCACCTTACTCTCAAGAGGTCATCGTCTGTGTGGTCCCGAATTGCAAGCTTCTTCGAGAAGAGCGCGAAGGTCACCACGGTGAAATCCTGTGAAGGCAAAACTGGCCCAATCTCCACGGACCGACGCCAAACCGACGTCCCGAGCGTCGGTTCTTTCTTTTATGCTAGGATTTCTATATGAAAAAAGCAGCTATTTTTGATGTTGATGGAACAATATTTCGCTCGAGTCTCGTAATTGAGCTTACAGAGATGCTTATTGAAAGAGGGATTTTTCCTGAGAAAGCCAGAAAAGAATACGAAAGAGATTATAGAAAATGGGTTGAGAGAGAGGGTGACTATGAGGCATATATTTACTCTCTTGCAGCTTCTTTTATGAAAAATATAAAAGGAGTTCACTACGGAGATTTCAGTGATTTGGCAAAAGAAGTTGTAAGCGAGCAGAGAAAGCACGTCTATCGTTATACACGCGATCTTATTAAAGAATTAAAGAGTAAAAATTTCTATCTTTTAGCTGTGTCTCAATCTCCAAAAGCGATACTTGATAGTTTTTGTAGAAGCTTAGGATTTAATAAAGTCTATGGGCGAATATATGAACTTGGTCCGCAAGACAGATTTACCGGAAAGATTATTGATGAACACTTAATAGAGAATAAGGCAAATATTGTAAGGCGCGCCATTGAGAAAGATGGTCTCACACTCAAAGACTCAATTGGTGTGGGCGACACTGAAGGGGACATACCTTTTCTTGAGTTGGTTGATAAGCCAATTTGCTTTAATCCGAACCAAAAACTCTACAAACAAGCAAAAAGGTTGGGCTGGAAAGTTGTGGTTGAAAGAAAAGACGTAATATACGAAATCTAATACTATCCACAGGTTGATTTGAGTTTTTGTGTTGTTAGAATAGTTGCCGACCTGTTCTTTAAACGCCCAAGGAGAAGGGCGACAACAACCCCTCTATTTATTTAATGAGGGTTTTGCTGTTTTAATTTCTGGGCATAAAAACAGAAGCCGCCTACTTCATTTCGGCGGCTTCTTACGAATCGCATTTCTTGCAATTCGATAGATGGGAGGTAGGAATATCAGCCCAGCGAGTACAAATACTGCGACAGACCCCGCTGCAAGTGGTCTTGAATAACCACTGACCGGAAAAAATATTGGAATAGCTGCCACAAACAGCACAAATCCCAACAGAGCAGTTGCTCCGATGAGTCTTAGGGTGTTACCACCCGCCACTTCGTAGTTGTCCTTACTCATCTTCAGAAACTCCTTTCTATCTTTATTCTATCCTATTTTGAATCTTTAAGCCTTGGAGTAAGAAGAAGGCTTGGTAATAATATTATTCCAATTACCAAGAAAATATATTGAAAATCAAAGAAAAACAGAAATGCAGTACCAACTGCTGGTCCCACAATGTATCCAAGTGGTCGCATTATTCTAAATACACTTATGTTATCTGCATCATCTCCATCAATATGTTTAAAGAAATAACTTTCTGTCATAATCTCAACTGCACTTGCACCAGTTCTTGTTAAAAACAATATGACTGCCCAAAGCATGAAGCTTGCTGATGTGATAAAGGAGAGAGTGGAAGTTGCTACTATCATCAAAAGGAATCCTAGAAATAGTATCTCTTTTTCTCCAAAAAATGTATCAGCAATTTTCCCTAAGGGATACTCGAAAAGAGCAAAAGGTATAAGCATTATTGCCGAGAGCATTCCTATTTGGGAGAAGGTGAATCCAATTTGTGTGTGAAGGTATATCGGGGTGTAGATAACCATAAAGGTAAAGAAGAATCTTAAAAGAAGATGAAGTATGAGGATATTCCTCATATCACTCCTTTGATGGAGTTCCTTAATTGCAGGCAATATTCTCAGTTTTTCGTACACCGGGTCCTCAAAATTTTTAAGGATCATTGAAACTAAAAACATAATTGGCACAAGAAGGAGCGCGGCTACAAGGTAAATTGACTCAAACCCATAAGAATCAAGTACAAATCCTGCAATTAGCGGAGCAACTATCAGCGCTATATTTGTTGTGGTAAGAAATATACCTCTGATACTTCCCGTGTTTTTCTCAATCTTTGTACAATTTTCAAGAAATATGTCTAAACTGACTACTATCAATGGGTACATTACGGAGTAAATTAAGAAAAAAGATATGGTAGCGAAGGTGTCGGTAATTGCGTAAAGTCCTAAGAAAGCCAAACCTTCAATTAATGCAAAAAGAAGTATTGAAAAGTAATTTCCGATTAGACTAAACAGTCTTGGGGCAAAATAAAGACCAAATATACTAAGAAAAGAACCAATTATATAGATGAGTCCAACAAGCGATTGCTCAACTCCACGTTCCTCAAGGAATGTTGAGTTGAAATATATCGTGAAGAAGAAATGGAAGGAGAATGCAAAATTAATTACATAAAGAGCCCCAAAAGAGAGTTTTTGGCGAATAAGCTGGCGTGAAAATACCATTATAAGATTATACGCCGAGAAGCACTGGTATAACTATTGGGTGCTTATTAGTCTTCTGGAACAGGAAGTTTGCTACTTCATCCGTCAGATTATCCTTCACGAAGTCAAAGTTTATAGGATGCATTCCATTTGTGGAATTTTCAATACTCTTTTTGATGATAAGACGAGTTTGTTGAAGAAGGTCTTGGGATTCTCTAAGGTATACGAAACCACGGGATATGATGTCGGGGGATTTTCTAAGCTTTCCAGTCTTTAAATTAATAGTAGCAATGACGACGAACATTCCATCTTGGGACATGTTTTTTCTATCTCGAATAACAACATCTTGAACATCTCCGATTGAAAAGCCGTCAACCATCATCGGATTTGACGGCGCCATTTCTTTTCTAACTGTCATTTTTTCTCCTTTCTCTATATCAACTATTGTTCCGTTGTCTGCTACAACTACGTTTTTCTCCGGAAAGCCAGACTCTATCACTGCATTTGCATGGCTTTGCGTCATTGAGCGATAGCCATACGCGGGCATAAAGAACTTAGCTCCCACTTTTTTATTTATCCAGATTAGCTCGCCGGTATTTCCGTGGCCTGTTGAATGCACGTCTGAAGCTCTGTAGTGGATTATCTTCCCTGCGTGTCGGTAGAGGTTGTCTTTGAGTCTCTGAACCGCAAGTTCATTTCCAGGAATGACAGAAGATGAAAGAACTATAGTGTCCCTTTTTGTTAATTTAACGAACTTATGTTTTCCGGTCGCAATCCTTGAAAGAGCAGCAAATTCTTCACCTTGCGCACCAGTAGAAAGAATAACTATCTTGTCTGGCGGATAATCAGACATCTCTTGAGAGGGGATTATAGTGCCTTTTTTTGGTTCAACTCTTTTTGCTCTTTCAGCAATTTCAAGGTTTGTTTTTATACTTCTTCCTTCTGTGACTATTTTTTTATTGAGCTTCTCGCAAATTTCAATTATCTTAATCATTCGCTCAAACTGTGAAGCAAAAGTTCCAATAATTACTCTTCCACTCGCACCTTTGATTATATCTTCAAGTGTTTCAAAGACCCTTCTCTCTGGTATTGAGAATCCATCTTGTTGAGCATTAGTTGAGTCGGCAATAAATATGATATTTTTCTCTTTTTCAAATTTTGCCCAGTTTGCCTCCTCTCTTTTGCTTGGTATTTCGTCTTCGTGTTCAAGCTTTAAGTCACCACTTAAAACTACGTTTCCATGTTTAGTGCTAATTATTATTCCAGTTGAATCAGGAATTGAGTGAGTAACTGGGAAAGTTTTTATTTTCATCTTTCCTAGCGTAAGAGGGGCGTTTGGGTCAAGAGTATGTACTTCAGACTGTTTGAGATTACGAAACTCCTCATTCCTCTTCTTAATCATCATTGCGGTAAGCTCGCTAGTATAAATCGGAGGGTTTCCGATTCTTTCCATTATGTAAGGAATACCACCTATGTGGTCTAAGTGTCCGTGGGTAACTATAAGAGCTCTTATTTTATTTTTCCTTTGTTCAAGATAGCGTGTATTTGGAAGCACATAATCTACACCCGGAGCTTCTTCTGCCACAAACTGAAAACCGGCATCAACTACCACGATATCATCGGCAGTTTCTACTGCGGTCATATTTCTTCCAACCTCTTCAACTCCTCCTAAAGGTATTATTCTAACCGTATCTTCTCCGGGCGCAGGTATTACAACTTCCTTTTTTCTAGGAGCTAGACTGGGAGCATTTCTAGAAGCTCTATTTGTAGTTTTTCTGCCGGAGGTTTTCCTTTGAGAAGTTCTTCTAGTGTTTAGTCTTGTAGTTTTTCTTGGGGGCATTTTAGTTAATTATTAATTAGCAAAGAAATTCCATACGCGATCTGTTTTTATGTACCACTCGTGGACATTTAAGAAACGTTCCGCAGGAGTTGTTACTGAACCAAGCGATAGACCTTTTATTCGCTCGGGAACTATGTATATAAAGTCGGGAGAATAAAGAAAGATAGCGGGGGAATCCACCTTAACTTCTTTCTCAAAGTCTCTATATGCATCAAATTGTATACGCTTATCTGTTGCGGTTCTTCCTTTTTCAAGAAAAGCGTCTGCATCAATGTTTGCGTAAAGGGCAATGTTTAATCCAGGATCATTTCTTTGTGAGGAATGCCAGAAAGCAAATAGATCTAGCTCTCTACCGACAATCTCTCCAAATAAAAGCGCATCGTATTTTCTAGGCCTTATTATGTTTTGATTTAAATCTCCAACAGCAAAGATTTGAAGATTTACATCTATACCAAGTTTTTCCCACGACTCCTTAATGATTTGAGAGACCGCCTTGAGCTCCTTTACGTTTGAGGTAGCAAGGGAGAAAGAAAGGATTCCTTTTTTTGAGTGTTTCCAAAGATTTTCTTCCTCATCAAATTTCCAACCACTTTTCTCTAGTATCTCTTTTCCTTCTTCCAGCTTCTCTTTCTCGTTAAAGGTCTTCTCGTCCGGGGTAGTTGACCTTGGGAGTAGGCCTGGAGGTATTGGACTATCTACCATTGTTGCGTATCCTCCCAGCACTTCACTTACAATCTTTCTCTTATCTATAACAGCCTCCAGCGCTTTTCTTACTTCAAAATTTGAGAATATTTGCGCCTGGTTTTGATTGAAGAATACTGCAAACATCCTTGGCAGGGGAACTTTTTCGGTCCTCTTTGGGTTTATTTGGCGAAGTGATTCGGAGGCAATGCTGTTTAGTGAGTCTATTTTACCTCTTTCATAACTTCTTAAAAGCTCATCCTCTCCAGTGTAAAACTTGAATGTAAGTGTGCTTATAAATGGCTCTCCTAAAGAATAGTTATTGAATGATTTTAATATGTAGAGTTCCGGTACTCCCGAATTATTTCTCTCAATTTTGTCTACTTTATAAGGACCAGAACCTACAGGCTCGGTGTTTCTGTCGCTAAATGGGAATTGGTCAGACTCAACCACTCTCCATATATGAGATGGGAGTATTCCAATAGTTGTATTTTCAAGAAAAGGAGCGTATGGACGATTTAGTGTAAAACTGATTTCTCTTTCATCAATTTTTTCAACCGATACTCCGTCCCAGTTTGCTCTTTTAGGACTCTTTAGTGCCGGGTCTTGAGCGCGGAGAATTGTGAATACTACATCGTCAGCAGTGACAGGTTTTCCGTCATGAAATACTGCGTCTTCTTTTATTACAAAGCTATAAGTTAAACCGTCTTCTGATATTGAATAGTTCTCTGCTAAATCTGGAGTAAGAAGACCTTCTGGGGTTGCGCGAAGGAGTCCCGAGTAGATGAGCGCAGTTAAATCTCTGTCGGCATCAGTTGTGGCTAGTACTGGATTAATGAATCTTGGGAATCCAACAATACCTTCGGAAAGTGCTCCTCCGCGAGCAGGTACATCGCTTATTAAGAATTTGTTTACAGAAGAGAGAAGTGAGAAAGTGGTAATAGCGAGGAATCCAACAAGTACACTAAAAATTACCTTCTCAAGTGGAGAAAGATTTTTAACAGTATTTCGTAGTGTTTCAGCCTTAGGGATTTCAAATCTCCTTAGCAAAAAGCTTTTATATTTCACGTATTTTTATCTCGGTCTAGAGATTAGTTATTAGATAATGAGTGCAATAAATGCTGAAAGCCCAAAAAGTACGCCAATGACTATGGTTCCATAGAAAAGAGTTCTTTCAGCACCTCGTCTTGTGTGAAAACCCGCGCTAAAGTTGTCTCCTCCAAAAGCACCTCCAAGCCCAGCGCCGGTCTGCTGAAGCAGTATGGCTATAACTAGTAGGATGGAGAGCGCAATCTGTATATATGGCAGTAATGCCTCTAATGCTTCCATTTGAGAGGGAGTATAGCACTGGCCATCAATTTGGCAAGTGGATTTGACATAAAGGTGTTTAGAGTCTATAATTCCTGCGCATAAATTTAGATATGGCAAAAGTATCAAAAAAACCAACAATAACACCTCTCGGAGACAGGGTTCTAGTAAAACCGCTATTAGCAGAGGATCTAGAGAAAAAATCTCCTTCAGGGATCATAATTCCTGACACTATTGATAAAGAAAAGCCAGAACAGGGTGAGGTAGTTTCAGTTGGGGAGGGTAAATACGATGATCGAGGGCATCTCGTTCCTGTCCAAGTAAAGGTTGGGGATAGAGTGGTTTTTGCAAAGTATGGATATGAAGAGATAAAGGTGGATGACGAAGAATATTATGTTCTTCGCGAAGACCAGATCTTAGCGGTAATAAAATAATATGGCCAAAAATATAGTATTTAATGAAGAGGCAAGAAAACTTCTAAAAGATGGTGTTGACCATGTGGCTGACGCCGTAAAGGTGACGCTTGGTCCGCGCGGCAGAAACGTAGTACTTGATAAAGGTTTCGGAGCTCCGACCATAACAAATGACGGAGTTTCAATTGCAAAAGAGATAACCCTTAAAGACAAGATAGAAAATCTTGGAGCAGAAATTACTAAAGAAGTTGCAAACAAAACAAATGATGTTGCAGGAGACGGTACGACTACTTCTGTTGTAATAATGCAATCTCTTATTGAAGAGGGAATGAAAGAAGCATCAATGGGGGCAAACGCAATGGCGATACGAAGCGGGATTGAGAAAGCAACAGAGAAGGCCGTTGATATTCTTCACAAAATCTCAAAGCCAATAGCAGGAAAAGGCGAGATAAAACAAGTTGCTACAATTTCAGCCGAGTCAGAAGATATTGGAAATGTGATTTCAGAGACTATTAATACCGTTGGAATAAACGGCGTTGTTACCGTTGAGGAGAGTCAGTCATTTGGAATTGAAAAAGAAGTGGTAGAAGGGCTTGAGTTTGATAATGGATACATCTCGCCTTATATGATTACAAATGCAGAGCGTATGGAGGCAGAATATAAGGACGCTCTAATTCTTATAACTGATAAAAAGATTTCTTCAATACAAGAGATCGTTCCTCTTCTTGAAAAGCTAGCGCAGACAGGAAAGAAAGACTTAGTGATTATTGCAGAGGATGTCGATGGAGAGGCGCTAGCCACACTTGTAGTTAACAAGCTTAGGGGAGCATTTAATGTTCTTGCTGTTAAGGCTCCTGGATACGGGGACAGAAAGAAAGACATGCTTCAGGATATTGCTATTACTACAGGCGGAGAAGTGATAAGCGAGGAGGTAGGAATGAAGCTTGACGGGGTTGAGCTTACACAACTTGGACTCTCAAACAGAGTGGTTTCTACAAAAGACAATACCGTAATTGTTGGTGGCAAAGGAAAGAAAGCTGAAATAGACGAGCGTGTAGCACAACTACAGACTCAACTTAACTCTAGCGATTCAAGATTTGATAAAGAAAAACTAGAAGAGCGTGTAGCAAAACTTTCAGGTGGGGTAGCTGTAATTCGAGTTGGTGCCGCAACAGAGACAGAGATGAAGTATCTAAAACTTAAAACTGAGGACGCGGTAAATGCCACAAAGGCTGCAATTGAAGAGGGGATAGTTCCAGGAGGCGGTACTGCTCTTATTAAAGTGTCTGAAAAACTTGAGAAAGAATTTGAAAACGAAAAGAAAGGAATGAATCAAGAGGAGCAAGTGGGATTCAACCTGGTAATCAAAGCTCTTGAGATGCCGCTTAAGCAAATTGCTCACAATGCAGGGAAAGACGACGGCTCTGTAATAGTGTCAAAAGTAAAGGGTGGTAAAGCAAATGCTGGGTATGATGCTGCTAAAGATGAAATAGTTGATGATATGCTTTCTGCTGGAATAATTGATCCTGTGAAAGTAACACGCTCTGGACTACAAAATGCGGCAAGTGCAGCAGCAATTCTACTCACCACTGAAGTGGCAGTAGCAGAGGAGCCAGAAGAAAAAGGTAGTATGCCTCAAATGCCAGATATGGGGGGTATGGGCATGGGAATGTAGTGGTGCTATAATCAACCCAACCGGTTGAGTCGCAAATTTTGGCTTAAAATATGAATATTCTATACATAGTAATTGGAGTAGTTGCGGTAGTTGCCCTCTGGGTAATCTTTGCTTACAACAGTTTTATAAGAATGGTAAACCGTGCGGAGGAGGCATGGGCAGACATTGATGTTCAGCTAAAGCGTCGCTATGACCTTATTCCAAATCTAGTTGATACAGTCAAAGGTTATGCCGCGCACGAAAAAAACACATTTGAGAAAGTAACAGAGATGCGCACAGCCGCAATGAATGCTGGCACAATTGAGGAGCATGGGAGAGCTGAAAATATGCTTACAGGAGCACTAAAGTCTCTTTTTGCAGTGTCTGAAAACTACCCAGACCTTAAAGCAAATGAAAACTTTCTTGAACTTCAGCGCGAGCTTTCTGATACGGAGAATAAAATTCAAGCAGCGCGTCGTTTCTACAACACAAATGTTCGTGATCTAAATACAGCACTTCAGAGTTTTCCTCAAAATATTGTCGGGAATGCTTTTAAGTTCGAAGAACGAGACTTCTTTGAACTTGATGAGAGTGAAGCTGCGGCAAAAGAACCTGTAAAGGTGAAGTTCTAAAATGCCTACTAAGGCAATAAGTACAGAGAGTGCAAAGAGCGACAAGCTCTTTTATTTTGTTGCAAATGTAGTCGTATATCACGAGAGTGATAAGAAATGTCTCATATTAAAGCGTCATTCAAGAGAAAAGGTGCATCCAAATAAATGGGCGGTGCCGGGAGGAAAGCTTGAGTGGGGGGATTTTGATTTAGAAAATCCAACACGTATGAACGGAGATGTTATTGATTTTGAAAATGCAATTGAGGAGCTTTTAAGAAGAGAAACACTGGAGGAAGCGGGTATTGAGATACAGGATTATCTTGAGTATATTAACAGCGTGTTTTTTGTACGCCCTGACGGCATTCCAGTGATACTTGTTAGGTTTGCGGCAAAGTATAAGGAGGGTGAAGTGTCTCTTGAAGAAGATGCATTCACTGATTTTGCTTGGGTTGATGAAGACGAAGTAATGAAATGTGACTGTATAGAAGGGGTTAAGGACGAAGTAAAAAAGACAATGAAGATTTTTTCATAAAGTATGGCAAGTATTTACACACATCAAGATGGTAACGTAAGAAAGACGTGGTTTTTGATGACCATATTTCTTGTGGTGGTTATCGGTGTTGGCTTTGCGTTTTCATACATTATGAATGCACCGATTATTCTTTGGATTGCAGTAGGGATAAGTATTTTTATGAACATTGGTGCGTATTGGTATTCAGACAGAATAGTTCTCAAAATGACTGGGGCAAGAGAGGTGAAGCGAGAGGAAAATAGGGAATTGTGGAACATAGTTGAAAATCTCTCTATTACAGCAGGGCTTAAAATGCCCAAACTCTATATTATTGAAGATAGTGCACCAAACGCTTTTGCAACGGGGCGAGATGAAGAGCATGCGGTTGTGGCAGTGACTTCAGGGCTTCTTTCTATGCTTGATAGAAATGAACTTGAGGGAGTGATAGCGCACGAGCTTTCACACATTGGAAACAGAGATATGCTCGTAATGACGGTGGTAGTGGTTCTCGTTGGTTTTATTGCCCTTATCTCTGATTTCTTTATACGAATGAGTCTTTATGGGGGACATGGAAACAGTCGCGACAATAGATTGGGTGTATTTCTAGTGATTGCAGGGATTGTGCTTGCAATACTTTCACCAATAATTGCAAAGCTTATTCAACTCGCTATTTCAAGAAAAAGAGAGTTTTTAGCTGACGCCTCGGGCGCACTTTTAACGCGCTATCCTGAAGGACTCGCTTCTGCACTTCTAAAAATAAGTACGTACAAAGCGCCGATGAAAAGGGCAAATAATGCTACAGCGCACCTTTTTATCTCAAATCCTTTTGGAGCCGAAGCTAGAAAAGGACTTCATAAGTTTTTTATGACGCACCCGCCAGTAGTAGAGAGGGTTGCAGCACTTCGAGGGAGCAAATAGTATATAGAGCGTCTGGAGAGGTGGCTGAGTGGTCGAAGGCGCTCGCTTGGAAAGCGAGTAAGGGTTCACGCCCTTCATGGGTTCGAATCCCATCCTCTCCGTAATGATTTGCAAAAACAGCTTTATGCTGTTTGAGCAAATTATCATTACGCGAGAAAGGATGGGATTCGAAAGACGGAAAAATAAAGTCTCCCAGACTTTATTTTGAGTCGGGGTCGAGCACGCTTAGTAGAATTGGAACGAAGTGAACAATTATACTTAGCGATGGGTGACCGAATCCCACCCTGCGGCAGGCAAGCCATCCTCTCTATGATATTCTGAGCTGTTTTTCTAAAGGACAATTATGTAATTATATAAAAGACATGCAGAAAACAATCATAATACTTTTAATACTACTTGTTCCTGTACTTATTTCAGTGTGGTTTATTGCTAAGGACGACTCCATTATTACAGACGTGCTTGATAAATCAGTATATTCCACTATATATGTTGGCAATGTACCAATTTCAGTTGAAGTAATGGATACTCCGGAGCTTCGTCGTATGGGTTTGTCAAAAAGAAGTGCGCTTCCAAGAGGTGAAGGCATGTTGTTTTCTTTTGAGTATTCCGATTTGTATGGAATTTGGATGAAAGATATGAATTTTCCCATTGATATAATATGGATTGACGAAAGTGGCAGTATTATTGATATAAAATCTGGTGCAAGCCCTGATTCATTTCCTGAAATATTTAAACCAGAGAGTCCTTCCTTGTATATTCTAGAAATGACCTCCGGATTTGTAGAAATATTCAATATTTCCATTGGTGATAAGGTGACCTTTAGTAAAAATAGATAAAATATTTTTGTCCTTTTGAAAAAAAGTTAGCAAGAGTATTTACACTGACTTCTTTCTATTTCTTAGTGCTTTTTCGAACAGTTATCCACTCCGAAAAGTATTTTTGTGCGATACAATTAAGTTCCGAATATAAAAACTTTAACTATATACATATGCTTAAAACGGAAAAGAAAGAATCGAAAAAAGATAGAGTCGAGACAGGTTTGAGTTCTCATTCCAGCACTTCTAAAGGAAAAGAAAGTGGTGCTGATTTGAAAAGGTACACTGAATTTGTTCCTCAAATACAAAAACGTGATGGTTCAATTGTTTCGTTTGACTTTGAGCGCATTGCTAAAGCAATTTATAAAGCAATGCTTGCGACTGGTGAAGGTTCACAGGAAGAAGCGGAGCTTGTAGCACATAAAGTTACGGCTGATGCTGTTCGTATCGCTAGAAAGTATCGAAATTTTCTTCCAACAGTTGAAGGAATACAAGATACAGTAGAAAAAGAGTTAATCTTAAGTGATTATGTTGCAACATCAAAAGGATATATTTTGTATAGGGACAAACGAGCACGACTTCGTGATCAGGGAGTTAGTGTTCCGGAACAAGTAAAAGAATTAGTACAAAAAAGTAAAAAGTATTTTAAAAACAATCCACTTGGTGAGTTTGTGTACTTGAGAACGTATGCGAGATGGAATGAAACTGAAAACAGAAGAGAAACTTGGATTGAAACCGTTGACCGTTATATTGATTTCATGCGTGAAAATCTTGGAAAAAAATTAACGGAAAAAGAATACACGGAAGTAAGAGAAGCAATTTTAAATCATGAAGCAATGCCATCTATGCGTCTATTGCAATTTTCAGGTAAGGCTGCAAAACGATGCAATGTCACTGCATACAACTGTTCATTTATTGCACCAACAAAGTTAGAAGACTTTGCTGAAATCATGTATGTGTCTGCGTCTGGCGCAGGAGTTGGGTTTGCGGTTGAGAGTAAAAATATTCAGGCACTGCCGCAAATTAAACCTCAATCCGGTGAAAGTCTTAAAACACATACTATTATTGATTCAAAGGAAGGGTGGTGTGACGCTCTTACACTGGGGCTTAAAATCTGGTTTTCTGGTAAGGATATAGAGTTTGATTATTCTAAAATCAGACCTGCTGGTGCACGTCTAAAGACAATGGGTGGTAAGGCTTCAGGGCCTGATCCGCTTAGGTCATGCCTTAATTTTACTCGTGAAAAAATACTTGCACGGCAGGGAAGAAGGCTTAGCAACCTAGATGCTCATGACATAATCTGCAAGATCGGAGAAGCGATTGTGGCAGGGGGAGTACGCCGTAGTGCGATGATTTCACTTTCTGATCTTGACGATGAGGGGATGCGCGATGCAAAAAAGGGACAATTTTATCTTACCGAACCACAGCGATCAATGGCTAATAACTCTGCAGTATATGAGAGGCGGCCATCAAATGAAGAGTTTATGGACGAATGGATTTCTCTTATGAAAAGTGGAGCAGGAGAGAGAGGTATATTTAATCGCGGAGGTTTGGAAAAAACACTTCCGGAACGTCGTCGAGAACTTCTTCACAAGAAATATAAGAAAGCAACTGATAAAGGACCGTTGGGAGACCCTGGTACAAATCCGTGCGGAGAGATAATATTACAGTCAAAACAATTTTGTAACTTAACAGAAGTTATTGCTCGTAAGAATGACACAAAAGAAACACTTATCAAAAAAATTCGTATTGCAACGATACTAGGCACATACCAGTCAACGCTTACCAATTTCAGTTATCTTTCTGAAGATTGGAAGAAGAGTTGTG
Organism: bacterium; assembly: GCA_002687905.1. Classification (GTDB taxonomy): domain Bacteria; phylum Patescibacteriota; class Minisyncoccia; order Phycocordibacterales; family JABMNX01; genus UBA6534. The sequence continues at coordinate 6,746 of NZBM01000001.1, read as the reverse complement.
AAAAAGAGAGACTGCTTGGTGTATCTGTTACAGGTCAATGGGATTCAGATGCTTCACGCGACTCAAAAATTTTAGCGCGACTTCGTGCGGAGACAATTAAAATAAACAAGCAGTACGCAAAACGTTTTGGAATTAACGAATCATCGTGCATCACTTGTGTGAAGCCGTCTGGAACTGTTTCCCAAATGGTTAATTGTGCGTCGGGTATGCATCCACGTCATGCTCCATACTACGTGCGTCGAATAAGAATTTCTGCAACAGACTCGTTATTTAAGATGCTTAGAGATCAGGGGGTACCGTACTATCCGGAAGTTGGACAGTCTAAAGATACTGCGAACACGTATGTACTTGAATTTCCAGTTAAGTCTCCAAAAGGTTCAATTTATAAAAATGATTTAACGGCATCTAAGCAGTTAGAGCATTGGAAAGTTGTTAAGGAAAATTATACGGAACACAATCCGTCAGTTACTGTATCTGTTGGTGAAGATGAATGGATTGGCGTTGGTGGGTGGCTTTATGAAAACTGGGAAATCATTGGAGGGTTGTCGTTTCTTCCAAGAAGTAAGCATGTTTATCAACTTGCTCCTTACGAAGAGATTACAAAAAAAGAGTATGAAGACCGTGTAGAACGGCTCAGTGCCATTGATTATTCAAAATTACTTACGTACGAGCTTCAGGATGAGACTGAAATGAAAAAAGAGCTCGCATGTACTGGAGGTACGTGTGAAATTGAGTAGCAATGAAAAATTCCCGCGTTAACGGGAACTTTTCATGTTGTTCGTTCTTATATCTATAAGCCGAATTCTGTCCTCCTACGTCAAGGCTTCGTAGGACAAGTACCAAAATTGGCGCTTGCCCTTCGTAGCTCAAAAAGCGAAGAAGAGATAGTCATTTATCTAGCCTCGTCAGTTGCCTGACGGGTCATGCGGCACTCTGCCAATTTCTCCAGCGCGAAGCGATGTCAAGAAATTGAGTATCCGCCATAGTTCGCCTCTTGCGAACGAAGGCGGGTCCACCTTCGCATAAAGCTTCGGTGGACTCTCAATTTTCTAATCACCTCCGGCGAAGAAAATTGGAGCACGGCCTTGCACTCGGGTAAGGATTTTGCCGTTTCACTTTGGCCTTCGGTCAATCCTCCGTAGCCTTGGCGTAGGAGGACTCACGGTATAGCCAATCTGCGCCCTCCTTCGCATAAAGCTTCGGAGGGCGATTTTACCTTTTCAGGTAAAATCGTCTCTGCTCGCACCTCTACATTTGCATGCGACGGGTGTTACCCGCTACCTGTCTGCCAATCTCGCCCACCGCAGGTGGTTGCGAGACTGAGCATCCGCCATAGCTCGCAAGAGCGACGGCGGGTCCGCCTTCAAGAGTGTTTCGGCGGACGCTCAATTTTGCAGCTGCCTGCGGCAGGAAAAATTGGCGAGTGTTCGGACTTTCCTCACCAATGTCGCAACCACCTTCGGCAGGCAACATTGGCGTAACTATCCAATATAAGAACTTAAAAAAGTATACCACAAAAGTCTTTATTTGCAATACCTTATAGTGGATTTGTACCTGTGACTGCAGTTGTTATAATTACAGCATTATATTGTAATAATTTAATACTATTATATGCAGGAAAATACACTCCCTACCTTGAGAGAATCCAGACTTCCAAAACAGTTAGACAATATCGCTTTATGGGTTCTTACAGCTCTTATATTTCTACTTCCAATTTTCTTTATTCCGTCTGAGTCAGCGCCATTCCAGTTTACAAAAACACTACTCATAGTGCTTGCAGTTCTTAGTACATTTATTCTTTTTATAGTTGCACGGCTTAAAAGCGGTACGGCTATATTTTCTAGAAATATTCTGTTCTTGATTCCGTGGGCACTACCTATTTCCTACTTCATCTCATCATTGTTGGGGAACACAACTTTATTTTCATTAGTAGGTCAGCGTTTTGAAGTTGATACTTTTGGATTCATGACGGTAATGGCACTATTATTATCACTTGTCTCAATTCTCGTTACAACAAAAAAGGAAATTTTAAGGATATATTTCGCACTGTTCATATCGTTTATTATCCTCGCACTATTTCAAAGTATTCGGCTTATTGGCGGTCCTGAAATTCTTTCATTTGGTGTATTTACAACTCCGGTAGACAACCTTCTTGGTAAGTGGAATGACTTAGCGATTTTCTATGGACTTATAATCGTTCTTTCTCTCGTCTCTCTTGGAGGACTAACGTTAGGTAAAGTTCATAAACTAATACTATATACGGCACTTGTGCTTGCAATACTTCTTCTTGCTGTAGTCAATTTCTTCACTGCGTGGCTTGTTGTAGGATTATTTGCTCTTGGCTTTTTTGTTTATATTGTTTCTAAAGGTAGACTTTTCTGGAAACATAGAATGGCGCAGGAAAATGATTTGGCGGCAAGTAAGCGCAGAAGCATCGAGCTTACTGTTGCAACTCTTGTTGTGCTTGCGGTGTCTATTGTATTTTTGGTGCAAGGTACAGCACTTGGAAATTTCTTCTCTGAAACATTTAATACCGTTCAGCTTGAAGCACGACCATCGTGGCAAAGCACAATCTCAATTACTAAAGAAACATATGAAGATAATTTAGTATTTGGGTCAGGGCCAAATACGTTTGCAAAACAGTGGGCACTTTTCAAGCCGGAGGGTATAAACAGCACATTATTCTGGAATATTGATTTCAATTCAGGTATAGGGTTTGTACCGACATCGTTTGTGACAACCGGTATAGTTGGAGGAATATCATGGATAGCGTTCTTTATAATCTTTCTTTATATGGGATTCCGTGCACTAATTTCCGGACCTATGACTGATAGATCATCGTATTACTTTACACTTTCTACATTTCTTTCAAGTGCATATTTGTGGGTGTTTAGTATTTTCTACCTTCCAAATATAGTTGTTATTGCACTTGCTTTTGTATTTACTGGGTTATTTATTGCTTCGCTGAGATCTACACCGCTATATAAAATTCGTGAAGTGTCGTTTGCAGAAAATCCGCGCCTCGGATTTGTTTCGGTTCTTGCTCTCACACTACTGCTTCTAGCAAGTATTGGAACGCTGTATTTGGTTGGAGGACGATATGTATCGGCTTGGTATTTACAGCGTGGTCTAACTGCTTTTAATGTAGTTGGCAATCTTGAAATAGCAGGGGAAAGTGTAGAGAAGTCAATAAATATTGCTTCTGGAGATCGTCATATTCGTCTTGCAACTGACATCTCACTTGTCCGGCTTAATCAAATTCTTTCTCAAGAAGGTGTATCTTCTGACGAGCTTCGAAGTCAGTTCCAAACCGCTCTTACTGAGACAATACAGGGAGCTATTACAGCTACAGAGATAGATGAGACAAATTACCAAAACTGGATGAGTCTTGGTCGTGTATATCAAGCAGTCGTTCCGCTTGGGATAGATGGGTCATACTCTGCGGCAAAACGTGCATATGATAGAGCTGGAGAGTTAAATCCGACAAACCCTGCAATAGACTTGGCTCGTGCACAGCTTGAAGTTCTAAACGGGGACACAGAAAAGGTACGAGAACATATTGCGAGTGCTCTGGAAAAGAAGTCGAATTATACTGCGGCAATATTTCTCTTAACACAAATTGAGGCATCTGAAGGCAACATTCGCGAAGCAATCTCATCTGCTGAAGCGGCGACACTTATTGATCCTAACAATCCTGTAGCATACTTTCAGCTTGGAATACTTAGATATAATCAAAACAATAACGGAGGAGCAATAGAGGCGTTTGAGCGAGCGATTGTACTTAACCCTTCATATTCAAACGCTAGGTACTTCCTTGGCCTTTCGTACGATCGAGTTGGAAAGTCAAGTGAGGCGCTTGTCCAGTTTGAAAGTATCGAAAAACTTAATCCTGATAATAATGAGATTAAACTTATTATAGATAATCTACGTCAGGGAAGGTCACCGTTTGCGGACAGTGGTGAACTCGCAAATCCGGAAGGACGTAACAACTTACCAATTGTAGAGTAATTACATGACTGTGCATAATAGAAAGGCACATAAAATCTGTGTCGTTTTACTATTTGTGTTAGTTATATTGTTGAATGGTTAGACGAATTGTAAATTTTATACACAAAGAAGTACGTGGCCTACATGAGGCGGCGTATCTACTTGGTCTATTTGCAATTTTTTCAGGACTTCTTGCACTTATTCGTGATCGAATTCTTACACATTCTTTTGGAGCGGGGGAGCTGCTGGATGTGTACTATGCCGCTTTTCGCATTCCAGATCTTATTTTTGTTAGTATTGCTTCACTTGTTTCTGTTTATGCACTTATTCCGTTTTTGGCAGAAAAACTTGAGACTTCTAGAGATGAAGGACGTCGCTTTTTAAGTAGTATATTTACGTCTTTTTCACTTCTTATCCTCGGCGTATCAGGATTGGTATTCTTTTTAGTCCCAACATTTTTGAATTTCTTCTTTCCTGGATTAGCAGAAGGAGCTCTCTATAATGATCTGGTACTTCTTACAAGAGTTCTCTTAATACAGCCAATTCTTCTCGGTGTGTCTGCGCTCTATGCAAGTGTAACTCAGACCTACCAAAAGTTTATCTTATACGCGATTTCACCTCTCTTATACAATGTTGGAATTATCATTGGTGTTATATTTTTCTATCCGACGTTTGGTATATTAGGGCTTGGATACGGTGTGATTCTTGGAGCATTTATGCATATGGCTATTCAGGTGCCATTTATTGTCAAGAACAAATTCTTTCCTAGATTTACTTTTGCTTTTAATTTTGCTGAAGTGTGGCGCGTCGCATCGGCATCTATACCACGTACTATTGCTCTCTCTGCAAACCAAGTTGTTTTACTTCTTATGGCGGCATTTGCATCTATCATGGCTCCCGGTTCAATTGCAATATTTAATCTGTCTTTCCATCTTCAAAGCATCCCTATATCAATTGTTGCTGTGAGTTATTCTGTAGCGGCATTTCCAACGCTAGCCAAACTTTTTTCGAATGGAGAGAAAGAAAAGTTTTTTGAGCAGGTTACGACTGCAGCACGACACATTATTTTTTGGTCACTTCCTGTAATTGCACTTTTTGTAGTTTTGAGAGCCCAAATTGTTCGTGTTATCTTAGGTTCCGGGGAATTTGATTGGGATGATACGCGACTGACCGCTGCCGCTCTTGCTCTGTTTGCTATATCTATTGTTGCTCAAGGGATTGTAATGCTTTTGGTTCGGGGATATTACGCTTCTGGAAATACACGAAAACCTCTTGTCGTTAATGTGGTATCTTCAGCGTTAGCGATTTTATTTGCATACATATTGGTGCAATTGTTTGTATCGGTAGAAAGTGTGCAGATGTTTGTAGAGCGACTACTTCGTGTTGAAGGACTTGTAGGTACAGAAGTACTCATGCTTCCACTAGGTTTTTCAATAGCAATGCTCATAAATGCGGTAGTGCTCACAATATTGTTCCAAAAGGATTTCCGAGGATTTTCCAGAGGACTTTATCGAGTCCTGTTCCAGAGTGGAATATCAGCAATTGCAATGGGTTTTACAGCGTACCTATTTTTAAACATTCTTGCAGGTTTAGTTGATATAAATACATTTATAGGTATATTTTCTCAAGGGTTTCTTTCTGGTTTTGCAGGTATTGTAGTAGGTGTCGTATTTCTCAAAATTATGGGAAATGAAGAGATCGACGTTGCCTGGCGATCCATAAGGCGCAAATTCTGGAAAGCAAAAACCATTGCATCAGGAGAAGAAGTCTAAATATTGTATGGGTTCTGAATTTATAAGAAATTTTTCCATCATTGCCCACATAGACCATGGCAAATCAACTCTTGCCGACCGTATGCTTGAGCAAACGAATACGGTCACAAAAAGAGAAATGCGAGAGCAGGTGCTTGATACCATGGAGCTTGAACGAGAGCGTGGTATTACGATTAAGATGCAGCCCGCTCGAATGGAATATGAGCATGATGGAAAAGCATATGTTTTAAATGTAATTGATACACCAGGTCATATTGATTTTTCGTATGAAGTTTCAAGAGCACTTAAGGCGGTTGAAGGGGTGATTCTTCTTGTAGACAGTACTCAAGGAGTACAAGCTCAAACACTCACCGTACTGTCCATGGCTCGCGAAATGGGTCTTTCAGTGATACCTGCGCTTAGTAAGGTGGATTCAAACCGCGCTCGTGTTGAAGATGTTAAAAAAGAAGTATGTGAACTTTTAGGCTGTTCTTCTTCAGATATAATTGAAACTTCTGGAAAAACAGGAGCTGGTGTTGGGATACTGCTTCAAGCAATTGTGACTCGTATTCCTCATCCTTCGAATACGTCTGCAAGGTCACTTAGAAGTCTTATCTTTGATTTTTCATATTCTGATCACAGGGGTGTCATTGTGTATACTCGTCTTTTTGACGGAGACGTTTCAAAGGGGGACCAGCTAACTTTTTCTGCAAGTGGGACTGCTTTTAATGTTCTTGAGGTAGGCACATTTAGTCCAGAACAAAAACCAAAGGAGAGTCTTTCAGAAGGTGAGATAGGATATATCGTTACCGGTATTAAAGAACCCGGTATGGCATCTGTTGGAGATACTCTTATAGAAACAGGAAAGAAAACGGAGGCACTTCCAGGTTATATGAGTCCTCGTCCTGTGGTGTGGGCATCTTTGTATCCTGAAAGCCAAGACGATTTCTTGCTTTTGCGCCAAGCTCTAAACCGTCTTAGACTATCGGATTCGTCTTTTTCTTTTGA